>CANGXP010000072.1 GCA_947457935.1 Alphaproteobacteria bacterium | reverse complement strand
CTTACCCCTTAACCCCTACCCCTTATCCCTCTTATGAACACCTTCCTCCTCGAAATCGTCACCCCTGAAAAAGTTTTCCTCTCTAAAGAGGTGGAGATGGCGGTGCTGCCTGCAACAGACGGGCAAATTGGCATTATGCCGTTCCATGCGCCGATTATCACCACCTTGGGGGAAGGCACGATAGACGTGTATGCTAACAACAAAGTTGTAGAGCAATACACACTGCAAGGCGGGTTCGTTGAAATGAACGACAACAAATGTGTGGTGTTGGCAGAAAGTGCTGCTGAAGTTTAAACTTTTTGTCATTACTTAAAAAAACCTCGTAGGATGCACCAGAAATAACCTCTAATATTTTTCGGCTACCATAGTAGCGTAAAATTCTCAAACACCATCACAGCATCATTTAAACGCAAATAAACACTATTCCATAACCAAAGGTAGTGAATTTTTCCTCTCCGACGAAAATCTTGTGCTTTTTTAGCCGCATTTACTTATTCCCTCATTACATGTATAGAGAGATTAACAGTATACCCCTGCACCAAGAGATACTTTTCTGGACCCCAGCCTTCGCTGGGGATTCGACCTGAGTAGCAAGCACACCGAGCGAATCCCCAGCGAAGGCTAGGGTCCAGTGTCTGGTACAGGTTTATACTGTTAGATCTACACCTCCCCCATGGAACTCTACTTCCCCATTGCTGAAATATCCCTCAATGTCATTCTGGTGCTGCTACTGGGCGGCGTGTCGGGCGTTGCAGCGGGCATGTTTGGTATTGGCGGCGGGTTTATTCTCACGCCGCTGCTCATTTTTATTGGTGTGCCCCCTGCTGTGGCGGTTGCCTCCCAAGCCAATCAGATGGTGGGCGCATCACTCGTTGGCACGCTCACCCACTGGCGGCGCAAAAATGTTGATGCAAAAATGGGCTGTGTGCTGCTGGTTGGGGCGTTAAGCGGCTCATATGGCGGCGTGTTGCTCTTCAGTCACCTGCAAAGCTTAGGGCAAATCGATCTTGTTATTTCCCTGTGTTATATTGTGTTTTTGGGCAGTATTGCCCTTCTCATGTTGCTAGAGAGCGTTAAATCCCTCCGCCGTGACAACACGCCGAAGCCCCTTAACACCTCGTTGAAATATCGGCTGCACCATAGCTGGCTCATGCGGACGCTGCCCTTCAAAATGAAGTTCCCGCAATCAAAGCTCTACATCAGCGCGTTATTACCGATTGTGATTGGAATGCTTGTGGGGCTGTTGGTTGCAACCATGGGCATCGGCGGCGGATTTATTATGATTCCCGCCATGGTATATATTCTTGGTATGCCGGGGCAAATGGTGATTGGCACATCGCTGTTTCAAATTATTTTCACCACCGCCCTTACAACATTACTACAAAGCATACACAACCAAACGGTGGATGTGATGCTCGCGTTTTTGTTGCTGATTGGCGCAGTTGTTGGCGTGCAATTTGGCACGAAATGGGGGCAAAAAATTAAGCCTGAAACAGCGCGATTATTCTTAGCCGTACTGGCATTGGGCATTGCCCTAAAAATGGCAACAGGCTTGCTGTTAGAGCCGGAAAATCCCTATACCCTTGAGGTGATACCGCAATGAAGCGACTCCTCTCTTTTTTGATCTCTTTTTTAGTGTACGCCCTCCTCCCGCTGTCTGCTAATGCGCAAGCCCTGATTGCGGATCTCTCCAGTCATATCATCGCCATTGAAACGGATTTTCATGGGGCAGAACTGGTGCTATTTGGCTCGATTGATCAAAAACTTACCCCTGAAGATAATCTTGTGTTTGTGGTAAGAGGGCCTGCCCAAAACATCATCATGCGGCAAAAAGAACAACGGCATGGAATTTGGATGAACACACAACAAGCTATTTTTGAGGAAATCCCCTCTTATTACGCAGCCTATAGCGTCCATCCGCTCAACGATACCGTGCCGCCGCTATTGCGCCAACGCAATCAACTAGGGTTGTATACCCTAGATATGCCCGTTGCGCCCAACACCACCACCACTGCCGCTGTTTCACAGCAATTCCGCCTCGAAATTTTACAAAAAAAACAGCAAGATAATCTGTATAGTGAAAAAGTAGGCACAACCTCGTTTTTAGGCGATAAACTGTTCCGAGTACCGTTGAAATTCCCTGAAAACGTCCCGATTGGTCGGTATACGGTTGATACGTTTTTGTTGCGTAAGGGGGAGGTTGTTGCAGCGCAAACAACGCCGCTGCACATTTCCAAAGATGGTATTGGGGCAGAGGTATTTTTATTCGCCCATCGCCACACGGCGCTTTATGGCTTGCTGGCTGTGTTGTTGGCAGTGGCGGTTGGTTGGGGTTCAACAACCCTCTTTAAAAAGGCTTAGAACATGGAAAGAAAAATTCTTTGTATAGTTGATACATCCGCTGAACTCCGCGCCGCAATTCGCTATGCTTGTCGGCTTGCCAAACGGCAAGGATTCGGGGTCGCCCTGTTGTATGTATTAGAGCCTGCAAATTTCCAGCATTGGTCTGCCGTGCAAAACCTGATGCGCGAAGAAGCTCGCCTTGAAGGCGAAAATATTGTGCAAAAATGGGCATTGATTGTGGAAACACTAAGCGGCATTACCGCCGTTCCTTACATCCGCGAGGGCATCGCTCAAGAAGCGTTGCTTGCGTTGCTAGAAGAGGAATCCTCGTTATGCCATGTCGTGTTGGCAGCGGCGGATAACCCCGAAAATCCTGGTATTTTAGTCAGCACCCTTATTGGCAAAATGGCAGGGTCTTTGCGTGTACCCATCACCGTTGTCCCTGGGAAATTAAGCGATGCAGAAATTGATGAGGATGTTGCGTGGGGGGAGTAATTCAAGAGGACGATTGCGCACTTCTGTTTGAAGTTTTATGGGCATAGCCAAAATATGGCTTTGTTGCACAAATAAGAGTTATGCAAGAGGTGTTATCCCTGATAAGGCTTAATTAACAATAAGAAGCCGGATCAGTGCCATGAATGATAATAATAAGCCGAAGTCAAAGTACAAAATAAAGAATTGGCCTGAGTATAACGGTTCG
>CANGXP010000071.1 GCA_947457935.1 Alphaproteobacteria bacterium | reverse complement strand
GTGGGCATTCTCTCTTGCCTCTCCCAACATACAGTCCAGACCTCAACCCTATTGAACAGGCTTTTGCCGTACTCAAAAAAAGACTCATCTATTCAGGGAAAAATCTTGAGCAACTCCTCATGGGTAATTTTGTTTTGGAATGACTATATAAGAGGATTTTTTTCTCAGTGTCGGGGGCAAACCATCCCTCGAAAACTTCTCGTGCTTGGTTTTCACTCATTTCTTCCATTAAAGCAGGATACTTAGACCATGGGAAAGCGGAATCTTTGCTGATTTTAAAACCGACACCAATTGTTAAATTCCCATATATGTCAAGATACGGCTTTGACCGAAAACCCTCTATCCCTTCTTGTTGCAAAAAATTATAGACGGTATCGCGGTAGGCGGTGGATTGTTTTTCGGGGATAAGGTTTACTTTTGCAAGGGAATCTGTGGTGGGCGTTGCGGGAACACTAACGGGTTCTGCGGGTTGCTTTGCATCTTCCCCTTTAAAAGCAGCACTGATTAAGTTCACGCCTAGACCTGCTACAGCAAGACAAGCGATTGTCGCCAGCAAACGTTCAGGATGAAAAATATGTTTGGGTTGCTTTGGCATATATATATTAAAACTACATCGTGAATGTATACAAAACGTTAACAGGGTTCTGTGTTGTTGTTTTGTGTAAATTCCCCCTGATTCCGAAACCACGTATATTGCCGCTTGGCATAATTACGACTGGCTTGCTGGGCTTGGGTTATGGCGGCTTCCAGCATCCATTCTCCCCTTATGTACCCCGCGAGTTCTGGCACGCCCACGGCTTTCATCGCAGGTAAGGTGGCGGGGATGTTTTGTGCAAGCAATGCCTCGACTTCTGCCACTGCTCCCGCTGCTATCATTTGGTTGAAACGGGCATTGATGCGCTCATAAAGCAAGGCGCGGTCTGGCAACAACACGGTGGTTTGGAAATGATAGGGTGCGGGGGTGGCGGGTTGCGCCTGCCAAAAAGACAACGATTTGCCTGTGGCGAGGAATACTTCCACGGCACGAATCAGCCGTTGCGTATCCCCCACTTTTAACCGTGCAGCGGCGGCGGGGTCTATGGTGGCAAGATAGCCATAGAACGCCTCCCTCCCCTCCTCTTCCAGCATTTTTGTGGCTGCTTGGCGATATTCTGGCGGCACGTCAGGAATGGGCGACAAGCCCTGCATCAGGGTTTTTAGATATAACCCCGTGCCGCCCGTGATAATAGGCACTTTGCCTGCTGCCAGTGTTTCCTCAATAGCGGTTACGGCGTGTTCTCGCCATGCCCCTGCAGACAGGGCGCGGGTGGGAGGCATATAGCCATACAGCCGATGCGCTACAAGCTGTTGCTCTTGCAAAGTTGGTTGGGCGGTGACAATCGGGATGCCCGCATACACCTGCTGGCTATCGGCATTTATCACTACGCCGTTGTGTTGTTGGGCATGGTTGAGGGCATGAGCGGATTTCCCGCTGGCGGTGACACCTGCGATAACAACAACAAGAGGCTTGCGGGAGACGGGAGATGGTGGCATATCAGTGTTTTTCTGAAGGTATCCTACATGATGCACCGCTTTTTTGTCACGCTTATTGCTGAGAATCTTACACAAAGCACTGTTGAGGCGGTATGTGACGCGGTGGGGCGTGCGCATATTACGGAGAGCCGCTGGCTTGCGCCTGCCCACGCATTTGACATTACCTGCACAGCGACAGACAAAGTCAGCCTCACGGGCACGATTGCAACGGTGATAAAAGACGCGCCAATTGATGTGGCGATTCAACCGTTCACTGAAAATCGCCGTAAAAAATTATTGATTGCTGATATGGACTCCACCATTCTTACGGGTGAGTCGCTAGATGAAATGGCAGCGTTTGTAGGCTTAAAAGAGCCGATTGCCGCCATTACCCAACGCGCCATGAACGGGGAAATTTCCTTTAAAGATGCGCTACGCGAGCGGGTGTTGATGCTGAAAGGCTTGCCTGTTAGCGCGATTGAAGAAACACTTGCGCAAATGGAGTTTTCAAAGGGGGCAGCAACGCTGATTAAAACCCTGCAAGCAAACGGCTGCTATTGCGCCCTTGTCTCGGGCGGGTTTCAACAATTCACCCAAATGGTGCAAAACACCCTCGGCTTTGATGAAAACCAAGCAAACGTGCTGTTGGTCGCAGAGGGCACGCTCACAGGCTATGTGCAAGAACCGATTTTGGATAAGCAAGCAAAACTTGATGCCCTTGAGCGACTTGTGGCGCAGCAAGACTTGCGGATGGAAGATTCCCTTGCTGTAGGCGATGGCGCGAATGACCTTGCCATGATTACTGCTGCAGGATTAGGGATTGCCTACAAAGCAAAACCATCTGTTGCCGCTGTTGCGCCGATTCATATCCTCCACACCGATTTAGTGAGTTTGCTGTATGTGCAGGGGTATGGGGTGGAGGAGATTGTTGAGTAGAGCTGTGTATAGTCCTAGTATCGTCGTATTACCTGTGCATTATAATCTCTCTTTTACCATCCTATGCAGGTAACTATACAGTTTACAGAACCACTCTGCCATTTTCCATAATTAAGATGCCAAACTCCCCAATCAATTAAGTTACAATATCCGCCTTGCCCTCCATCATGCATATAATTCTCAAAATAACAAACTTGATAATCAGCGCTGCTAACCCCCAAACTTATCGTCGTACTAATACCATCCCAGTGTTCAGTCCAACCATAATGATATGATCCTGATTTCCATTTCCGAACAGGAGCCCCACTACTAACACAACTCCAATTCGTCCCATCAAACTGCAAGGCTTGCCCTGCACCATTACACACAGGCACAGCGGCTGAACACGTCCCACTTGCGGTAAGGAACTGACCCGCGCCACAGGTGACGGTTGAGGCAGCGCACACGCCTGCACTGGTCAATGCTTCCCCTGCAGGGCAAACCGTTATCCCAACAGGCACAACCTGACCAAACTTCAGCACTTTGGTGTTATCGCCGACAAAAATTTTGTTTACAGGGGTTATAAAGTTATACGTCACCTGCCCCCGCACCCCAATATAACGCGGCGTTCCTGTGCCTGTGTTGCGCGTAGCGTTATCACACCCAACACCACATCCAGCCCCATCCACAAACGCCTGCGCTGCGGCTTGTGTGGTAAACGAC
>CANGXP010000070.1 GCA_947457935.1 Alphaproteobacteria bacterium | reverse complement strand
GTGGGCATTCTCTCTTGCCTCTCCCAACATACAGTCCAGACCTCAACCCTATTGAACAGGCTTTTGCCGTACTCAAAAAAAGACTCATCTATTCAGGGAAAAATCTTGAGCAACTCCTCATGGGTAATTTTGTTTTGGAATGACTATAGTTTACTATGCCGCCTCGCTCTCTTGAATTCCTCCTGCTGTTTTTAGCTCTGCCGATTGCATTGCCGTTCATTCAACCGCTTGCAATCGGCTTTGCCTTGTTGTGGGTGTTTACGTTTGCGGTGCTGTTTGCAGCGCGAAAGCATCGAGCGGAGTTTTTTCTCTTGTGGAATGCAGGGGCGTTAAAATCTCGTTATTTGATGCAGATGCTGGGGAAATGGGTGGTGTGTTCCGCGATGCTGCTGGCATACACCTATTTTTATGAGCCAGCCTTATTTTTGCAATTCCCCACAGAACGCCCGACTTTGTGGATGATGGTGCTGTGTTTTTACCCCTTTTTATCGGCGTTGCCGCAAGAAATTATTTATCGGGCATTTTTCTTTCATCGCTATACATCGCTGTTTAAAACACCGCTCAGCATGATGCTTGCCAATGCGGTGGCATTTGCGCTGATTCACGTTATGTTTGGTAATGTTCTGGCGGTGGTCTTAAGTTTTTTTGGCGGCTTGCTGTTTGCACACACCTATCACGCAAGTAAATCCCTTGCGCTGGTGTGGCTGGAGCATACTTTGTATGGGTGGACGCTGTTTACTTTAGGGTTGGGGTGGTATTTTTATCATGGCAATGTATAAAAACCTACCCACACTTTCTACTATACCTTGCTGCAAATCGATGTTTTCTTGCGCTCCAGTGCTCATGTATGAAAAATACACTGCGCGCTGGTGCTCTAAAACATCGATTCTCGCTGGCGGTCTAGCGAAATTGTGAATAGGTTTTAGAGCAACCCTGTAAAGATTGCACCGCTATGCAAATACTCTCCCCCACCCTCATTCTTGTAAACCCGCAACTGGGCGAAAACATTGGCATGTGCGCCCGTGCGATGCTGAACTGTGGCTTTACCCAACTGCGGCTTGTTGCGCCCCGTGATGGTTGGCCAAGCGAGAGCGCGATAAAAGCTAGCGCGGGAGCGGATGCTTTACTAGAACAGGCAACAGTTTTTGACACTGTTGCGGAGGCTATTGCCGATTGCACAACAGTCTATGCGACCACCGCACGGCAACGGGCGATGAATAAGCCTGTGGTGGAACTCCCCGCCCTGCCCACACATCGTGCCGTTGCCCCGCAAGAGCACATCGGCATTTTGTTTGGGGCAGAACGCTCTGGTTTAGAAAATGAGGCGATTGCCCTTGCGGATTATGTGCTTACCATTCCCCTGAACCCTGATTTTAGCTCGCTTAATCTGGCGCAAGCGGTGTTGTTGGTGTGTTATACGCTGATGCATAGCGCGCCTGTTGCTGCTGTTGATACAGGGTTAGAGCCACCCGCTGATAAAGCGCAACTGCTGCATTTTTTGAATCGGCTTGAGTCGAGCCTTATTGACAAGGGCTTTTTGTTTCCTGAAGAGAAACGCCCGCTGATGATGCGCAACATTCAAACGCTGTTTACCCGCGCACAGCTTTCCACCCAAGAAGTGCAGACTTTAGAGGGGATTTTAACGGCGTTGCGGCGGTAAAGAAATTTTTTGAGAGTGTTGCCCTAAAGATAGGTGGGCACATTTTTACTGAAGAGTGGATTCCCGCTTTCGCGGGAATGACAGGCAGGTCTAAATTGTCATTCCCGCGAAAGCGAGAATCCACTATGGAGGAAATCTTTAATAGCCTTGGACTGCCTTAACCCTTTCTTTACAAAATTCTCGCATACTAGGGTAATGATTAGTGACGATTTTCGGCAACAATGGGAGAAGGACTTTCGCCTGACAACGGCGGAAATATTCTACTTCATGCCTGATTTCCCCGACTTGCTACAGGTGTATCTGTGGCAGGATTTAGACCTCTCCCCCGATTTTCCTAAACTGAAAAAATTCTTGAGCTTCTGGGAACAGCACCTTGAAGGGCGGCTGCATTCTGTGGATGTGGCGCATTGTGGGCAGATTCAACCCGTGAAGCTGAAAGTCTATGCGGCAGAGCTTGTGGTGGCGGGGTGAGATAAAATCCCCCCTGCAGCACTCTTTTAGGAAGAGTGTGCAGGGAGGCATGTTTTAATAGACGATATAAACGAAAAACTGGAATCCTCCAGCAGTGGCAAACTGCATCTCCCCCACGTTGAGGAAAAGCAGTGTGTTGCCAGCGCCACTCAATCTCCGTTGAATATCTCCCTTCCCAATATCGGGAACGGTTGATAGAGACTGTCTTTGGGTTGTCACTACAACCCTTGAACGTCCTGACTCCGAAACTAAATCAATATAGCCCTGATCAGGTCTATATTTTATTGGTCTGTATGTCATATTCTGCAGAATCTGAAGAATTTTGGGGAATTCAGAGGAAGCTTCAGAAATTGACGCGGAGGGAGCAGGTACGGAACCAGAATTATTCGTTCCAAACGTCATCCCCTCAGGGATAAAGGTTGACGAAGGTTGAGCAGGAACAATTTGTGGCTGTGAAGGCGTTGTAAACACCTTTATCAGAACACCCCCAAGAATAATTCCGCCTAACACCTGTTCAAGGGTAGATGGCTCTCGATGACGATACGGACGCGCTAACGCATCTAAGGCATAGGAGAACAAGAGAATCACCACCATTGCTGGGGCAATAAGTTTTTTTAGCATAGGCATTAAGCAGGGTCTTTCACCTGCTGACAAAGGACTTTAACATCCTAGAATTCACCATAAAGTTGCAAATGCTATTTTATGTAAATTCAAGTGTTACTACCCCCTATACTGCATTGACGCAAAAATAGCAATATATCAATAAAAATAGAGTGTTATCGCTCTAACGCGCCCCGCATTGCTTGTGTAACAAAGCCTTTAAGGTCAATAGGCGGGGGTTTTCCCTGTTGGTTTGAGTTTTGCATCTGCTCAATGCCCCGCTTCATATACACGACTGTTTGTTTATGGCGTTCTTGATATGCTGCATCATCAAGAGGATTATGTTCTATGAGTTCAGCAACTTCTTGGAAATGCGTAGCCGCCTTGTTGAAGTTGCGTTGCTCAAGCGCTTCAATCCCTGCCCATAGATTCTCACGCAAGGATTTATTGCTGTCGCCCTGAAACGCTCCGTATCCTTTTTGATACGCCTCTGCGAATAACGCTATCTTAATGCCATCAGGCAGCATTTTCCAGCGCGCTTGTAGTTGTGGGTCTTTTTCATTCCTTTTGTCTTCACGCGAGAGATATAGTCCTTCCAAAACAAAATTACTCATGTTATAATGGTTTCATGAGCTACAGCATAGATCTGCGGGAACGAGCAGTAAAATACGTTCAAGATGGTGGGTTGCAGTCTAAGGCATGCGAGATATTTAGCATTAGCCGCAAGACACTG
>CANGXP010000069.1 GCA_947457935.1 Alphaproteobacteria bacterium | reverse complement strand
TGGGCATTCTCTCTTGCCTCTCCCAACATACAGTCCAGACCTCAACCCTATTGAACAGGCTTTTGCCGTACTCAAAAAAAGACTCATCTATTCAGGGAAAAATCTTGAGCAACTCCTCATGGGTAATTTTGTTTTGGAATGACTATAATATAGGGTTGCTAGATGGGCTCAATCCCCTTGCGGAACACTTCAAGAAAGGCTTCAAAGCCTTCGAGAATTAAAGCGTACTTATTATAAGCTTCAGTGTTCGCACCCTCGGTAAGGCGGATATTTAGCTCCGCCAACTGGTTTTTAACACGCTCTGATGCATCTAATGCTTCGAGAATAGCTTGACGCTTCGCAACCTCAGCTTGCTCCCGAAGTTCTGCAAGTATACCGTAGCGATCAAGGTCTGCCTCAAGAATCAAGGCAGTTTCCTCATCAGAATGTTGTTTAGTCATCTTTTTCTTCCTCGCCAATGGCGATAGGTTTTTACGTTAACACGGACATCAAGCAATGACTATGTACCATGCTTCCTTTCCAACGAGGGTTGGGCGAGAAGCAGCGGGAAATAGATGTATTGAATTTAATATACTATGTATCTTTGTCAAGAATATAGTTTGGGTCTTAAATAATATCCTTGGCGGCTATAAAACCCCGTATCGCCTCCACACTATTTTCTAGCACTACCATTCGTTCCTCGCGACTATGTAAATCACTGAGCCACAACGGTAGTTCTGGAAATACCCCCGTGGCTGCCTGCACTGCATCGGGGAATTTCGCAGGGTGGGCACAGGCAAGCGAGACGATGGGGGCGGTAGTTCTGCCATCCGCAAGGGCGTGTTGTGCGGCGGCAACGCCAATGGCGGTGTGTGGGTCAATCAGCTCCCCTGTGGTTTGGTAGGTAGTGCTGATGATGCGAGTAATATCGGCATCATCAAAGCGATAGGCAGAAAAAAGCGCGGTGAGGGAGTTGTGCAGGGCAGGTGGTACGGTATATTGCCCTGTAGCGCGGAACTCCTGCATGGTAGTACTAAGTTTTGCACTATCGCCGTTGTAGGCATCAAACAACAGACGTTCAAAGTTGCTAGAAACTTGAATGTCCATGCTGGGGGCAAGGGTAGGGCTAACGCCCGTCACTGCCATGCTGCCGCTGGCAAAAAAGCGCGTGAGAATATCGTTTTTGTTGGTGCCAATGGCGAGGTGCTCGATAGGTAGTCCCATTTTTCGCGCCACGAACGCCGCATAGACATTGCCGAAATTGCCTGTGGGGACGGCAAAAGAAACAGGCCTGTCGGGTGCGCCTAGGGCGAGAGCGGTGGAGGCATAATACACCACTTGCGCTAAAATTCGTGCCCAGTTAATCGAGTTAATCGCCGAGAGATTGTGCTGTTTGCGGAACGGCAGGTCGTTAAACAGGGCTTTGACAATATCTTGGCAATCATCAAACGTGCCCTTGAGCGCAATGTTATGCACGTTGGGAGACAGCACGGTAGTCATTTGCCGCCGTTGCACGTCAGAAACACGCCCGTGCGGATGGAGGATAAAAATCTCGATGGTGGACTTATCGCGACAGGCTTCAATAGCAGCACTACCCGTATCACCACTAGTAGCGCCCACAACGGTGATTTTTTCGCCCCGCTGTTGCAGCAGATAATCAAATAGTTTGCCAAGGAACTGCAAGGCATAGTCCTTAAACGCCAAGGTTTGTCCGTGAAACAGCTCTAATAGCCAATGATTATGGGCAAGCTGCTTGAGGGGTGCGATAGCGGGATGACGGAACGGCTGGTATGCCTCAACCGCAAGGCGTTCTAGTGTTGCAAGGGGAATTTCATCGCCCACAAACGGCTGCATGATGCGAGCGGCAAGTTGCGGGTAGGGTAGTGCCGTCAAGCTGCGCCATTCTGCAGCGGTAAACTGCTGGAATGTTTGCGGGACATAGAGGCCGCCATCCTCGGCGAGTCCTGCCAGAACAACGTCTGAAAAACCAAGGATAGGGGCGGTGCCACGGGTGCTGATGTATTTCATAAGGGGTGAGGGTTAAGGGTTAGGGGGTAAGGAAGTATAGTTGTAACGGTGTGTGTCATTCCCCTGCAAAGGGGAATCCACTCTTAATTTTTTAAGAAATGTGGATTCCCGCCTTCGCGGGAATGACACACACAACGTACTTTAGATGTTTTGCGTAAAGCTAACGCAACACCTTCTGCAAAAACTCTCCGCCCCACTTAATCCCTTGATGGTCGATGCTGTGGGGCAGCCACGCAAGGGTGTGGAGGGTGACGGGGACGTTCAGCGTATCCAGCGTTGCTTTGGCGGTAACCGAGGCATCGCACGGCACTACCATATCAATCTCGCCATGAATAAGCAACACAGGCGGCTTGCAGGTCAATTCTTTGCTTAAGCTGTCAGGGGCAAGGAGTGCGCCTGAATAGCCGACAATGCCAGCGCATTGCTGTGTGCGGCGAAGTGCGGTGAATAACGCCATCATCGTGCCTTGGGAAAAACCCACAAGCGCGAGGGCGCTATCGTCAAGCCCGTATTCGGTCAGCGTCTTGTCCAGAAAGGCATTGAGAATAGGGGCGGCGTGCCGTGCGCCAGCCTCAAGCGTGGGCGGTGTATAGTCTGCCAAGCTAAACCATTGCCGTCCTAAAGGCGACATTTCGCACGGGAACGGTGCATCAGGGGAAATAAACAGCGTGTTAGGCAGAAGTGCATGCCACTCACGCCCTAAATCCAGCAAATCTTCGCCGTTTGCGCCATAGCCGTGCAGGAATACCACAACGGAGGTGACGGGATTACCCGCTAACGGCGGGAGAGAGTAGGCGTTCATCGTCATATTTTATATTTCTCTTTCAAGGGGCAGTGCTTGGGGCGTTGGTGCGCCGAGTTTTTGAATACTCAAGCGCAACATAGACAGAACTATCAGCGCAGGGATAACCAGTAGTGCTGTTGCGATGAAGAACCCTGCCCAAGACATTTGCTCTGCCACAATGCCACTGCTGGAGGCAATTACATCGCGGGTGAACGCCATCAGCGAGGTGAGCATCGCAAAGTGTGTAATTGTATACTCTTTTTTACACAAGCGCGCAAAAAAAGCGAGGAAAACTGTGGAGGAAATCCCATCCAACACGTTTTCTGTCATCACCACGCCTGCAAGGGCATATATATCATGCCCGCGTCCTGCAAGCCACACAAACGCAAGGTTTGACAGCATTTGCCCCCACGCGCCAAACACGAGCGAGCGGTAGAGTCCCCACCGCGCCACCAACGTCCCGCCCATAAATGCGCCCAACAGCGTTGCGGCAAAGCCAAACACCTTTGTAATCTCCGCAATTTCCATTTTGGTGTAGCCCATTTCCACATAAAATGGGTTAATCATCACGCGCAGGCAGGCATCCCCCAGTTTATAGGTGAGCACCAACACAATCAGCCATAGCCACCGCTCATGGCTCATAAACGCCCGAAAAGGCTCAATCAACGTGCGATTGCCCCACACAAAAAAAGAGGTTTTTTGTGCTTTGGGGGCGGGAATACCAACGCTCACATCAGGCGCACGCATGAATAAAATCGCCAGAATTCCCAAGCCCTGTAACGCCGCCATGACACAATAAACCATTTCCCACGGTAAAGAGGCCGCGAGCCACAACGCTCCCGCCCCCGCCGTCAACAACGCAACGCGATACCCTGCCACGAACATCGCCGTTGCTGCCGCTTGGGTTTCAGCGGGAAAGGCATCGGTGCGGAGACCATCCAGAATAATATCTTGGCTGGCAGAAACAAACGAGATCACAATCGCGATAATCGCCACCAATAGCGTGTTGTGCGCGGGATTCGTATACGCCATGCCAAGCAAAAACAGCATCAGGAGTGCTTGCGTCAGCACCGCCCACGCCTGCCGCTTCCCTAGTTTTGCCGCCAGCCACGGCACGCTGTATCTATCTAATAACGGTGCCCACAGAATTTTGAATGTATAGGGGAGTTTTACCAACGCAAATGCGCCAATCGCCGCTTTGGTAATCCCTGCATCCAGCAACCTGAAAGACAACGTGGAAAACACCAACAAATACGGCAACCCGCTGGAAAACCCCAACAACAGTTGTAGGAACATGCTTTTTTGCAAATAGAGCGTGCGGGAGGCGGCGGAAAACATGCTGCACTCTAGGCAGAGACAGCAAGTGCGTCAAGGTATGTGTGCTTTTCGAGGTAATGCTCTTTTGTAATGAAATGTGCGGGGGGCTGTGCTTTAATAAAAAAGCTATTACTCTTTCA
>CANGXP010000068.1 GCA_947457935.1 Alphaproteobacteria bacterium | reverse complement strand
ATGACAACAGATTCACCACAAAAAGCAGGGTCTATCGCCATTATCGGCGTGCCGAATGCGGGGAAGTCAACACTGGTGAATGCGCTGGTGGGCAGCAAAATAGCGATTGTTACGCCCAAAGCGCAAACAACCCGAACGCGGCTGTGCGGGATTATCACCGAAGGTAACACGCAACTGATTCTCATTGATACCCCCGGTATTTTTAAGCAAGCCAGCACCAAACTCGATAAAATGATGTTGGAACACGCGTGGGGCGCGATTGGCGAGGCCGATGCGGTTGTCTATTTAGTTGATGCAACCGCGTGGAAAAATGAAGCAAACCAACGCTTGCGCGAACGCCTCAAAGATATTCACAAGCCGATTGTGGTGGTGCTCAACAAAGTGGATTTAATGGCGAAGCTGAAGCTGCTCCCCATTGTCACGCAACTGGAAACAGAAAAACTCACCGATCAATATTTTTTCATCAGTGCGCTAAAAAATGATGGTTTAGAGGACTTAAAAAAACATCTTATCAGCTATTTGCCCGTTGCGCCATGGTTTTATGAGGCAGATCAACTGGCGGACGCGCCAACACGCTATTTGGCAGAAGAAATCACCCGCGAGAAACTGTTTCTCAACGTCCATAAAGAAATTCCCTACGCGTTGACGGTGCAAACAGAGCAGTGGAAAAAAGCAGATAAAGGCAACAGCATTCATATCCATCAACAAATTATTCTGGATAGAGAAAGCCAAAAACCGATTATTCTCGGCAAAAATGGCGAGATGTTGAAAAAAATTGGCACCCTCGCGCGGGCAGATATTGCTGAACTGGTGGGCGTGCCTGTACATTTATTTTTGCATGTGAAAGTGGTGGAGAATTGGCAGCAGAAAGAACAGTTTTTTAAGGGGTAAATCAATGGAAAATGTGGAACGCGTAAAAACAACACCGATGAACGCTGTACGGCAGGTTATCAATCGATTTCCCTTAGTATGTCTGTGTTTGTTGGGCATGCTGCTAACAGCTGATTATATTCTTTCTATGGAAGGAAAATCGCGGGATTTTTTTGAGACAGCACCGCTAGTATTCAGAGTTTTCCCGATTTGTGCCTTCGGCGTGTTGTGGACAATTGCCTGTCATTTAGGAGCTGAGACGTTACAGTGGAATAAGCGTCGATTGATAGGCATTGTGGCGGCGGGTTTCCTTGGCATTGGCGCGTTTTTCTTGCAGCCAACATTCCCCAAAATATGGGAAATTATGTTCCTTGGCATGGGGTTGGGTATTCTTCCTTTTATTGCCCCCTTTCCCCGTAAAAGGGAAGAGATGGTGCTGTTTTCACAGCATGTCGCCAATTTTGTGACAGGCATCGGACAAGGAATCATTTTTTATGGCATCATTGCTGCGTTAATCGGTCTGTTTACGCTGGGCTTAAAATATCTCTTAAACGTAGAGTTGCCTGACTTTCTGACAGAACGGCTTTATCTGTATATTAGTATCGTCTTTCCTGTACTCTACGCCTTGTCAACAATCTCCCCTCTGAGCAACCAACAAGATCTTGTCGTGTCGCGTGCAGCGTCTTTCGTGGTGACGTATCTGGCGATTCCCGCGCTTTTTGCGTTTGCACTGTTATTGCTTGTTTATGGACTCAAAATACTCGTTTTATGGGAATTGCCAAAGGGTGGTTTGGGCATCATGGCGGGAAATTTTGGCGCATTTGGTTTGGGAACATGGCTGATGGCACGGTGTTGCCCCAACGCAAAAGTCGGGCTGGTAACCGCATACCAAAAATTTTTCCCCTATCTGTGGTTGCCCATAACCCTCCTTTTAGCGCTGTCTATTGGCACACGCATTGTTGCTCATGGACTGACAGAACAACGCATTTTTGTCATTTTAATGACGGCATGGTTTTTTGTCACAAATATTCTGTTGTTGACCGCGCCGCAACGCTCGCTAGCGGCATTAAAGATCTTAGTAGTGATATTGATTCTAGGATCTATAGGGACATGGAGCGTGAGCAATATTGCGTATCAAGGCATACACAAGCGATTTGTTGCAAACTTAGAGGAAATAGGGGGGCTTCAAAATGGCGTTGGGGTGAAAATACCAAAAGAAAAAGCAGCAACGATTCCAAAAGAGAAAGTATGTGCATTGAGTGCGGCTGCGGATTATTTTGTCGAGCAAAAAAGAGTGCAAAGCATATCAACGATCCTGCCAATGAACAGCCAAGATATACTTAAGGCGGAACCACGGGAGATTATGGAGGGATTTGGACTGTCCTATGCGGATACGTATACCTGTCGTCGCGAAAACATTTGGGATATGGCAAAAGGCGGCGATTTTTCACTGGATATGCAAAAACAACAAACGGATCTTTTGTCTGTAAAAGGGTTTGATAGTGTTTGGGATGTTAACATTTACTCTGAAGAGAAAAGCATTGTCGTGTCTAAAAAGACAAAATTATTCTTTAAATTGCAAAAAGAAGCAGGAGTGTTGACTATCTCCAACGAGAACGGTCTTGTAAAACAAATAGATGTGCGCCAGCCTGTTCAAAAAATGTATGATACAGGGACATTTGAAACAATAAGCAGTTATGGAAATAATATTAATTGGAAAGCAAAAGAAATGCTGTCTGTTGACGTTGCAATGGAGGGGGTGAACATCCGCTTTCTATTCTTCAATGTCGCAGGGAAAATAAAAGCGGGCAAAGTACAATCCATTGAAAATTTCAACAGCATGGTGCTATTTGCTATTTCTGAAGGAAACACGCCTTAATGGAATGGTCTGACAGCGGCATCATTTTAGGACATACCCCGTTTGGCGAAAATGCGTATATTTTGAGCATTTTTACCGAACAGCGCGGTCATGCGAAAGGATTATTCCGACCCAATAAAACCACAAGAGGATGGGCAGAGGTGGGGACGGTCGTCTCGTGTGCATGGAACGCAAGACTGCCCGAACATTTAGGCAATTATACGCTGGAAGAGGGGCATGTTTATGCAGCGGCGCTGTTATCAGAGCCAGCCCGATTACATGCCTTGCTCAGCATATGCAATTTATTGCGGCTTACGCTGCCTGAGCATCAAGTTTCCCCTGTGTTATATGAGGCAACGCTCCACACTATTCAGCAGCTAACAACAGAGGCGTGGCTGAAAAATTATGTGCTGTGGGAGAAAATTCTTTTAGAAGAGCTAGGCTTTGGCATGGATTTAACCGCCTGTGCCGCAACGGGGCTGACCGAAAATTTGCACTATGTTTCCCCCAAAACAGGCCGCGCCGTGAGCCATAGCGCGGGATTGCCCTATCACGAGAAGCTCTTGAAGCTTCCCGCGTTCTTTCTTGATGCGGTGACCCATGCAGCCTTAAGCGACATCCGCCAAGGGCTTAAAATAACAGGGTATTTTCTGGAAAAATGGGTGCTGTCTCTCCACCAGCAACAAATGCCCACAGTGCGGCGGATGATGAGTGATATATCGGCTTGACATCATCTTGAAACGCTATTACACAACACTCCTTCCCCTTAAAGGCGTATAAGGGGGTGTAGCTCAGTTGGTTAGAGCGCTGCCCTGTCACGGCAGAGGTCGCGGGTTCGAGTCCCGTCACTCCCGCCATTACTGCGTTTTATGCAGTCCGATACAATCCAAAAACACTTGAAAAACAGCCAAAATTACAGCATTTGTACCGCTCGTACCTGAAAATTGGTAAAGGCTGCGCGATGCCCCAGCAAAACATGACAACTTCTTCAGTTGCGATGGTTCATTTCTTCTTTTTTCTGAACATACAAAACCACGTCTTTTATAACCAATTTACGAATAGCAGAAATAACTGTCTCCATTGTTTCATAATCAGGTTTGTTGTTTTTTGTGGGCAGTGAAATATTCAGCGCATCGGCATCTTTAGCGTAAAAATTTCTGCCATAATTAAATTGACCATTGTACGATGATTTATGAATGGCCGATGTAACAAAAATTGAAGCAAACTTGGGCAATTTATTCGTATGCACGACGGCAATATGGTCATCACCCCCATAGTTGAAGTTTCTATATTTAGCAGATCCAAACATATCAATGGTTGTGGTGTTTTCTGAAAAAACGTCCACTTTGTTTCCTATAAAGGCAGAGACACCTTCATCCGTCTCTCCCGCTGTGATGAAAGGTAAATTGCCCTGTATTCTATCCGCACTTTTCAGTCTCTTTCCACGCGTAGATTTTCCAAACAGACTTTCAAGATTAAAAGTTTTCCAATTTAGGTTCTTAAAATCATCTAATGCTTGCTTCTCTTTTTCGGTTAAATAGCAATCGCTTAATCCGTTTTCTTTTAAGTAATTGCCTAGTTCTTTAATGCGCTCTGCTTCT
>CANGXP010000067.1 GCA_947457935.1 Alphaproteobacteria bacterium | reverse complement strand
TCACAATCTACTTATTGTCTACCACACTTAGAAATTTAATAATCATACCATGCAAAGTGTAAAAAACAAGTTTAGGGGGCTTTGTTACTACCTCCCCACCACAATCGCCGCGCGTGCCAAGGCATCCACCCGCTCATTCTCAGGGTGATCATTGTGCCCCTTCACCCATTGCCATTTGAGGGTATGTTTGGCTGCAAGGGCATCGAGCTGTTGCCACAGGTCAACATTTTTCACAGGGTCTTTGCTGGCGGTTTTCCAGCCCTTAGCTTTCCAGCCTTTGAGCCATTCTGTCATGCCTTTGATGACATATTGGCTATCGCTGTAAATCGTGGCGGTGGACGGTTTTTTCAGGGCTTCAAGGGCTTTGATAACGCCCATCATTTCCATGCGATTGTTGGTGGTCATGGGTTCATAGCCCGACAATTCTTTTTCCGCGCCATCACAGCGCAACAACGCGCCCCAGCCGCCTTTGCCCGGATTGCCGCTGCACGCTCCATCTGTGTAAATCTCAATCATAGAACCCATATTCTTTCACGCTTTTAATTTGCTGCTGGAATTTGAGGATGTTCACATACTCCAGCGGGTTTTTCGGGCGCAAGATGGCGTTGGGGGCACGATTAAACCAGTCATGGAGGCGGGTTGAGAGAAAGCGGATTGCCGCCGCCCGTGCCAGCAATGGCAACGCGTTCAGCTCCGCCCGCGAGAGTGAGCGAATGTTATTATACCCACTCAACAGATTTTGCGCCTTGGTGAGGTTAAAACTCCCATCCTTTTCAAAGCACCACGCATTGAGGCAAATCGCCACGTCATACACAAGGAAATCATTGCACGCGAAGTAAAAATCAATCACGCCTGAGAGTGTATCGCCTTGGAAAAACACATTGTCGGGGAATAAATCGGCATGGATAACGCCCTTAGGCAGATTAGTCGGGTAGTGCGCTTTCAGAAACCCGAGTTCTTCCATAAACAGTGCAGGCAATTCAGGAGATAACTCTTTGGCTTTGTTGCCCACCCGCAACAGCAACCCTTCCCATGCCGCAAGATTCATGGTGTTCGGGCGATGCCCTTTGAAATCTAACCCTGTCAGGTGAAACGTGGCAAGAAAACTGCCCAATGCCGCGCAATGGCTGGCTGTGGGGCGGGTGACAGAGCATCCCTCAAGGAAGCTTACAATCAGCGCAGGCTTGCCGCAGAGTTCTTGCAGGGCTTTATGGTGGGTGTCCGTAATCGGGACAGGGCAGGGGATGTTGCGCGTCGCAAAGTGCGTCATCATCTGCACAAAATAGGGGAGGTCTTCTTTCGCAACGCGTTGCTCAAACAGGGTGAGGATGTAGGTATTCTCGGTTGTTTTCAGCAGGAAGTTGCTGTTCTCCACGCCTTCGGCAATGCCATGATACGAGCGCATCTCCCCGATTGCATAGTTTTGCAAGAGTGCGGTGAGGCTCCCCTCATCAATATCGGTAAATACAGCCATACATAGTCGTTTCAATTTAGAAAATTACAGACGGCGAAAGTGGTGCTTGGGCGAGAAAGGGAGCGGAGTGTACCTCTTTGTACACGAGCACCATATCGCAGTCCAAGTGCTGCTTGCAGCCCTGTAATTTTTTAAAGTGGAATGACTATGGGTGTTTTAGCGAGAAGAGAGGAAGGGGGCAAATGAAAAGTGGGGGGATTAAGAGCTGCGTGGTCTGTTTACATAGTTTGTTAGCAGTTTGAGTTGATCTTCAGGAGTAAGTCCTAATATGACAAGATGCACAATTAATATTTTTTTTGTAATAAAAATAAATATTTTTTATTGACAAAATTTTAATTTTTGATATTATAAATTAATTAACAAACAAATCTTGCAATATAAATATTTTTTAACTAAAAATAGCTCGATTTGAATGCTTTGAGTAAGTCTTGTATTTTAAACACATATTATTATGGAGAATTTTTATGGCAGGTAAACCAGAACTATTTCAAGAAGTTGCACAAGCAGTTGTAAGAGGTGGCGAAAAACCAGCTGGATTGGAAAAAATACTAGAAAATCCAGAAGTGAGCGCTGACCCAGTATTAATGGCTCAACTTGCAAAGGGATACAAAGCTCGTAATGGTTAAAAGTAACAATATTACAGGGGCTTAAATTGGATGCGGAACGGCATCAGTAATCCCCTTCCAACAACGCTTCTCTCCCCAACGTAAACCCGCTCTCCACCCATGCTTGGCGTGCGGCTCTCAACGCCTCCCCTATCGCAATCCCCTCCGTTATCCCGATGGCTTTTAGGTCTTTGCCAGAGAGGGGGAATTTCAAGAGACGGCTGTTAAATGCTTCCTCTAGCAGGGTTTTGTGCAGGGGCGTATCCCCCAGAGTATGCGCGGCACAATACAGCGTGATGATGTCATACAGCGTGGTGTAATCGTGTGCATCCATCAAGCGCCAGCGGGTCGGGGCATCCTGCAAAGCAATTTCCAGTGGGTACGTATCATACAAAACATAAAGATAACGAGAGAGGGAGCGGGGGAGTTTCCAGCGGCGGGTGATGCGCTCTATCGCTTGCTCGCTGCCCCCTAACAGTGCCCATAAATGAACCATCATGGGTGAATGGGGATGCGCTGTTTTTTGCAGTTTCGCCAGCAACGATGTGTCGCTTAAATCGGGCACAACAGCCTTATCTAACACATAATCAAGCACGCCTGTTTGCTGCATCAGGCGTAAGGCAGGCAGCGGGCGTGGCATCGCGAGCAGCTTCAGCATTTCTTGTTGAATGCGTTCGCCAGAAAGCCGCGCAATCATCGGGGCTAGTTTTTCACACGCGGTAAGTGCATCCTCCTCTACAGGGTTTTCGCCATGATGATACACAGGTAAAAAACGGAAATAGCGCAAGATGCGGAGTGCATCTTCTTTGATACGCGCTTCAGGATCCCCTATAAACCGCACAATCCCCTGTTGTGCATCCGTAATCCCTGTGCCGAGGGGGTCGTAAATTTTGCCCGTATCATCCGCATAGAGCGCGTTCATGGTGAAGTCGCGCCGTGCGGCATCCACCGCCCACTCCTCGGTGAAGGCAACAACGGCGTGCCTGCCATCGGTTTTAATGTCTTTGCGCAGCGTGGTTATTTCAATGGGTTGTTTATTCTCCAATACGGCTGTGACGGTGCCATGCTCCAGCCCATGCTTCAGCGTCTTAATGCCATGGTTCTGCAATCGTTCCAGCACGGCTGTGGGCAGCGCGGTGGTTGCCATATCCACATCCGTGACCTCGCGATTAAGCAAACTATCCCGCACGCACCCGCCCACAAACCGTGTGCTGAACGGTGGTTCATTCAGCAGGGTATAAAGCTGTTTTAGGGCAGGGTAGGGTGTGAGGAAGGAAAGAGTAGGACGGATCATTATTCTTCCCTATCACAACCCCGCCAACAACGTCAAAAAATCCTGTGGGGTGAGTTCTTCCGCCCGTGCGGTGGGCGCAATCCCTGCCGATATTAAGCACTGATTAATATCGGGATGAATGCTGGCAAGGCTGCTTTTCAGCATCTTGCGGCGTTGCCCAAAAGCGGCGGCGGTGAGTTTCTCTAACCCTGCCATATCCAAAATTTCTTGTGTGCGGGCAGCCGCCACACCAACCCCAAACCCTGCCTTAGGAATCAGTTGCACCACGGTAGAGACAATCTTCGGGGCAGGCACAAACGCACTGGGCGGAATGTCAAACAGCATTTTCACGTCACACAGCGTTTGGCACAACACCGATAATCGTCCGTACGCCTTGGTGCGCGGTTTTGCTACCAAGCGTTCCGCGACTTCCCGTTGGAACATCAGCGTCAGGCTGGTAAAGGAGTCAAGCTGTTGCAGTAATAAAATCAGAATGGGGGTGGAGATGTTATACGGCAGGTTGGCGGCAACCTTGCGCGGGAAGGTGCCCAGTGTCCGATAATCCACCGTCAATGCATCTTGCTGAATCAGGGTGAGTCGCCCGTTGGCGGCGTCTACGAGGGGTTGTAAGGCTTCCACGCAACGCGGGTCTTTCTCAAACGCAATAACGTTTTGTGCCCCTTCCAGCAGCAACCCGCGTGTTAGTCCCCCCGGCCCTGCCCCAATTTCAATCAATGTGTCTTCAGGGGTGATGTGTGCTGCACGGGCAATTTTACGTGTCAAATTCAGGTCGAGCAAAAAGTTCTGCCCGAATGATTTTTTGGCAGAGAGTTGCGCCTCGCGGATAACATCGCGTAACGGGGGGAGGGTGGAGAGGGGGGATGTCATATTGGTTCTTATGAAAGCCTATTATGAAAAATTAACATAAGACATCCAGTATAGAGAGGGAGTTCAGCGTTTGATAGCGATATTCAACAATTATCAACCCTTTCTTAATCTTTCGCTTGCATAGTGTAACGAGTCAAAGGGATTTTTATGAGCCAACATCCAACACTCAACACTCAACACTCAACATCCAACAGCCCACAGCTAAAGCGTAGCGTAATTTTGCGCTTTAAACGCGCGCGTGTAAATTTTCGAAAGAATCTTGGCGGTTTTGGTGCTATTGAAGCAGCGTTGACATTGCCAATTTTTCTAGGACTAACATTTGCAACAATAGATTATGGCTTGATGTTGAGCAATCGCGGTTCGGCAGCAGGGAACAT
>CANGXP010000066.1 GCA_947457935.1 Alphaproteobacteria bacterium | reverse complement strand
GCCTTGCTCTTCCATCCTCGAGGCATTGCCAAACAACCATCAACTCCGTTGTTACCATCTGCCAGACAAGCACTGCTATACAGTGCGACCTTCTTCAGCCATCATGTTTTGGCATTAGCACGTGTCTGCATCCTAGAGCGAATCGTGGGGACACGGCAAGGAAAGGGGGTAGTTCACAGATACCAGAGACTGTAAGCAATGCAGCTCTGTTTTCTGTGCCGCCTTATCACAAACACTTAAATTCCCGCAAGCTGCCTGCGCCACGCCATCCAATGCAGCCTAAACTTTTCGCTGTGCCTTTCAGGCTTGCAAAAAGTAAGGCTTTATTGGCTTGCGGGTCAAAAAGCATCCGCTTTTTGCCTCCTCGCTCAGTCATTGGCTCGAGCCAACTCCGTTCAGCCTCGGCTCGCTCGGCGACCTTTCAGAAATTTTAGTTGTTTGTTATTCTTCTCGCCCTCTTTGCTTTCAAGAGCGGGTGATACGTCTATCAATTGTGTGTATAGCACAACTTAAACGAGAAAGTCAAGGTGAGCACATCATTTTTTGCTTGACATGTGGTTTTTAGGTAACATGCTTGGGAGGTCGTATAGGCAATACTAACGTACCCTGAAACCCCATACCCTCCCCCTCATCCCGCCACAATATTATCAATCAGCCTTGTTTTATTCAAATAGGCGGCCGCAAAAATGCGGGCGGAACTCAGGTGTGCTCTGTCGTGAATCGGGGTAAGCGAGGGAATATGCAGGATTTGCACATAGTCTACCTTGTCAAAGCCTGCGGTGAGCAATTTATTGGAAGCGACTTCGCAAAGGGCGGGATACTCGTGCGGCATGGCATCGCGCAATGATCGTTTTACCCACCGCAATGTTTGCTGTAAGAGTCCCGCCGTTTGCCTGTCATTTGGCGAGATATATTGATTGCGGGAGGAAAGGGCTAGGCCGTCTGGTTCGCGCATAGTCGGCACGCCCACAATGTGCACAGGCAAATCTAAATCGGCGGTAATTTTTTTAATAACGAGCAGTTGTTGGTAATCTTTTTCGCCAAAAAACGCTTTGTCAGGCTGCACCTGATTGAATAGTTTCGTAACAACGGTTGCTACCCCCTCAAAGTGCCCGTGACGGGTTGCCCCACATAATTTTTCTGTTAAATCAGGCGTTACAATCACTTTTGACGAGAAATTTTCAGGATACATTATCTCCGTTGTGGGGGTATACAGCAGGCTGGTTTTGGCTTCCTTGAGAAGCAGAGCATCGCTGCCCAACTGACGCGGATATCTCCCGAAATCTTCGCCAAACGCAAACTGTAGGGGGTTAATGAAAATACTCACCACCACATGGTCGCATTCTTCTTGCGCGGCTTCGACGAGCGATAAATGCCCCTTATGCAACGCGCCCATTGTCGGGACAAAGCCAATAATTTTGTCTTTTTTGCGCCATTCTAAGATTTGCTGGCGGAGGGGTTTAAGGTCTTGGACGGTTATCATAAATAGAGCTGGCTGGGGGTGGGGAAGTCTCGAGTACGCACATCTGCTGCAAACTGCTCAACCGCCTTAGTGATAACAGGCGTAAGGGTGGCGTATTGCTTAACAAACTTTGGTTGGAAACCGCTCAACAGTCCCAGTAAATCATCGGTCACGAGCACCTGCCCATCACACGTCACAGACGCACCAATGCCAATAGTGGGGATGGTGAGGTGTTCGGTGAGGTGGCGTGCTGTTGTCTCTTTCACGCCCTCAATCACCACGGCAAATGCCCGTGCTGCTTCAAGGGCCTGTGCTGCCTCTAGCAGGGTTTGTTGTTCAGAGGGTTGTTTGCCCTGCACCTTAAAGCCGCCATAGACATTCATGGATTGCGGCTGCAAGCCAATGTGCGCCATGACAGGAATGCCACGCGCTGTAAGGAATGCAACGGTTTCCGCCATTTCCGCGCCGCCCTCAAGTTTAACGGCTTGGCAGCCTGTTTCACTCAACACCCGCGCTGCATTCTGAAACGCTTGTTGCGGCGATTGTTGATAGCTGCCAAACGGCAAATCCACCACCACACAGGCTTTTTGCGAGCCGCGCACCACCGCCGCGCCGTGGTTAATCATCATCTCCAGCGTTACTTGCAAGGTGGACGGCAAACCATACACCACCATACCAAGCGAATCACCCACGAGCAAAATATCAACATATGGATCAAGCAGTGTTGCCATCGGCGCACTATAGGCGGTTAAACACACCAGCGGGGTTTTTCGTTTCTGTTTTTTAATACTTGCGGTATATAACCGCTTGGTCTGTGTTGCTACGCTCATTTTATCCTCGCAAGGGTCGTTATGCTTTCTGTTCTTAAACTTATTAGTGAAGCGGTTTCAATCTATATTTGGATATTGATTGTTTCGGCGGTTGTGTCGCTGTTGCTGCATTTTGGTGTTCTTGACCGTTCCAACCGTTTTGTGCTCACGCTGCAAGATGTTTGTTTTAAACTCACAGAGCCAGCGTTAAAGCCTATTCGGCGGTTCTTAAGCCGTTTTTTACCTGTCATGCAAATTGACCTCTCGCCGATTGTGCTGATTTTACTGCTCAATTTTTTTGTAAATTTACTGTGGGAGATTTTCGCCAGTGTCTAGCATCCTTATGGACGGTAAAGCGCTCAGTGCGGCGTTACGCACCGATTTAACCGCAAAAGTGGCGGCGTTAAAAGCTACACGCGGTATCACGGCAGGGTTAGCGGTAGTTTTAGTAGGCGATGACCCCGCAAGCCATGTTTATGTGCGTAATAAGGGCAAGCAGTGCGTCGCCGTGGGCATGAACTCGTTTGAGCATATCCTCCCTGCCAATACCACGCAAAGTGATTTGTTGGCGTTGGTACAAAAGCTAAATGCGGATGATGCAGTGGACGGGATTTTGGTGCAACTGCCCCTGCCCGCGCATTTGGACGCGCAAGAAGTTATCAACACCATTGACCCTGCAAAAGATGTGGATGGCTTTCACCCTGTAAATGTGGGGAAATTATCGGTAGGGTTGAGCGGCTTTGTACCATGCACGCCGCTTGGGTGTTTGAAGTTGCTGCAACACTATGTGCCGCAAGATTTATCAGGTAAACATGCGGTGGTTATCGGGCGGTCTAACATTGTGGGCAAGCCCGTTGCCGCGTTGCTTCTTGCGCAAAATTGCACTGTCACCATCGCCCATTCCAAAACCAAGGATTTACAAGCGTTATGCCGCACGGCAGATATTTTGGTGGCAGCGATTGGCAAGCCGCATTTTGTCAAAGCAGAGTGGGTGAAAGACGGCGCGATTGTATTGGATGTGGGGATTAACCGCTTGGATAACGGCACACTGGTGGGCGATGTGGACTATGCAGCGGTTGCCCCAAAAACTGCGGCGATTACACCTGTTCCCGGTGGCGTGGGGCCGATGACGATTGCGTGTTTGCTGGAGAATACCTATCAGGCGGCGGTTGCGTGGCAGGGATAATACGGAAGAATACCACCAAGATATTATCTCATAAGTTGAATTCCATGAGAAAAATTCTCTTCCCTTTGGCGTCACTTTGCCATACACCTCCTCCATGATCCCCTCAGCCCACCTTGCCGCCCTCCTTGAACTCGTTGATGAGTATCGCGATAACCCCGATGTTCCTGCCGATAGGCTGTTGCAACGCTATGTGAAAGAGCGGCGTTTCATTGGCTCGAAAGACAGGCAGGAAATCAGCGGGCAATTTTTCGGATTTTTGCGCTATCAGCGGCGTATTGCGTGGCATTTGCAAATGGCAGGCGTGCTGCACCCTACAGCCCGTGATATTCTCATTGCCTATCATATTCTTAGCACCAAAATGGCAGAGCAAACTTTGGAAACCCTGTTTTCAGGGGAGCGGTACGCGCCGCCTAAATTAGAGCGCGATGAATTGAAATTGCTTCGTGCCTTAAAACAACAACTCGGGGATGAAAGCCTTGCGGTGCCGTTGGGTGTGCAGGGGGAATGCCCTGATGTGTTGCTGCCTTCCCTGCAACAGCAATTTGGCGAGCGGCTGGCAACCGAACTTAATGCCTTACAACGCTCTGCCCCGTTAGATTTACGCGCAAACACCTTAAAAGCAACACGTGATGAGGTGATGGAAAGTTTGCTGCATAGCGGCGTGAATGCAGAGGCTTGCACGTATTCGCCCGTGGGGATTCGTCTCACCAAACGCATTCCCCTTGAAACATTTGCGGTATTTAAAAATGGCTGGGTGGAAGTGCAAGATGAAAGCTCGCAACTGTGCGCGTTGGCGGTGGATGCCAAGGCAGGGATGGCGGTGCTTGACCTCTGTGCAGGGGCGGGTGGAAAAACACTCGCGCTGGTGGCAACCATGCAGAATAAAGGGCGGCTTGTTGCCTGTGATGTCCATGACAAACGCTTGGAACGGGCAAAACTGCGTCTGCGTCGTGCGGGGGTGGATAATACGTCGTTGCGCTTATTGGATGACCAATGGCTGCGTCGGCAAAAAGAAAAATTTGACCGCGTATTGATTGATGCGCCGTGCTCAGGCAGTGGGACATGGCGGCGCAATCCTGATGCGCGCACGCGCTATGATATGGCATCCGTTGCGGAATTGCAGCAAAAACAACAGGAGTTACTCGCCCTTGCCGCACCCTTGGTGAAAAAGGGCGGACGGCTTATCTATTCCACGTGTTCGTTACTCCCTGAAGAGAATCAACAGCAGGCTGTATGGTTTGTGGAGAACTTCCCCAATTTTAAGCCTGTTGATGTCAGGGAGATTGTGCACTCTGTCGCCCACACGCCGCTTACAACGCAAATGGCGAACACCCTTGCGCCCCACAGCCTACAACTTACACCTGCGCAACACGGCACGGACGGATTTTTTATGGCAGTGTGGGAGCGAGTTACTTGAAATTGCCTCTGTTATTAAGACAGAAATACGCTTCACATATCAGAAATAATAAATATTTTATAGTCCTTCCAAAACAAAATTACTCATGTTATAATGGTTTCATGAGCTACAGCATAGATCTGCGGGAACGAGCAGTAAAATACGTTCAAGATGGTGGGTTGCAGTCTAAGGCATGCGAGATATTTAGCAT
>CANGXP010000065.1 GCA_947457935.1 Alphaproteobacteria bacterium | reverse complement strand
TGTCATTCCCGCGAAGGCGGGAATCCACTCTTGAATAAAAAATTCGCCATTATCTCTCTTTAAAGTAACACTCTCAAGTTTTTAAGTCGCTCCCTGCAAAAGAAACAACACCAAATGGAAAAACCCCTATTACATGCCGTTGCGGAAACATACTCTTTTGCATGGACGCACAAAAAGAGTTTCCTTGCCCTGTTTCGCGAGTGGTTCTTGGCAGGATTAGGCGTAATAATATTGACAGTGTGCATAGGGGCGATATTAGCAATCACACTCCCTGCAACCTTAACAACCTCTCTCACCGACTATCAAAATCTGCCGCTGCCTTTATTGGCTATCCTCGTTCTCTCGCTCATCACATTGGTTATTCTGATGTCAGGATTTTTACTGGTGGGTATTGTCCGCTGTCACCGCTTGTATATTTTGGGCGAACTGGATACGCAGTGGCGATGGGGCTGGCGGGGGCATGAATGGCTCTATGCCAAGCGCATGTTTGCCAGCTTTTTTTGGATTATGCTGTGGTGCATTCCGCTTTTTGCCATCCTCATGCCGCTTTTATTAACGCCGTTGCTGCTGTTGCTGGGCATTTCTTTGGCAACCTCTTCTGTTTTTGTCAAAACACTGATTGTTCTGCCTATACAAATTGCTACGCTCTATCTGGTAAGTCGCTATTGCCTTAGTCTTGTAGGCGGTGCGGTGGGCGAGTTTATTTCTCTTAAAGAGAGTGTCCGTCTAACCGCGCATCATCGCTGGCGGATTACCTATCACAGCCTGTTCCTAATCTTCCCACCCTATATTTTAGGAGAGTTACTCAACGCGACAGGCTGGGACTTTTTGTCTTATACGACAGATTTTATAGTCAGCATTCTGAGCATCACGCTTGGCGCGTTTGTCTATTCACACTACTATGTTACACTTAAACAACACAGAGGGAATACCCCCTAATGCTAAAAGAAAATGCTCCCCCCGCTCGCGGTGTTATGCTCATTCTCTCCTCGCCGTCAGGGGCAGGAAAAACCACGATTGCACGGCGGTTGCTGGAAAAGCACCCTGATATTCAACTCTCTATTTCCGCCACCACCCGCGCACCCCGCCCCCAAGAACAAGACGGCGTGGATTATTATTTCGTCTCAGACGATCGCTTTCAAGAGATGATTGCCAATAAAGAACTTCTTGAATACGCGCCTGTGTTTAAGAATCACTATGGCACGCCGCTTGCGCCCGTGGAACGCGCTCTCAATGACGGGCAACATATGCTGTTTGATATTGATTGGCAAGGCGCACAACAAATCAAGCTGCTGATGCGGCAAGACATGGTGAGCGTGTTCATCCTGCCGCCCAGCATGGCGGTGTTGTATGACCGCTTAAAGGGCAGGCAATCGGATAATCCAGAGGTGATTGCCTATCGCATGAGCCAAGCACTAGAAGAAATCAGTCACTGGACGGAATATGATTATATTCTTGTCAATCGCGATATTGACCAAAGCGTTGCAACGATTGAAAGCATCCTCACCGCCGAGAAAACCCGCCGCAGCCGCCAAGCTGGCCTCACCACTTTTGTGCGTGATTTAAGGATGGAGTGGGAGACGTTGGGGGGATAAAAAATCATCGCCTGTGATATAGATCATAGCCAATACTCGTGCGTTTTATTATAAATGCGTCAACGCTTCTTGATGAATTAATAGCTTTGGCGTTTAATTCTCAGTAATACATCCATCAGGATGTTATTACTTCTCAAAGACAAACGCGTCTTATGAGTGAAGTGGGTAAACCTAACAACCTACAACTATGCCTAAACAACGCGCAGTCCGCTCAGCAACAACAGACAATAGAGTACACCGCCTCGGCAATGACTACACTCTGGAGGATCTTGAGGAAGAAAATGACGATATTCTAGATTCTGAAGCTCTAGAGGCAAGAGGAAGCACCAAGGATCAAGAGAAAACCGTCAAGCGGAATCCCCGTAGACGGTAGAAAATCGGTGTAAGCAAAAAAAAGGCGGCGCATTGTACATGCCCCGCCTTTTTCTATTATACATAACACTAATAAAGAAAACTATTTCTTCACAGCACCCTTCGCTTCAGACATCACCTCGGTGGTGCGCTTGGTGAAAAGCTGCAACACATCGCGGTTAGACTTAGCAAGAATGTCGGTAACATCTTTCACGTTCGCCACGCTTTTTTCAAAATTTTTCTTTGCAATCGCGGTGTTTTTCTCAATTTTTTTCTCAGGGGCAGCCGCGCTAAACACGTCGTTCATCGCGTTGGTATAGTCCTCGATGCTTTCTTTCATCAACTGCTGCTGGCGCTTGCTGATTTCCTGCATAGAATCATACATCAACTTGCTTGCTGCACTGAAGGTGGCAATGTTTTTGCTGATAATATCCGTGGGCATAAAGCCCGGGTTTTTGGGGAACGAAAAACCTGCAAAAAGCGTCTCGAAAGAAAAAGGATTGTTGGTGTTGTTGTTAGCAGCCATAGTGTGTAGTCTCCGTTGTAGTGCAACGCATCCCTCTCATCGTTGGAGAGCTTACGTCTTTTGCATCGTTGTTATCATTAACGACGATATTATACATCTTTTACGTGTACGTCAAGCCTTATTGTGCAGCGCACAATAAACACAACACACACCCCTTAACCTACAAAAAAAACTCCCGCCGAAGCGGGAGTAGTGTCTTATAGGGTGCACATTAACAACAGCACTACCGTGAGTAAAATTCTGTCACCAAATTGGGTTCCATCTGCACAGGGTATGGCACATCGGAAAGCTTAGGAGAACGGGTGATAATCACACGGTAACCACCATCATCAACCGCAATGTAATCAGGCAAATCACGCTCAGGTGAAACCAAGCTTTCCAGAATCAAGGGCAGGGTGCGGCTTTTTTGGCGTACGGTGAGAATATCGCCCTCTTCCATCAACTGTGACGGAATGGTGATTTTCTTGCCGTTAATTTGAATGTGGCCGTGGCTCACGAGTTGACGCGCTGCAAAAATGGTAGGCGCGATTTTCGCACGATATACAAGCGCATCCACCCGACGCTCAAGCAAGTTAATCAGGTTTTCGCTGGTGTCACCGCGACGACGAGAAGCCTCCGCAAAAAAGCGACGGAATTGACGCTCATTGATACGTCCATAATAGCCACGCAGTTTTTGTTTTGCGAGCAACTGTGTGCCGTAATCAGAACGCTTAGGCTGTTGTTGACCATGCTGCCCAGGGCGCGTTTTGCGTGTGTTCATCGGGCTTTTTGGGCGACCCCACAGGTTCACACCCAAACGGCGATCAATTTTATGCTTTGCTTGAACGATTTTTGTCATGCGACTTTCCAAAATTTCTTTGCATTAACAGAATATTACCTGAAAAATGCGTAAACGGTGAACAGTGACAATAGCGATTATTCGCGAGTTGTCAAACGGTTTTGTGGTAGCAGTACAAAGAACATTAGCGTGTGCACGTGCGTATCACCACGCAACAAATGCACTATCTATCATAAACATACATTTTGCGAGCAACTTGCTCCAGCACTAACTCTGCTGGAGGCGTTTTCTTGCCAATTTCAAAACTCTTCATCAAGTGCCTTAATGTAGCTGCTGATGGATCTGTTAGCAATTCGATGAATTTAGCATGGACACCTTCTGCGTTATTCATGGACAATAACGAACCATCTTGAAATATAATCCCTCTTGCGATTGAAGGATCGCTCAGCACGTTTTCAATTTGTGCAATGGCAAGCCATGCTTCCTCATCATCATCTCTCAATGGGCGCGTTCTCTTGGAAAAATAGCACATATCATGCGTCTTTGGATCAGGAGAGAAGACACTATGGGGTGGCTCGCTCCTTAAACTCGGATCTCCCGCTGTTACCAGCACATCATTCGGCGTGAAAAAACGTTCCTGCATCAAAACCGCTATAGTTTTTGGGCTAAGACGATTTAAGATGTCAGGTGTTTGGGCAAATACTGTCCAGATGCGATTATCCCCTGGGACATGAACCCCTATAATAGGAACATTAAGTGGTCTATGACGTTTCCCCGCCAAGTCTTGATGCCAATCGACTTTTCCGTTCGTTCTAGATGATTGCGTATCGTAAAATTTTTCTTGAGGAAATATATCGTGAAAAGACACATAATGGTGTTGAGCCATTTCGTCGGCATTTTGATTAACGGTTCTGTAAGTAATCAGGTTTCGATCTCTTAAAATGGCATAAAGAAGAAGCACGGCTTCGGTAACATGCGATTGTTTTTCCCATCGTTGCTGTTGTGGATTTTTATTGTCGTAAGGAGCAAAATCAATACCTGCTCTGTCGTGCGGGAGGCCATGAATCAACGCAAAGGGTTGGTGAGCTTTAATTTCATGGATACCATCACGAAATGTGAGAGGCAAACTGCCATGCTTTGCAAGCCCGAAAACAGCCTCAAAAAATTCACGCGTCTGCCGTTCTGGTGAAATTCCCCGTATGGCAGCGGTGATCGAATCAAACATTGCGATTTTTTCAGCAGTGGGCAACCAAAAATTTGCAGGAAGCTCTTTGTACATAGTATGCCAATCAATATTTTTTAAAAACAAAAGAATTTATATATTGCAAAAAATATATTGCAAATAAAAAAACCCCTTGATTGGTATTTTTTTATTTATTTTCTTTCATGTAATTACGCTATTAAAAAAGGATTATCTTACCATCTTCCCAATCTGATGTGACTGCATCTGCGCTTCTACCTTGTTTAAAAAAGCCACAGCACCCTTATCGCCATCAAGGGCTTTTAAAAAGTTTTTCGTAATATCATCGTCGGATTTTCTCAGGACCAAGTGATCAACAGCATTCCACAAAACAGGACTGTTCAACACAGGGATTTTTTCACATGCCTGATAAACACTGCGCGCAACAGCAAAACACTTCCCCAAAAACCCCTGAGGATCCCCCTCCCGCACAGCACTAAAGCCTTGTCCATATTGCTGGGTATTGTAAGGGTTAGGACTGGAGCCTGCTGCTTTTGCAATAGAATAAGCTTGCATAGTCGCATCAAATTGCGCCTTCAGGTGATTGGCAACAAACCCACCAGATGACAACCCCATTCTTTTTGCCGCAGCATCAATGTGCCAGTCCTCTTCATTGTCTTCTTGATTGTCTTCTTGAAACGCAACATCAACCTCAGATGCGTAATCATTAGGCCGTTTATACAAACCACTGGGTGGCTCTTCGTATAGGTCACGCGGCTGGAAGAGAATCTTAAAACCATTTAAATCATTTACAAAAGCTTCAACCTTTTCAAGATTAAGGTCCTAATCGTCAGACATAAAATCTCCTTAGTAATAAAAATTTATCAGGACTTACGCAGTTCTATACTCATCGTAACTGAAGAAGTTGCGATGTTTCGCTCAAGCGCCGCGCGGGCTTTACCGCTCGCAAATTTTTTTGCAAATCTTGAGGTGCGAGCGGTATAGTCAAGCGTAGCGCGTTGTTTTATAATT
>CANGXP010000064.1 GCA_947457935.1 Alphaproteobacteria bacterium | reverse complement strand
GTGGATTCCCGCTTTCGCGGGAATGACAATCTGTCTTTGCCTGTCATTCCCGCGAAAGCGGGAATCCACTAAGGCACTTATCATCCATCTTTAAAGCACCACTCTCTTATCTTTTTATAGTCTATAGAACAAACAGATATTCTCAAGGTATTTTGTGGGCGGTAAAACCAATCCTTGCAACTGTTGTGGAACGCGCTAAAATACACAAAAAAATAAGGAAGAGAGGGCTGCTATGTCTGATTACAAAACAATGCCTTGGAGCATTAAGGGTGTGCCTGAGAGTGTGCGCACCATTGCAAAAGAGCAGGCGGCCGCCGCAGGCATGACGATGGGCGCGTGGCTCGCGCAGGTTATTAGTACGGCGGGGGGTGTTACTACCCCTGCTGTTGCGCCCGTTACACAGGAGAATGTTGCCGCACGAGCGGCAGAGAATAATAACACAGCAGTTGCGCCCGTTGCGGTGAAAGCAGCGGAAGAAGCAAGCAACGCTGAATTAGGGCGGTTAGTATTAAAAGTAGCGAAACGCCTTGCGGTGTTGGAAAATGATACCGCGCAGTTTGGTAGTGCGTTTCAAGACCAGTTGTCTGATTTGCGGAAGCGTGTGTCGGTGCTGGAAAATGATGCAGCGATTCCCGCGAGTGTGAGTGTGGCGTTTAGCCAAGTGTAACTTGCTTGAAGGTGGTGCATAATAGATAGAATATACGCATTTTTGAGAGTGGATTCCCGCTTTCGCGGGAATGACACGCTTACCTCGGATTGTTATGCCCGAGACTCGCCGCGCAGGCGCTTGCGTAGCGGGCATCGGGTATCCGCTCTTTGAATTACTATATCATCATCATCTATCTTTAAAGTAACACGCTCACTTGCTTCACCCACCAATCAGGGTGTTGTTGTTTAATCGCGTGTGCCGCCGTTGTTGCTTGTGCCGCTGTTTCAAATAATCCAAAGCAGGTTGCGCCGCTGCCAGACAGGCGGGAGAGCCAGCAACCGTGTTGTTGTGTGAGTATCTCAAGCGGCTTTTGTAGCGCGGGAAACAAAGCAAGGGCGGGAGCTTGGAGATCATTGCGGGTGTTGTGCAGCAGGGTTTTTAGGGATTGTTCAGTTTGTATTTCCAAGGGTGGCAGGGGTGTGGAGAAATTCCCGTGGAGAGCTTGGAATACGTTTTTTGTTGGGATGTGAATTGGCGGTGTGACGAGCAGCGCATGGAGAGAGTGGGGCATTGGAACGGGCGCAATATTCTCACCGATGCCTGTCATGAAGCTGAGCGTGCTTTTAAGGCACACAGGCACATCTGCCCCCAATGTTGTGGCGATTTGGTGTAGAGATTCTTGACTGATAGGAAGATTGTAAAGAGAGCGCAACCCTCTAAGTGTTGCCGCCGCATTGGCAGAGCCGCCGCCGATGCCGCCGCCGAGGGGCAAATTTTTTTGCAGCGTGAAGGCGGTGGGGAGCGCTTTTCCGATATGTTGTTCAAGAGCGCGATGCGTTTTGATAATGAGATTATTTGCAAGCGGGGTTTGTTGGAGGGCGGGCGCAAAATCCCCTGTAAGGGTGAGGGTTTTGGTAGTGCTTTTGGCAAGGGTGAGCGTATCGCCATAATCCGCAAAACACACAAGGCTTTCAAGGAGGTGATAGCCATCATCACGCTTTCCCACAACATGTAGGAAAAGATTTATTTTGGCGGGGCAGGGAAGGGTGATCATGATCTGCTTAATTAAGCACTCCCCCCATCACTCGACAGCATCTCAGGGCTGATGCCCAATTTTGCGAAGGCGGCATCCCATTTTTTATCAAGGCGCTCTTCAAAAACAAGGGTATTGTCGGCGGCAACGGTGATCCAGCCGTTGTGGCGGAGTTCGTTTTCCAGTTGATGCGGTGACCACCCTGCATAGCCCAACGACAAGATTGCTTGGCTAGGGCCTTTGTTTTCTGCCATCGCTTTTAGAATATCGAGCGTGGCGGTTAGCCCTATCGTGTCATTGACTTTCAGCGTTTCTGGGGTGCTGTAATCAAGGGAATGCAGCACAAAGCCGCGCCCCCCCTCCACAGGCCCGCCGAAATGCAGCGGGCGGTCTTGAGCGGTGATGTCCGCGCCTAAATCGAGTTGTTTGATGATTTCATTAAAACTCATACCGCTGACAAGGCGATTGAGGATGATACCCATTCCTCCATCTTCATTATGCACGCACACAAACACAACGGTTTTGTGAAAGCGGGGGTCTTGCATGTTGGGCATGGCAACAAGCAACTGTCCTGTGAGGTAGCCGTTTGTAATGGAGGGAGAGGAGGGGGAGAAAATCATGAATTGTTTTTGTTTTTTATCTGTGGCAAAAGCCAATATAGAAGCTTTGTGTTGGCAACACAAGAGAGAGAAAGTACAGACTATGCAATATCAGCAAGATATAGACACCCTTGGGGATCGCGTTACAACCCTTGTTGCCGCGGTGGAGAACGGTGAGGACGTTGCGCTTGATGTTTTGCAGCAACAGGTGGAGCAGTTATGCGCTGTTGCGTTGGGATTACCCGTGGCAGAGCGGATTGAAATACGCAAGCAGCTTGAAGACGTTTTGACGCAACTCGACGCTCTTGCGTTGACACTGGCGGCGCGGGGGGAAGAAATTCGAAAAAGCCTGAAGCAAACCACCAGCAATCAGCAAGCCGCCAAGGCATATATGAATGCGAAGAAGAGTGATGTGTAGGGGGCGATAGAGAAAAATAGTATGAACAAGTATGAATTTGTGGTACTGTGAGTTCTACTTCTAATAAAGAGACCCTCTATGTCCAACATTGAACGCATGACCATTGCCTTACCCATAGAGATGGCAGATAGCGTGCGCCATGCGATTTCTATGGGTGATTATGCCTCGAGTAGCGAGGTTTTTCGTGATGCATTGCGGGAGTGGAAGCTAAAACGGATGCGCCAAGAGCAAGAGCTTAACGCGATTGGTGCAGGTATTAGTCAAGGGTTAGAGGATTTGAAAGCGGGTAATGTGAAATCCGCTGAAGCGGTGTTATCGCGCCTTGAGCGCAAATATCGCGCAATGACAGATTCAACCGCGGCGACTCATTAACACACATGGCTTGTTTTTTTACGCGCCGTGCCGAAGATGACCTTGAAGCTATTGGTGATTATATTGCACTGGATAATCCCGTGCGGGCTGTGAGTTTTGTTCAGGAAATCCGCGCTCGGTGTGAAAGCATTTTGGATGCGCCAAAGGGGTATCCGCTCGTGCCGCGCTATGGTGCGGGCGTGCGGAAGGTTGCTTTTGGGCGGTATCTTATTTTATATACACTTAACAATGCGGGGGAGGTTATTATTTTGCATATTCCTGCTGCTGCACAAGATACACTTTTATAAAGTGGCTATAAATGACCTACAATAGGACTGAATAATGGAATCATCACTTTATATCAAAGCAGTGCTGTCGCTGTTGTTTGTGCTGTCGTTGCTGGGGGTGGTGGCAGTGGTGTTGCGCCGCACGGGGCTTATGACTAACATGCCCGCACGCATTAGCAACACGGAAAAAACTCTTGCAGTGACGGAATCCCTCACGCTGGATATGAAGCATCGGCTGTTGCACATTCAATCGCCGCAAAAAAACTATCTTGTTATTGTCGGCGGGGCGCAGCCTGTGGTAGTGGATGTTGAGAATAGAATCGATATTGCGGAAGCTATTCAAGGATAATAACAAAAGAGCTACCCCTAAGGAAGCCGCCATGCTGACAAACCGTATCCTGTTATTCGTGTTCTTCGCCCTGATGATGGTTGGGGGCGGCGGGGTGGATAGTGCGTTCGCACAATCCCTCTCGGTTGACTTAGGACGCGAGATTGACGGGCAAACGACTGGCCGCATCGTGCAAATGATTGCGCTGATTACGGTGCTGAGTCTCGCGCCGTCGTTGCTGATGATGGTGACCTCGTTTACGCGGATTATTATTGTTTTTTCGTTTGTGCGGAGCGGATTAGGGTTGCAGCAAACGCCCCCTAACTCGGTGCTGGTGGGACTTGCGTTGTTTCTCACCTTTTTTATTATGACCCCCACCTTTGAGCAGGCATATGATTCTGCCATTCAGCCGTTGATGGAGGAAAAAATCACGGAAGAGGAGGCACTCAAACGCGTTGGTGTGCCGTTTCACGAGTTTATGCTGAAGCATACCAACGAGAATGATCTGCAGCTTTTTGTGGACTTGGCAAAAATAAAAGAGCTGGAAAGCGCGGAGAAAACACCGTTTCGCGTGCTTATTCCTGCGTTTATGATTAGCGAGTTGAAACGCGCTTTTGAGATTGGTTTCCTCGTGTTCTTACCATTCCTGATTATTGATATGGTGGTGGCAAGTATCTTGATGAGTATGGGGATGATGATGCTTCCACCTGCCTCAATCTCGCTGCCGTTCAAACTGATTTTCTTTGTGCTGATTGATGGCTGGTATCTGCTGGCGGGGAGTTTGGTGAAGAGTTATGGGGGGTAGGAGGAAGTTTGTGTGTCCCGTCATCCGTTGTGGCGTATCAATCTTTTGGATACGCAAGCAATCGGCAGCCATGCCCCACAAACAACAAAGCCTCTTTCACCCAGCGGGTAAAAGAGGCTTTGTGTTTAGTTTAAGGTGAAGTCTTAGAAAGACTAACGCCTATCACCAATAGAATGCACAGTTTTCACTGTGCTGTTTTCCATGTTGACAACCCAGGGGGTGCCAAACAATCTTTTCGGGAACTTGATTCCCTCCCTCCCGTCTGAGAGGAAGCAGGTTTCAAGTAAGCCTTTGCTCTCGAATTCGAGAAGTAAAGGCCAAGGCAAGGTAACCTCGAAGGTTTCCTTGCCATTATTGGCAAACTTCGCCTTTGCCACCACCCCTTTGGGGGTTGACTGGGCGGTTTTTTCCAGAAGGATTGGCACTTCAACGAAAGTGCCGCGAGGGTAAACCCCTCGCATGTCCATCTTCGACTCCACTGCATCAACTGCGGTTATTACACTCCCCTCCGTCTGCACGGTGAGAATCTTGAACCCGATGGCAGCCTCCAACGGCACGGTGCCGTCTAGGGTGCCATTCGCGATAAGCTCCCGCAAAAGGGCTGCAGGGAGCTTGAGGTACTCTGCTTCCCTCCCTTTCGAGAAAGTCAAAAATTGCACTCCTCCGTCGCTCAGATCAACAATCGTGGTAGGGTTTGTTCTCACCACGATTTCTCTAGAGAGTGCTGCTTCTTCAGCTTGCAACCGCTGAATTGCCTCTTCTTGTGCCTGCACAGGGGCAGCCAAGGAAGCAACAGTCAAGGAAGCGACAGCGGCGATGGTAGCAAAAAGATAAGAACGCATAGTGGTTATGACCCATAAGAAAATTATTCAGATCTTCCAACTATCGCTGTAACCCATTGTGACGGGTGGCTTGTAAGGGGCTGTAGGGAGCACCTTTTAAGCGGAAACTGTTAAAAACAGTGTAAATCGTCACAATGGAGCGATTCAGGACTTACGCAGTTCTATACTCATCGTAACTGAAGAAGTTGCGATGTTTCGCTCAAGCGCCGCGCGGGCTTTACCGCTCGCAAATTTTTTTGCAAATCTTGAGGTGCGAGCGGTATAGTCAAGCGTAGCGCGTTGTTTTATAAT
>CANGXP010000063.1 GCA_947457935.1 Alphaproteobacteria bacterium | reverse complement strand
TCCTTAAACGCGCCGCATATGCCCTCAAAACTACCGTCTATCAACTAAAAGAAAAATTACTCTATGACTATGTATATTCAGCGTTGAATAATCCACTCAGACTTGTGATGTGAATCACTCAGCTGCGTAAGTCCTGATATAAACCCAAAAGGTGATTTTATTCATGTCTTAGATGATTTCACACTTATAGTCGCTTTGGAAGAACTAGACACAATCACAGACTTTGTTGATTACTTAAACAAAAAACAGAATGCTATACGGTCTATGGCTTCCCTATACGCTGCTGGTGAAGAGGACGTAATTGCTTATTATTTGACCCATACTAATTCAAATGGCGATCATGATATAACGCATCCAAAGGGAAAGTCTTGGGATAGTAACGAAGAATTATTTATTATAGAAGGTACATATGCTGCAATGCGAAATGATTCTCAATACATTCATAAAAAAGCGGAAGATGATATATCTTATCTTTGGGATGCTCTGATTGAAGCTTTTACAAAGCATATGCTGCAAGGAACAACTTTAGTCCCCGACGGAGAAACTTTCGTTCTGAGTGAAAGAGAAATTGCAGTTCGTTATATGGCTTTGGAGAGGAGACTTCATCGTCGCTCATATGGAAAAGCGATACTGGATGTTCTGAAGAACAAATCTCACCTGCCGAGGTTTTTTCGTGGCATGATTCCTGATGCATCGCAAAAAGAAAAAACAGGATTCTTTTTTCTTACATTCGCATATCCTGATGGGATTGCTAAAAATTACGAACTATACAGACAAGGAAGAACCAATATGCTGTACGCATATGGCATGGGCTTATTGGATAGAAACAGGCATCTGGAAAGAGTGATTGGTATAGCAACTGAGCCTGATTCGCGAGTCACAGGGAGAGCTGGTAGTTCAGAAGACATTATTTTAATTGAGCCAAAGGAATGGACATCTGATTTTGAACAGGAGGCAGCTACCTTATGTGAAAAATTCAATATTTTTCAAACTCCGTCACTCCAAGTATATCCTATTCATGAAGAGGAATATCCTGCTTAATACTCTTTAAAGCGCCTAGTTTGACCTTATGGTGAAAAACCACTCTTATGAAGAATGCCCGCGTGCATCGCACGCTCAAAATTTCTTGCCATTCAAAGAATGGCTGACGATTGTTAATATCATTCGAACCGAACGGCGGCGGGATTTAAAAGCCCTCACCCTCATTTTTCCCAAACAGGACAGCAACAAGCGGTTTATACTTTAAATAGAAAAAACATATAATTTCACAAACAATTTTCAACAAATACTTGCACAACAAGTGATTCACTCCCATATTTCGTGGCAATACGCTGTTATGTTTATGAAAGCTGTGATTGATGACGATTGTTTATGCCCCGCAAGCCTTTTTGCGGCATTGTGCCAACGACCTGTTGGCTGTGTATTTTACCCGCTTAGATTGCTTGCAATACCTTGCCATTGAAAAGCGTAAAGCCACCGATGTGGAGGACATCCTCAACGCCCTACGCGACTTACCAGAACAGCAACGGCACAAAATAGAAGCTGATTTTCACAGCATCCACGACCTAAGCACCAAAGAAGGCGTGCTGGCACTGCATAGCGCGTTGCAGGAACAAAGCATAAAATTCCCCCCTTTCAGCAAAAAATACCCTTACCATGACAAAGCTCTATGGGCATTCTTGCATCATCATAGTATTTTTGAAGCGGTGCACCGTTTTATCTTACCGCATACGGTGAAGCGCTACTGGCATACTTTTCCCTATCCTGAAACATTTACATATCTTGCGCAAAACCACCAAATCCTAAACGATAGCCTGTGCCAGTATTTCAGCAATCGACAAGGGCGGGGGGAATTGTGCGCGGTGGAACACCACGAATACCAAGGCAGGCATTACTCCTTTGCCTATCCTTCTAACTATTTTGAAGAAGCGATCCTCTATGAAGAGCGGGCGTTCAGGCGGCGCACCGTGCAGCCTGCTTTTGAAGTGGTGTTTGTGGCAAACAAAGAAGAACAACGGGTAGATGTATACTACACAGGGCAACGGAAAGAAGCATGGGCAATATATAGCCTGTATGCGCTGCATATTTTAGGGGTAGAGGACGTTGGCGAAAAACCCAAAGAAGCATACACCCTTGAAAAGTTTATTGCCGTAAAGCCGCCACAAAATATTACCTATCCCCCTGAAAGCACAGTAGAGGAAATTGCGGTTGCTGCCTTGAAATTCTCACCCGTTAGCCGCCCGTGGAACACCCTTACCATTGAAGGCAGTGTTATTCGTGACACACACGAAACTTATCACCAGTTACAAGAAACAGGGCTGGAAATTGGCAATTTAAAACAAGTGGTGCTTGCTGTTTGGATAACGGATGCGCCACGCAATAAGCCCCAGCGCGTCAATATAAGCCCCACGTCCTGCAATCTTGAGCATCACGGGCGAGATGCGGCTATACGTTCTTTCCTTAAAGCCAACGGTATACAAGTGAATGATTAACAGCATTCAACAGTTGCTAAAGCAGGCAGACCAGCCCAACCCAGAAATACGTTTTTTTGAATGTGAACGCTGGAAACTTCTCTCTGATTTTTCCCTGCTCAAAGCCCACGGTACTGCCCCTAGCATTATTTGCCAAGGATGTGCACAAGCGTGTGATATGCCTGTGCAACGCACGCCGCGCCATACCTTAGCGATTGTGTGTGACAAAGAACAAAACCTAGGAATTATCCCTGTAGAACGCATAGAAACACAGCGTTGGCAATTTGACTATATGGCTCTTGCCAATGCCCTAAACCCTGCCTTTAACGGGCGTACACCGCGAATGGTTGCAGAACAACGGCTATGGCAAGTAGGACACTATCACGAACAGCGTGTTTTCTTGATGCGCGGTATAAACTGGCATGATGCGAACACAATTTTGCAGCAACATGCTTTTAGCGTACAACAAGGAATTATCCTATCCCTTACCCCTGCTAAAAATCCACCTGCAATGCCGTGTGTTGCGCTGTGGGATGTGTGCAGCATTGTGGCGAATGGCTCTATCAAGGTTGATATAGAAGCCCTTGCAGGATTTTTGCCGAGTCAAACCACCCAGAAAATCGCATATCGTTTTCGACGTAAAGGGGAATACTGGCAGATTATTTTTAACGGCAAAGAAGCGATATTTCCCCATAGTGACGGCTTTACATATATCGCCGCACTAATGACACAACCGCATACAGCGGTACATGCCCTAGAACTGCAACGCTTAACGAGCAAAGCACCACAGCCAACACTCCGCCCTCTTGAAGCGGATATAATCGCTACATCTTTTAAACCCCAGAAAATCATTGAACGTAAAAGCATACAGGCATTGAAAGACCAATTAGAAGACCTGCAAGAGATGCAAGCGGATGGTGAATGTATCGCATTAGTAAAAGAAACGTTAGAAAAAGCAGTGGCTAGTCACAAAGCAACCTTTAGAGATGATGGCGAAAAAGCACGCGATATTGTCCGCAAAGCTATCAATACCGCTACTAAACAAATTGGAAAACACCTCCCTGATTGCGCTATTCATTTAAACCGTGCGATTCGCAAAGGTTATTCTCCTATTTACACGCCCGCTGATTCTATCAACTGGCAATAATTTTTCACCATAAGTGAAAATGGGAACAGCAAGTTCCGAATGGGAAGCCAAAATTCCCGCCCCGTTGGCATGACACAAAAAACCGTACACATGCCACGGCACACTTCCCCACGCGAAACGCTGGCGGAAGCCCTGCACACTCTTAATCCCACCGCCTTTGCTGACCCAAAGCAAACAGATGCTGCCGCCGCAAGCCTGTTAGGGTTTTGCCAAACGCTTTGGGAAATAAAGCGCGAACAACAGGCGAATGCAGCAAACCAAACAGGGGAGGATTCCCCATGCGTGTAACAGCAACCCACATTTACCCTGTCACGCCACACAACGGCTTAGTTGCCTTTGCCAACGTAGTGCTGGATGGCGCGTTAAACCTGTGCGGGATTGGCGTTTATGAACGCATGGATGGCACAGGCTATCGCCTCACCTATCCCCTCAAGGGCAAAAGCTATGCCTTTCACCCCTTAACTCCCGTCCTTAGCAAAGCCATTGAACAGGCGGTATGTGAAAAAGTTAAAACTGTAATTGGAAACCACCATGCTGGATACTATCGCCCTCACGATACCAGCCGTTGATTTTCGATTGCTGGACTACGACTTGTTCACCCCCTCTGCACGGCTCATCATGCAAGAACCACATACACGTATCAAAGGCAGCATAAAATGCACCTTCAACCCCACGAAACAGCAAAAAGCGGAACATGGCTATATGCCACGCTTAACCCTCTTCAAACGCCCTGCCACCGCAGGCGTTGCAATCACCCTCCGCATTGAGTTTTCCGCACCAAAACTACTCTATGGCAATAACTTTGATGAATTATGCGATAGGGATTTTTCGCGTGTTCATGCCGCACTATCCGAACAGTTACAGCGGATGCGGGTTTTAGTGCCTGATAAAGCCCTAGAGAACGCTAACGTTTCCGCCATTCACTATAGTAAAAACATGCCGCTCACGGATTACACAACGTGCAGCATGATAATCAATGAAATAGCCAAAAGCGCGACCACCAAGCGGCTTGATGCCAGCAAAACCGACTATCGCAATGATGGCAGTTTGTTTCGTTTCCATGCCAACAGCCATGAACTTGTACTCTATGACAAGCTCAAAGACCTTGCCGCCGCAAAAACCAGCAATAAACGGGCGGTGGAGGATGACAGCGATATGCAGTTGCCGTTGCTGCAAGCAGCCTTTCCGAAACAGTTTGAAGTATTGCGGATAGAAGCCCGCCTTGGCAATCGCACCAAAATAAAAAGCCTATTCAAGAAACTCAATATCTCTGCCCCGCTCACGTTTAGGGGTGCATTTTTTAGCAGTATCGCCAAAATGGTGCTGTTGGATTACTGGCAACTCCTCACCGCCGATATGCCCGTGCTCATGGCGAGTGGGTTTAAGCCTGAAGACCTTTACCGCGCCCTATCCCAACAAAACCCCACCGCCAAACCCGCCGAGATATTGCAACTTGTGGGCGCATTGGCGATTATCAACAACACGGGTATGAACGGCTTGCGTCATTTGACTGAACAGCACAGCACGCCCAGAACATGGCAACGCCTGAAAAAATCCTTAAGCGAACAAGAGATAAACAGCCGCTTGCGCTTTAACCCCTTGCGCGTGGCAGAGGGGCATTTGAAAGCATTTACCCCGTTGCACTTACACGATTTCACCGTTACAAATTCAACAAAATAAAGGATGTGATGATGACCGACCACCAACAGCTTACCGCGCTTTTCAGAGATTCAAACTATAAGCTAACACAATTTACCGATGCACAAATAGCGCATTTAGAACAACGAATTAAAACAAAAGACGTGCGCGGCACACCCATCCCCCACACTGTGTGCCTTGTGCGCCGCAAAGAAATAAAACTCACGCCTGAAGAAGCCGTGCGACAACTGTATATCGCAACCTTGCATGAACACTACGGCTATCCGCTGGAACGTATGGAATTAGAATACGGCGTAAAAACAGGAAGCTCAAGCAAACGTGCCGATATTGTCATATTTGAAGAACACCGCCGCCAGCCGTATATTATTGTAGAATTGAAAGAGCCAAAATCGCTAGACGGCAAAAAGCAACTTGAGTCCTATTGCAAGTTTGAGGGGGCATCGATTGGCGTTTGGACAAATGGCAATGA
>CANGXP010000062.1 GCA_947457935.1 Alphaproteobacteria bacterium | reverse complement strand
TATGCGTCTCACCTCCCTCGGCAACAAGCACACACGCCTTAACAGGCGTGTCAGGCGATCATCATGTCGGATACACTTCTGTGCCGCCTATTTTTTACGAACTCTCACCCTGAGCGGTTTTCCGCATCGGGGCTTTTGGTGTGCGCGGGGTTTGGGGGGCGTTAGTATTTCCATACGAAACCCGAAACGCGATACCCCTCTACCCCCTAAATCGCCGCCACCTGTTTCCGCATAATATTTCCCACTACCACGCGGTTGCGCCCTGAACGCTTGGCTTTGTAAAGAGCTTCATCGGCTGCTTTAAGCAGGGTGACTCTGTCAATGCCCTTTATTTCTTTACTGCAGGCAAGACCAATACTCACAGTCACAGGAATTTGCTGGCCTGAAAGCAATGTAAAAGGGCGAGATTCCATAGCATTACGCAGGCGTTCTGCCACTTGCAGCCCCACGCCTGTGCGCGCGTCGGGCATTACCACCACAAATTCTTCACCACCAAGACGCGCCACAAGATCACAATCTCGAATGCTTTTGGTCAGGCATTCCGCCACATCAACAAGCACTTTATCGCCTTCATCATGCCCGTAAGTGTCATTAATATTTTTAAACTTATCAATATCAATAACCAACACCACCACAGATTTATGCTGCTCTTCGCTTTGTTGCAGCAAGCCATCAAGATGGGCATTGAAATAGCGGCGATTATAGAGTTTGGTTAGTTCATCGGTTAGTGCTAGGCTAATGGATTTCTCCAGATTTTCTTTAAGGCTTTGCTGATAGCGCAAACGGCGAATTTGCGTGCGCACTCGTGCCAGCAACTCAAAGCTGTCAATCGGGCGCATGATGTAATCATTAATGCCAATTTCAAGGGCTTTGAGCAGCAACGGCTCATCGCTTTCCTCTGCAACCAGCAAAATAGGAATGTTTCGATTTTTTTCCTTTAAGCGAATTTGTGAGCACGGCATCAGCACGTCTTTGCCGCCAATATACAGCGTACTTACGGCAATATCATAGTGATTTTTTTGCAACGCATGACGAAAACTTTCCAGCGTGTCGAAGGCATGGACGGTATGTTGATCTTTTTCTAAGGCATCTTGTAGATGACGGAACAGAATTTTTTCTTCTGTCAAAAAAGCAATATCTGCCCCTTTCAAGGTCTCTTCAGGGATGTAGGCTTTTTCAAACAATCCTAAATCAGCCGACGTTTCTTCGCGCACCCGCCATGCATCCATCAGCGTTTTTAAGCGCACTAACGCCCGAACCCTTGCAAACAGCGGCAAGTCTCGGATGGGCTTACTAATAAATTCGTCTGCACCTGCCTCAAGACCGCGCACCTTATCGCGGGTGTCGCTCAGCGCTGTTACCATAATCACGGGGATATGCTGGGTTGCAGGGTGCGCTTTTAAGCGTTTGCACGTCTCAAAGCCATCCATTTCGGGCATCATTACATCAAGTAAAATAATATCAGGAAGTTGCTCTTGGGCGATTTTCAAGGCTTCCATGCCACTGGTTGCCGCAATAACATCATAATATTCGGCAGAAAGCTTCGCTTCCAATAGCTTGATATTGGGGGCTATATCATCAACAATCAACACGCGCCCCGGCATGGTGCTATCCTAACAGCTGTTTAATCGCAGCGAAAAAGTGAGGAACAGAAATGGGCTTCGCAAGGTACAAGTCACAACCACTTTCGCGGATTTTTTCTTCATCGCCTTTCATGGCGTAGGCAGTAATGGCAATAATCGGAATTTTATTAATGGTAGGGTCTGCCTTAATCAGCGCGGTTATTTCCAGTCCTGAAATATCAGGTAACTGAATATCCATCAGAATAAGATCAGGTTTTTCTGTCTTTGCCAGTTCATAGCCCAGCAAACCATTTTGTGTGGATACAACAGCATAGCCCTCTGCATGCAGCAAGTCTGTGAATAATTTCATGTTGAGGTCATTATCCTCAACAATCATAATTTTCTTTTTGGGTGCAAGGTCAGTCATTGGCTTAGGTGTACTCTATTTTTAGTCTATTGCAAATACTACCATAAACGAGGGAAGTTAAAAAAGAGTACACTTTTGAGGATGTGGTGCGAAAAAACTACCCCGCCTTTTTATTTTCCACAGGTAAATTGAGCTTCAGATACAATTCGCGCAAGCGTTCCATCGGAATATCAGCGGGCGCACCCATCATCAAATCTTCCGCTTTTTGGTTCATGGGGAAGGCGATAACCTCGCGGATGTTCGGCTCATCTGCAAGCAACATCACCATGCGGTCAATCCCCGGTGCTGAGCCACCATGCGGCGGCGCACCAAAACGAAACGCGTTCAGCATTCCTGCAAATTCTTTTTCCACCGTCTCGGCACTATACCCCGCGATGGAGAAGGCTTTGAGCATCACGTCAGGCAAATGGTTACGAATCGCGCCGCTGGAAAGCTCCACACCGTTGCACACAATATCGTATTGATAGGCTTTGATGGTAAGCGGATCTTGGTTTTCAAGGGCATTCATGCCGCCTTGGGGCATGGAAAACGGGTTGTGGCTGAAAATAATCTGCCCCGTTTTGTCATCCAGTTCATAGAGCGGGAAATCCACCACCCAACAAAAGCGGAAGGCATTTTCTTGCCTGAGCCCGAGTTCCTCGCCAATTTTTACCCGTGCAGGGGCAACAATTTTGCCAACCTCGCTTGGCGCATCACACACAAAAAATACCGCATCCCCATCGTTCACGCCTGCTGTTTCTTTCAGTTTTGCGAGGCGCGGGGCATCTAAGAATTTCGCGATAGGCCCCTTGGCCTCGCCATTATCAAACACGATATAGCCTAAGCCTGCCGCGCCCTGTTCTTGCGCCCACCCGTTGAGCTTATCAAAGAAGCTACGTGGTTTCTGTGCTGCGTTGGGGGCAGGAATGGCACGCACCACTTTACCAGCAGCAACAGCCTTAGAAAATATCCCAAAGTCAGAACCAACAAAAATTTCAGAGACATCGCTGCACACTAGCGGAATGCGCAAGTCTGGCTTGTCACATCCATACTTAAGCATCGACTCATCATATGCAATGCGCACAAACGGCGCAGCATCAACTGTTTTACCACCGCCAAACTCTTTAAACAACCCATAGAGCACGGGTTCTATCGCCGCGAACACATCCTCTTGGGTGACAAACGACATTTCAAAGTCAAGTTGGTAAAATTCCCCCGGAGAGCGATCCGCACGGCTGTCTTCATCTCGAAAACAGGGCGCAATTTGGAAATAGCGGTCAAACCCCGCCACCATCAATAACTGCTTAAACATTTGCGGGGCTTGGGGGAGGGCATAGAATTTTCCGGGATGAATGCGGCTGGGGACTAAATAATCCCGCGCCCCTTCAGGAGAACTGGCAGTAAGAATAGGGGTTTGAAACTCCATAAACCCTTGGGCAATCATTTTTTGCCTGAGGTAACTAATCACGTTAGAGCGCAAAATGATATTGCTGTGTACTTTCTCGCGCCGCAAATCAAGATAGCGGTATTTCAGGCGGATGTCTTCGGCGGTATCTGCCTCGCTATTCACTTGCAGGGGCAACTGCGCGGCTTCAGATTCCACTGTAAAATCGGTGATTTTAAGCTCCACGCCGCCTGTGGTGAGTTTGGTGTTCACTGTGTCGCTGCTGCGCTCAACAACCGTTCCTGTAATCGTCACCACGCTTTCAACGCGTGCTTTGGTAACGGTTGCAAACAAAGGATTATCCACGTTAATCACGGCTTGCGTCATGCCGTAATGGTCGCGCACATCAATAAACAACAGGTTGCCGTGGTCGCGTTTGCGGTGAATCCAGCCCGACAGGCGAACAGTTTGTCCCACATGCGCGGGGGAGAGGTCATTACAGGTGTGGGTGCGGTAGGGGTGCATAATCAGAAAGCCAGAAGTCAGAAAGCCAGAAGTCAGAAAGAAAGTTCTTGCTTGCGCAATCTCTGTTGCTTTGTCAAGTACGCCCACAAAAAATTAACTTTCTTTTTTACGGTAACCTTATATTTATAGCATCATGGTTATACACAACCATAAGGAATTATAGAAAATATGACTGTCAAAACCCGTTTCGCCCCGTCGCCCACTGGGAAATTGCATGTTGGTAATGCGCGGATTGCGCTGATTAACTGGCTTTTCAGCAAAAGTCAGGGCGGCAGTTTTATGTTGCGCCTTGATGATACAGACACCGAGCGTTCTAAAGAAGAATTTGCCCAAGCCATCAAACGCGATTTGTTGTGGTTGGGTTTAGAATGGGATGAGTTGAACAAACAGTCTTTACGCACCATTCGCTACCAAAAAGCGTTTGAAACCTTAAAAAAAGCAGGAAGATTATACCCTTGCTATGAAACACCAGAAGAGCTTGAACTGAAAAGAAAAATCCAGTTAAGCCAAAGCAAACCGCCGCTCTATGACAGAGCCGCGTTGAAACTGACAGATCAAGAAAAGCAAGATTTTGAAGCGCAAGGTATTAAGCCACACTGGCGGTTGTTGCTGAACCATACTACTATTCAATGGGATGATATAGGACGTGGCGCGGTGAGTTTCCAAGGCGAGCATTTAAGCGATCCTGTGTTGTTCCGTGGGGACGGCACGCCTGTGTATACGCTTGCTTCTGTGGTAGATGATGACGATTTAGGCATCACCCACGTTATTCGCGGGGAAGATCATGTGGTGAACACGGCTTCTCAAGTGCAGCTATGCGAGGCATTGGGCGGCACTGTGCCCACCTACGGGCATATTTCGTTGCTCACAGGCGCACAAGGCGAGGGGCTTTCTAAGCGGGATGGGAGCTTAAGTTTAGAATCCTTGCGCGATAAGGGCATTGACCCGATGGCGATTAACGCGCTGCTGGCGAAACTCGGCAGTTCAGAAGCGATTGAGCCACGCGCCACGCTGCAAGAGCTTATTGCAGAATTTGACATTGCGAAATTCAGCCGTGCCACGCCAAAATTTGATCCCGCTGATTTGGATGCGATGAATTTGAAGGTGCTGCACGTCACGCCGTTTGCGGTGATTGAACCCAAAATCAAAGCACTCGGGCTGAATGGCGTGACGGAAGAATTTTGGAATTTCATTCGCCCGAACCTGAACACGCTGGAAGACATCGAATTATGGTGGGCGGTGTGCTATGGGGAGATTCCCGAAATTGGCGAATACTATGATGATCAAGAGTTCTTAAAGGCGGCAACGTCACAGCTTCCCTTCCCACCATGGAACGCGGAAACATGGCATGAGTGGACAGAAGACGTGAAAAAAGTGACGGGACGCAAGGGCAAAGATCTATATTTGCCGTTGCGCCAAGCCATCACCGCGATGGACAGTGGCCCCGAAATGGCAGTGTTATTGCCGATGATGGGCTATGAGTTGGTGCAAAAGCGGTTGGGGGGGAGTTAGCGTACAGCTCGCGCTATCGCTTTTTGCATAGCCTCCATTTTGGTAGCCGCAAGTGTCTCACCCACGCGTTCTTTTTCTTGAGGCGTTGCGGGTCTTGGCTGATTACGGCCTGTTTCATAAAGACCTAACAGATGAACATCTGGATTTGCAGTATAAGAAGCGGGAATATCGCTCTCCGAGCCGAACATGCTTGTGTAAAATAAAGTTTCTTGGGGTGGTCTTGTTTGCGCTCCAACAACAAGGGGACGTGCTTCTAAAGCTTTAAGTTGATTGTCTATTTTGGACGCGTCTAATACATAAAAATATGCCATTCTTTCCTCGCTGCTATGTTATAATTATATACAGGACTTACGCAGTTCTATACTCATCGTAACTGAAGAAGTTGCGATGTTTCGCTCAAGCGCCGCGCGGGCTTTACCGCTCGCAAATTTTTTTGCAAATCTTGAGGTGCGAGCGGTATAGTCAAGCGTAGCGCGTTGTTTTATAAT
>CANGXP010000061.1 GCA_947457935.1 Alphaproteobacteria bacterium | reverse complement strand
TTCAATTCGGCAACTGAAATTTGCGGGTTGTCTTGTATCGTTCGCGATAAACTACTGATGTTCCCTGCTGCCGAACCGCGATTGCTCAACATCAAGCCATAATCTATTGTTGCAAATGTTAGTCCTAGAAAAATTGGCAATGTCAACGCTGCTTCAATAGCACCAAAACCGCCAAGATTCTTTCGAAAATTTACACACGCGCGTTTAAAGCGCGCTAATACGCTACGCTTTAGCTGTGGGCTGTTGGCTCTTGGCTCTTGGCTCTTGGCTCATAAAATGTTCCCTTTACTCGTTATGCTATGCAAGTGAAAGGTTAATTTCGCGTTAATGCTCTTTCTCACTTAAAATTTTGAGAGTGGTGCATAACATAGCCATTCCCATTTAGATTGGCACATCGTCAGCCTTCGGCTCACATATGTTTAGATACACACGCCTCACCTTTATCGATTGTCAATAGAACCTAACGCCCCCTCTTCTCCGCCACCAAAATTTTATTTTTCCGCAATTCATTCAACAACGCCTCAAACTGTCCGCCGCCACGCTGAATGACAGAGGAAAACTCTGAACGCTGGCTTAAACCCATGCTGATGCCTTCCACAGACACATCAGCAATCTTAAACGGTGTTGTGCGAATAACGCGCCACTGCACGGCAACCTTATTAGAGACAGCAGGATCAACCACCGTTGTTTCCACCAGTGCGTACTTGCCGTCGCCATCCAAACGCCCACCAACAACCTGCAAGCTTTGCCCGCGATAGTCCTTAAGCTTGGTCATGTAAATTTGCACAACCATTTCTTTGAACAGCTCGATAAATTCCTGCTGTTGTGCGGGTGTTGCAACGCGCCAATACCGCCCGAGCACAAACCTGCTGATGTTCGGCACATCAAAGTTTTCCTGCAACATAGTGCGGAAACGCTGCTCTCGCAAATCCTTAGGAACACTCAAATCTGTTAGCTTATCAATCGCCTCAACACTGAGATATTGAATATACTGCTTAGCACTTTCCAGAAAATCGGCTTCAGGTGAAGTAACAGCAACGCGTTTTGTTGTGGCAGCAGTTTGCGCAACTGCCATCATCGGTACGCTAAAAGCGACAAGCATGGCAAGAGCTGAGGTTCTCCATAGTCTTATCATTGGACAATTCCTCATCGCGCTATATCCTCACTAAAAAATTCATCAAAATTCGCTGATTGTGCAGTATCTTCCGAAACCGCATCCCCTCTTGTATTTTTCATTTCTTCTTGCCAAAAAATGTTGCGAACTTTGGCGTAGAAATCAACAGAGTTGTCACGCAAGGTATCTACTGTCCCTAAGAACATCGCACGCTTATCAATAACGTACACGCCTTGTTCAACATAGAATATATACTGGTCACCACCTGCATTATTTTCCACCATATTCATCGGGTCTAATAACAAGGCATCAGCCACTCTACCCACCGTATCTCTCACATCCGAGGCACCAAAAAACGGCAACATGATGTAAGGGCCTGCGGGGACACACCACACCGCTAAAGTTTGTCCAAAATCTTGTTCGTCTGACCGAACCCCTTCTTTTCCCGCTCTGTCAACAAAACCGCCATACCCGAACGCGATGTTCACTAAGAAGCGCGTGGTAGAATTTCCAAAATTCTGTAAATCCCCTTGCAACAAGCTATTTACTGCTGTTTTTGGCTCTGTAAGGTTCGTTACAAAGTTATGAATGCCTTTACGCGCAGCTTCAGGGGTGTATTCCACATACTTTTCTGCAACAGGCTTTAAAAAGTATTTATCTACATTTTCGTTGAAGATAAACACTTGCCGATTCACGGGTTCAAACGGATCGTTCACATCATCACTGGTGCTGCTTGTTGTTGCACAGCCCGCCAGCAACAGCACCGTCGCAACAAGCATCGTGCGAACACGAAATGATTTTTTAAGTGCATTAGAAGAAGAAATTGTCATAAAATCCCTTTACGCCGTTGTGTAATACTTGTCCATCGCATATTGCACAGAGTAGCAACTATATAGATAGTGAGAAGTATACTTCAACGACTCTTAATTTTTGTTAAAAAAAGGTTCTTTATGTCTCCGCTTTTCTCCTTTGAATTTTTCCCGCCAAAGACTCCTGTTTTAGAAGAAAAATTGTGGGATGTGGTGAGGTCACTTGCGGTATATAGCCCTGAATTTGTTTCTGTAACCTACGGTGCTGGCGGCACAACAAGGGACGCCACCTTCCGCCTTACACAAGCATTACAGCACCAGTTCAAGCTTCCCACAGCAGCACATTTAACCTGTGTGGGCGCAACCAGAGCAGAAATTGATGCATTGGTGCAACAGTATTGGGATTCAGGGATTCATCGGTTGGTGCCCTTGCGTGGCGATGCACCCAAAGGCAGTGGCGCGTATATTCCCCATCCCAATGGCTATGCATTTGCTGCCGATTTAATCGCAGGTGTGCGAAAAATAGCACACTTTACATTATCTGCCGCCGCCTATCCCGAAACACACCCTGAAGCACTAAGCCCCGCAGACGACATCGACAACCTCAAAAGAAAACAAGATGCAGGCGCAACCAACGCCATCACCCAATTTTTCTTTGATAATGATGTGTTTTTCCGCTTCCGTGATGCGGCTGTGAAAGCGGGAGTTACGATGCCGATTATTGTGGGACTTCTGCCCATTTACGATATTCAACAAGTGGTGCGCTTTGCAACAGGGTGCGGCGCAAGCGTACCGCAAAAGGTGCAAGACTTATTTGCAAACTGCACCCCTGAAACAGCAATACAACGCGGTGCTGATTTCTTGAGCGAGCAGTATCACACTCTGCAACAAGGCGGCGTGGAACAATTCCATATTTACACTTTAAACAGAGCAGAAATACCCGTATCGCTGTTGTCATCACTCGGCGTGCAAAAAACACAGGCATTGCAGCCTGAAATAGCTTAGGCTCTGTTGACAATTAAACTGGCGATGATTTTTTGGATGAAACAGTTTCTGCAAGGCAAAGACCGCCGTCAATATCGAGATATTGGCAAGGGCTTTAACGCTGCAAAAACTGTTTCAGGCAGAAAAGCACGCAACTCAAATCGCCGCACGAGACCTTATGCTGTCTTTATTGCGTTTTGACTGTGTCAAAAGTCTTGTCGCTATTGACATAGCGACATGCGCCTTTTTCCTTGCCAAAACACAAAAATCCTAGCAAATCTCTCGTGTTTAATTGTCAACAGAGCCTAGGAACTGGATATGCCCCGCAAAAAAATCGCCCTCCTGTTATTATTACTTGTGGTGCTGTGCGTAAGTGGCGGATATTTTTTGTATCCTCAATTTTTTTCATCACAACAACCGCTCGCCCCTGCTGCACAACAAGCACTAACACTCACACAACAAAGTGATACGCTGCAAAATGCCTTCAAACGGATGCTTGCACTCGGCTATACGGCAGAAGATATTCACTATAATACAGAACAATCCCCCGACATCATCGGTGCTTCAGGGATTTTAGATGCAGCAATAATCCCCCCCGCTGATAGCCTTGCCATACCTACTGCTACATGGGCACTTGGCGGCGGACAACTTGTTGGACAAATCTCGGAAGACACAAGCGACACGGCTTTTTACTTAAGTGGTATAAAGGAAAGCGCGTGCCGTGCGCTCAACGCCGCACTGTGGGGTGATGCCCCCGATGCCCTCCCTGTTGCAACCAACACAACAGAAGAAGACTGGCGCACGAAAAAAGCAACTATTTTGCAGCTATTCCAAGGGAATGACCGTCCAAAAGGCTGCATTGCAACGCGTGACAAGCAATATGTGTATTACACTGTGGTGCAGACACGATAAATACAAAGTGGATTAGACGATATTACTAAACTCTGTTGATAATAACGATTGCTTATCACTGGAAAATCACCTATACACTCTTTTCACGTTTAAAAAACGTGTTGAGTATATTTCTTATCGCGGGGTGGAGCAGCCCGGTAGCTCGTCAGGCTCATAACCTGAAGGTCGTCAGTTCAAATCTGGCCCCCGCAACCAACTTTCCCTTTATATTTCAAATGCTTTTACCGAAACCCGCAGCCACGGGTTAACCCCAAAATCATGCCATGGAAGCACTGTGGAAGCAAGCGGAAGCGAAATGGCTAGAAACGGACAACTATTCCGCTTTATTACTGGGGCGCTTAATCCCTTTAAGTCGATTTACCAAATAAGAAAACGAAGTCATCCAAGATAAATCACTGACTGCAGAGGCAGCAATGACTTGCAGTAGCGGTGCATTATGAAGCAAAAATGACCACGCTGCATTAATGGTATCAGCACCTAATGTAGCTGCCGCCGCACCCGGTACACTGGTTATAATTGCCTGATTAGCTATAACTGTAAATAAGCTTGCAAACGCTGCTACAGCTAGTTGATTAGACCTTTCTGGATGGTTTCCTTTGCCAATTTCCTGCACAACGCTCTCAATATACTCACGGGCATCATTTCCGAATAAATTGGGATTATTTGCAACGGAGTTTGTCAGTTGCCTTCCTGCATTCCTAAGAGCTTCTGTTTGTTGAGGCGAATAGCGATACGCAGATGCTGCATCTACAAGCTCTTTGCCTTCATCCTGAGACATTATATAGGTACGGTGCAACTCGAGTGTTGAATACAGGTTGCGTTCTACTTCGGGCGGAAGTGCTGGTAATGAATCGCTTGCAATATTGCGCTCAATAACCGATGCCGTATTTTCAAGCATAATTCCACGTGCATACAGACGTGAAATTGAAACCTGCCGATCAAAGAATGCTTGATTGTAATGCTCTACCGCCTGCAAAAGAATTGTATGTGCATTGGTGCCAGCTAGCGTCTGCAGCAAACTATTCTTCGTTATTGTGAGCTCTTCAAAAAGCTCATCTTCGCTAGAGATAGACTGAAGATCTGGCGGAGAACTAAGATGTATCAGCCCATCATCACCAAAACGAAATGCAGGAGCTGCCTGAGGTGTTGGCAAATCAGATAGCAATGAACCTAACTCTGTAACAATTTCTTGTAAATCACCTCCGGATTCAGGTTCCTCCTCATAATAATCCTCACCATAATCTTCAGGCTTTGAGACAGGAGCCCAGTCAGTAAGACCATCGGATTCAATCTCCTCTACCGCAGCCTCTATAATTTCTTCTGATTCTTTTGGAAAATTGTCGGCCAATACTTCACGCGCATCGTAAGGACCGCCATATATCCATTGGTAGCCACCCTCTTTACTAATGTAGGGCAGTCTCTGGGCTGGGTCCTCGTAGCGTTCATGGAACCATTCAACCAATGAATCAATTCTGCTCTGCAGTTCCTCCTCATCGTCCGGTGCATCATATCCAAGTCCAAAATTAATATCCTCAAGCAACTCATGAGGGCCAACATCGGTTTCACGATCATTTTCTGCACCAACCGGATATTCCCAAATCGACCACACAAGTTGTCCTAGTTCTGGGTGATGGAGGACGGCAGAATATGTGGTTTCTGGCCCCATATTTCGTTCATCTGTGCCGACTACTTCAAAATCAAGCAGGTCACTCTCAATCTCATAGACTTGACCAGTTTTCTCATGTTTGATGAGGGCTTTACCTGAGGCGTACACCATATTTCTAACCTATTGCTTTTATTATGTTGATAACTACACCCCATATTTGCACTTCAGTGTTTTCATTAATTTCTAATGGCTGATATGCATTGTTCTCAGGTAATAGCACTTTTTTTCCATTCTTACTAAGCAGCCGCTTTACTGTCAGGTGACCATCAACAGCTGCTACAACGATTTTTCCGTCCAAAGCTTTTAAGCCTTTATCTACCACAAGAATGTCGCCCGGGTTTATCCCCGCCCCAAGCATCGATTCTCCGCTCACCGTTACGCAGAATGTATCCTCTTGTCTGCGCACCATATGAGATGACAGCGACATGTGCTCGTCAACGTGGTCATCCGCCCAAACAGGCTCACCAGCCGCTACTTTGCATGAGAACAAAGGCACGCTGTATCCTTTGGCCTCTATAAATGCGTTCACTTCCTCAACCATGCTCATGGGAACACGCACAGGCACCGTTTTCTCACCAAACTTACCAGTTCCTTTTGGGCGACCTGCGCCCGTAACAAAATCCGCCGCGTGCTGCTGGACTGGGCATCTCTCAACATCCCCGATGGCAATCCGATTAACGAGACGCATTTTGAGGGGTTTTTGAAAGCGATCCGCCTGCATCGGGATTTGTTCAACAGCACTGAGAACGTCATTCTGAACGCCTGGCTGACCAAGGTACGCACCGCCGCCGAAGGATTTACCTTTCCCGGCCGCGCCACCCGCTATGGCAACTGGTACACGCATCACCTCAAAAAGTTG
>CANGXP010000060.1 GCA_947457935.1 Alphaproteobacteria bacterium | reverse complement strand
TTTTTTAAAAATATTTTATAATTATTTTTAGAGCTTACGCGAAACGTCAAAAATGTGCCGTGCGCGTCATTCCATCCCACTTTCGTAAGGGTAAATTCAAACGGGAATCTTGCCTTCTTCAAAAAAGGGGGATCTCAGCATGACTCTATGTACTGCTTAAATATTGATACATAAGTTTGGCGTTAATCTATTTGCAGGTAGCATTTTTTTTCTGCCTCAGATACTATGCTGTTAATCATATCCTCCACGCAACGCAACAATAATAAAAACATGATTTTGCGGCTTTTAACCTTGCTATTCCTTGTGTTCAACGCGGCATCTGCCGTGGCGGCGGGAGATATGCCCCGTGTGCGTTTTGGCGATCATCCCACCTATAGCCGCGCGGTGTTTGAGTGGAAAACGCTCCCTAATTTTACGGTGACGCGGCAAAATAAAAACATCACTATTCGTTTTGACAAAAAAACAGCGCTTGCAGAAAATACGCTGAAACGCGCACTTTCTAAGGCTTTCAGTGGCATAAAAATTTTGCAAAATAACGATGCCGCCACAACAATAATCCTCTCCACAACCAAGGAAATAGCCACTCTCAAGGCATTCACTGTTGATGGCAATAAAGTGGTGGTAGATGTGTTTGTAACCGACACAAAAAACACCGTGAAAGCCCCAGAAAATAAGGCTTTGGAGCCGCAAGAAAAACTCCCGTCTGTTGTGTTGGAAAAAAGCACCGCAACACCACAAAAAATATCAAAAACACAGGATGACCTGAAACCCTCAGAAATCAAGCCTGACAGCCCGAAGCCTGTTGAAAAAGCAGAAGAGAAACCCAAGGAAACTGCGCCTCTCGAAGAGCCTCCTGTAGAAAAAATGGAAGAACACAAAAAATCGGCTGAAACCGTTGTAAACCTTGCTCCTGCGGATGTTGCACCGCTTGATGCAATCACCCTCAAAGTAAAAACAAATTTAGGCTCAAACGCCCTAAACCTCAGCTTTCCGTGGCAACAGGAAACAGCAGCAGGCATCTTCAAACGCGCTGGCTACACTTGGATCGTTTTCAATCGCCCAGCACGGTTAGATTTTAGTGATATTAGGCGTGAAACACCAGCGTTTCTGACCTTTTTGGAGCAACGCCCCGTGCAAAATAATGCCAGCATTATTCGATTGCAAGTGCGTGACCAAATGAACGCCAGCTTGTGGCGGAAAGGCACAACATGGAATGTGGACATTCGCCCCCAAGAGATACGCCCCGAGGTGAGCATTGACGTTGTGGCGGAACCCCTTGCTGTGCCAACACCGCGTATTTTATTGGGATTAGCATCTTTGACGGAACCCTTGAAATTGTTTGATCCTAGCGTGGGGGATTATGTGTGGCTTGCACCTGCCACCAACCCGAGTCATGGCAATATCAAGGAACGGCGTTTCCCTGAATTCAGCCTGTTGCAAACCGCCCAAGGCATCGCGATTGTGCCGCAAAATGACAACCTGCTCATCGCCCCCACCACAGGCGGGCTGGCGATTACGAGCACGGTAGGGCTACAGGTTTCCTCGACACTCAATAAAGACAACAAAATCAACCCATTTTTGCAAAGCACGCAAAAAATACTATTCGATGGGGATCGCTGGCGGCAAGGGAATAGACAAGATTTTTTCCCGCAAAAACAGCGCATTGCACGCGCAATCTCTGAGTCTCCCACGAGCATGAGAAGCGCCCGTCGCCTTGAGTTAGCGCAATTTCTTTTCGCACACCAATATCTTGATGAAGCACAAGGGATTGTTGACGCCATCATTCGCGACGATGCCAAAACGCAACAGACGATTCCGATAAAATTTTTGCAAGGCGCGATTCAATTTTTACTCGGCAAGCCTGCCGCCGCGTTAAATTATTTTAATGATGAAAGTTTTGCAGAACACCCTGAAATTCATTTGTGGCGCGGGGCAAGTCTTGCACTGCTTGGTAAAAAAGAGGATGCCCTAAAAGAATTAAAGGCATCGGGCGGCATTCCCAGCATTTACACCCCGCGCGCAGCGGTGGAACTCGCTATTCCTATTGTGGAAACGTATTTGCAAGATAAAGACACGCTGAAGTCCGCGCAAGTGCTTGATAGTTTGTCGATAATAGACACAACCAACGCGCAAAAAGAACGCCTTGCTTATCTTTATGCTCGATTGCTTGCCACTCAAGGCAAGTTTTTTGAAGCAACAAAACTGCTGAAAAAGTTAGCCAACAGTCCCGACCAATGGGCACGAACACGCGCTGAACTCGCGCTGATTAATCTGCAATTAGAGCGACAAGAAATTGAGGCGGGAGATGCCATTCCGCGCCTTGACAGACTGCGGTATGCGTGGCGTGGCGATGCCTTTGAATTTGAAGTACTGCAACGCCTTGGTACATTGTATTTGGCACAGGCTGATTATCGTCGAGGGATGCGCGTGTTAAAGCTGACTATCGATCGCTTCCCTGAACATCCCCAGAAAGCCGCCGTGGAAAAGCAACTCCGAGATGTATTCAAAGACTTATACCTGCAGGGCAAGGCAGACACCATGGCACCACTTACCTCTCTTGCATTGTTTGATGAATTTCGCGCCCTCACACCCGCCGACTCAACGGGGGATGACATGATTCGCCAGCTTGCGGACAGGCTGGTTGCGGTGGATTTAATTGATCGTGCCAGTGATTTATTGCTGCACCAAGTCAAAGAGCGACTCGATGGCGTGGAGCGAGCGCGGGTGGGGGCGCGTCTTGCGATTATCTCTCTGCTAGACAAAAATGCGGGGAATGCGCTGGGTGCGCTCGAACTTTCTAAATCAGAAGAGCCGCTGCCCCCTGAACTTGCCCTAGAGCGACTTTACTTAGAAACACGCGCCTTGATAATGCAGGAAAAATACCCTGAAGCCTTGAAATTGCTGGAGGGCAATACGGACTTTAAAGCCAATCAATTACGCGCAGAAATTTTTTGGGCGCAAAAGAATTATGAGCAGTTGATTATCACGCTACAGACGTTTCTTACGAGTCCTGCGGGGAGTGCATCACTGGAAGATGCAGAGGCGCAAACCGTTCTCAATCTCGCCCTTGCCCATGCCTTTAATCAGTCTTTTAAAGAGCTGGAGCAACTGCAACAAGATTATGGTGCGGCGATGGGCAACACCCCTTATGCCGAGTTGTTCAAGCTGGTTGCGCAAACGCCCAATGATACAAGCTTTAAAAGCTATGCAGAAATTTCCGCTCGCTTTGCGGAGATTCAAGCATTCCAGAATTTCTTAGAGGGGTATCGAGAGCGGTTGCGGAATGAGAAGTTGAGTGCAGTGAATTAGTTTCTGTGTAGATTTGTCGTCTTTTGGTCTGCAAATGTCTGATTTTCCTGCGCTTCGGTGCGCATGTACCAAAAAGTACACTTGCGCTCCGCTGCTCGGCAAACAGCCATATTGGCTGCGCCGCCACTGCGTGGTCGCCTCAAAATACTTAAAATCTCAACAGAACCTAGAGCTTATTTACGACCGCTCCTCTCGCACCTTTTCTTCCAGTAAAATTTTCATTAAAGACTGGTAGGGAACATCGCGTTTGTTTGCCATGACACGGATGTTATTCAGAAGGCTTTCGGGCAATCTCAGTGAGATTGTCTGTGTGGAAGGCTTGAGATTCGGCAGGATACAGCGACGCGCATTTCCCCAATCCACATATTCTGTAGAATCGTGTGTCTGCCAAAAGGCATGCTCTTCTGCTTCTGTGGCAAAAATAGGGATGTTTTTTTTAGGCATAGAAGGCTCGTTCTTTGCGGTTCATGTCTCTTGCGGAAATAACGCGTATTTTGTTGTTGCGAATAGTGAAAACAAGGAGGAGTTTTCTGTCGTCATTTGTCCGTCCCAAAGCATAATAACGCGGTTCTTGCACAGAATGTCTAGTATCCTCGGTGATAATCAATGGCTCGTTAAAGAAAATTTCTTCACAAGCAGATCTTGAAACAGCATGTTTAAGCCAGTTTTTATGGGCGTTGCCGTCATCCCACATAAAGCCGTCTATCGTTTTTAAAATATCCATCACGCTATCGTATTGTATAGTATCATAATATACAAAAAAGTCAAGAAGGCCAAAAAATCTTGGTCAAAGGCAAAAGGCTGCGGGTATCCATGTCCATTTTTTCATAATACTCGATAATAAGCTCCACGAGGTCGCCGATATCCATCAAGGTAAGTGGAATAGAGGCGCGATCTGCTTCATACTTTGCATCTTTGGAGAACCCTCCTGTGCTTACATAAAGCCCCTTATCGTCCTTGTGTCTGCCGCCCAGAAAGCTCCGAATCTCTTGAGAACCCATCTGTTGATTGGGGCGATGCTTCACTTCCACAACAATACGGGGTTGCTCTAGTCCTAAGCCATCAGGAGAGGCAACAATATCCTTCCCTCTGTCAGCTCCCTGCGGAGAAATACGCGTTTTATAGCCCATTGCACGAAGGATCCCTGCTACAAGTTCCTGCATTTCTTCCCAATCAAGGGCTACAACCTTATCTTTGATAAACTCGGTCGCTTTCGCTTTAAGATCTTCAAGCAAATTTTTAGTGTCAACATCTGCCTCAAGTGTATTTTCTGCTTCTGGTGTTTTGAAAGGAATACCTTTCAGCACAGCGTCAATCTCACTTACCGCTGCGGGGGAAAGTTCAAAAACACTTAATGTTGATCCAAGAGAGTTTTTTGTGGGAACAGAAAGACTGTCGCGATCCACTTGTCCTTCCCATTTCACTTTCCGACGGTGGACTTTGCGTTCATCTTCTGCGGGACAAAATTCATATTCCCCTGCAATTTTGCCAATGTGGTAAATACGCTTTGAGGGGTCATAGGTCATCACCCGATCGCCAATTTTCATGACATTGGCGAGTTTATTGAGTTGACTCCCTGCAATCACCGCTTTCATGGGTTTGTATTCTGGCCAAACTTCTTTTACACGGGCAATAATCTTGTCTCGCGCATCAATCCCTTTTAAAGAGCCAACATCGCGCCATCCCAGAGCAACCATCTGTTGATCAATAAATGCTTCTGCTAGCTGCCCGCCGTCACACCGCACAATCCACATAAACTTGACTCCTCGTTACCCCACCAACCCCCGATGCCTTAGGAAGTGATCCACCAGCACCACTGCCATCATCGCTTCGCCCACGGGGACAGCGCGGATGCCAACACACGGATCATGCCGTCCTTTGGTGATAATATCCACCTCTTCTAGGCGCGTGTTCAGCGTGCGGCGGGGCGTGAGGATGGAGCTGGTGGGCTTCACCGCAAAACGCACGACCACGTCTTGCCCTGTGGAAATGCCACCCAAAATGCCGCCCGCATGGTTACTGAGGAACATTGGCTTGCCGTTAGTATCCAAGCGCATTTCATCGGCATTGTTTTCGCCTGATAGGGCGGCGGCAGAGAATCCCTCGCCAATTTCCACTGCTTTGACGGCATTAATGCTCATCATCGCTTTGGCAAGATCGGCATCGAGCTTATCATAAATCGGGGCACCCCAGCCAACGGGCACGCCGCTTGCCACCACCTCAATCACTGCGCCAACCGACGAGCCTTCTTTGCGAATGGCTGTGAGTTCTTGTTCCCATTGCGCTGCCATCACCGCATCGGGGCAGAAAAACGGGTTGTCTGCCACAGCATCCCATGAGAACCGTGTTCTATCAATAACGCTATTGCCCATTTGCACCATGGCGGCGCGGATGACAACCGATTCCCCTAGGACTTTGCGGGCAATCGCCCCTGCCGCAACGCGCATCGCGGTTTCACGAGCAGAGGAACGCCCACCGCCGCGATAATCGCGAATACCGTACTTTGCCCAATAGGTATAATCCGCATGCCCCGGACGGAACGCGTCTTTAATCTCGCCATAGTCTTTGGAGCGTTGATCTTCGTTTTCAATCAACAGCGCAATCGGTGTGCCCGTGGTTAATCCCTCAAACGTGCCTGAGAGAATCCGCACCACATCGCCTTCTTGGCGTTGCGTGGTGAATTTGGATTGCGCGGGTTTACGCTGGTCTAAATAGGGCTGAATATCCGCTTCTGTGAGGGGAATGCGCGGCGGCACGCCATCCACCACGCACCCAATCGCAACCCCATGACTTTCGCCAAAGGTGGTGAAGCGGAAGGTGTGCCCGAAACTGTTCATCAGAGGTTATTACAGCGATCCATCATGCCCTGAACGCTTTTTCCCTGCGGCATCAGGCGCAAGTTTAAATGTGTTTGACACCGTAAGTTTAACAATTTTATCAGGGTTGCTTACAGACCCATTGTCGTTAGGGTCACCCTTTTTGATGTTATCTACATAATCCATGCCAGAGATAACTTGCCCGAAATAGGTGTATTGTCCGTCTAGGAAAGAAGCATCCGCTAACACAATAAAGAACTGGCTGTCTGCGCTGTTGGGATCCATTGCGCGTGCCATGGAAACCGCGCCGCGTTGGTGTGCGCCGCTATTGAATTCAGCCACGATGTTCTTCCCAGAGCCGCCTGTGCCATTGCCTTTGGGGTCACCTGTTTGTGCCATAAAGCCTTCAATCACACGGTGGAATTTCAAGCCATCATAAAAACCTTTTGCGGCAAGCTCTGAAACTCTAGCAACTGTTTGCGGCGCAAGATCAGGGCGCAATTCAATAACAACAGTGCCATCTTTTAATTCTAAATGGAGGTATTGAGCAGGCACTTGGGCTTGAGCGTCAGTAGTCATAGTAGAAAATCCTAAGGTGAGAAGAACAGCGAAAAAACAGCGTTGGAGAAAACGGAGCATAGAGATACCTCAATAGTAATTAGCGCATTGTATCCAACTGTTGCAGTATAGCAATAAAAATCTATACTGAATGGGTGGGGATAGTACCCCCCCTTTTTTTTGGAAATTTATAGTCCTTCCAAAACAAAATTACTCATGTTATAATGGTCTCATGAGCTACAGCATAGATCTGCGGGAACGAGCAGTAAAATACGTTCAAGATGGTGGGTTGCAGTCTAAGGCATGCGAGATATTTAGCATTAGCCGCAAGACACTGTATAACTGGCTGACTAAAGAAGAATTAGCGCCGAAGAAAAC
>CANGXP010000059.1 GCA_947457935.1 Alphaproteobacteria bacterium | reverse complement strand
GCAACAAGAATCAGCGCTCATTATCAAGGCTCTCAACACCATGACCAGATTGGGCATGCCAGACACCTATAAAATCGCTGCCTGACTGCCTCCTTATCCCTTGCCTTCGGCGGCTTTTAACGCTCCTGTTTATTTGTGCAACAAAGCCACAAACAATACAATACTATTTCGCAAGAGATAGCCATTTTATATAGAGAGCAACAACTAAACAAGAAAAAAACTACTGGTGGGAATCCTCATTACACTAAATTGCTATATTTAGGAGACTCGTATCTTTCTCTAGTGTTTAAGAATTATTATAGAGGTGCGATCGATGCCGCCGAGGCATCCGCATATTTAACTGTAAAGGAAAAACATTTGGGAAAACTAGAGCAATGCTACATGAGTTTGGAGCGTTCTCATGTACGTATTTGATACTAGTGCCTTTCTTGATTTAAAGAAGTTCTATCCAAAAACGATTTCCAACGTTATGGAGTGCAGTTGAAGATCTTATTGCAGAACAAAAAATTCTTTCTGTAAAGGAAGCTTTGCGTGAATTGCAAAACAAAGATGACTTTATTGCAGAATGGGCAAAAAACAGGGAAGAAATATTCTGTGCTCCCAATGAGCAAGAAGCACGTTTTGTGAGCACTATTTATCAGGTGCGTCATTTCCAACATGGTGTCGAAAAAAAGAAAATACTGAATGGTGGCTATATAGCAGATCCCTTTATTGTAGCTAAAGCAAAAGTTCTTGGCAGAACAGTTGTAACAAATGAGAAAATAAAAGAAAATGCCGCCAAGATCCCTAATATATGCAAACATTTTGAGATAGAATGCTTGGACTTCGAGGGATTTATGGAACTGGAAGGATTAGTATTTTAATTCTACCCCCCCGTCTTCAGAACCTCAATAAATGCGCTTTGCGGAATTTCCACATTCCCAAACTCGCGCATTTTCTTCTTGCCCTTTTTCTGTTTGTCTAAGAGCTTGCGTTTGCGGGTTACATCCCCGCCATAGCATCGTGCAAGAACGTCTTTGCGGAAGGCTTGTACGGTTTCACGCGCAATAATTTTCGCGCCAATGGCGGCTTGAATGGGCACTTTGAATTGCTGTTGCGGCACAAGGTCTTTGAGTTTTTCGCACATCGCCCTGCCCCGTTTTTCAGCGGCGGTTCTATGCACCAAAATAGATAAGGCATCCACCACTTCGCTGTTTACCATGATAGACAGCTTCACCAAATCGCCCTCACGATACTCATCTAACGCATAATCAAAGCTCGCATACCCGCGACTGACAGACTTTAATTTGTCGTAAAAATCGAACACCACTTCATTGAGCGGCAACTTATACACCAGCATGGCGCGGGTGCCCGTGTGTGTCATGGTTTCTTGAATGCCGCGCCGTTCGGTGCATAGCGTGAGAATATTCCCTAAATATTCATCTGGCACAAAAATGGTTGCCTTAATCCACGGCTCTTCAATGCTGGCAATTTGCGACGGGTCGGGATAATCAGCAGGGTTATGCAACTCAATGGTTTTACCATTCAACAGCGTGATTTTATAGACAACGCTCGGCGCAGTAGTGATTAAATCGAGATCGAATTCCCGTTCAAGGCGTTCTTGAATAATCTCAAGGTGCAGCAACCCTAAGCAGCCACAACGAAAGCCAAAGCCAAGCGCGGCGGAGGTATCCGCCTCATAATGAAAACTTGCATCATTGAGCGCGAGCTTGCCTAAACTATCGCGCAAGTCTTGAAAATCTGCCGCATCCACAGGGAACAATCCACAAAACACCACGGGCGTTGAGGGCTTAAACCCTTCAAGCGGCTTATCAATCGGATTATCCGCAAGGGTGATGGTATCCCCTACTCTCGCATCGGCAATTTCTTTAATACCCGCCGTGATAAAGCCAATTTCACCTGCAGAAAGGCTGGGAACATGGAGGGCTTTCGGGGTAAAAATCCCCACTTTATCAACGGTGTGGACGGCTTCTGTCGCCATCATCAAAATTTTCTGCCCTGCTTTCAGCGTGCCACTCATCACGCGCACCAAGGTCACCACCCCTAAGTATTTATCATACCAAGAGTCAATAAGGAGGGCTTGAAGTTTATCAGTGGTAGGCGGTGTGGGCGCAGGCAGGCGATGCACCAATGCTTCCAGCACCTCGTCAATGCCGATGCCGCTTTTGGCAGAAATCATCACCGCGTCTGAGGCATCAATGCCAATCACATCCTCAATTTGCTGTTTAATGCGGTCGGGTTCTGCCGCAGGTAAGTCAATTTTATTGAGGACGGGGACAATTTCATGATGATTATCAATAGCCTGATAGACGTTCGCAAGGGTTTGCGCCTCCACCCCTTGGCTCGCATCCACAATCAACAACGATCCTTCACACGCTTTTAAACTACGGCTCACTTCATATGCAAAATCAACGTGCCCCGGTGTGTCAATGAGATTAAGCTGATAAATTTCGCCATTCTTTGCTTTATAGGCAAGGCGTACCGTTTGCGCCTTAATGGTAATGCCGCGCTCTTTTTCAATATCCATGGAATCGAGCACTTGCTCGGTCATCTCACGCACTTCAAGCCCACCGCAGGTTTGAATTAATCTGTCAGCAAGCGTTGATTTGCCGTGGTCAATATGCGCGATAATGGAAAAATTACGAATGTGAGAAATGTCTGTCATAGATATGCTATAAAGGAGTTTAAGAAGAGTGGCAACAGCTCTTAAAAAACAGATGCCCTGCCCGCTTTTTTCGCTTAAAACGATTTATGCCTCTCGTTTTTTTCCTTCTATTCATTTTTTTTAATACCGCAGTACAGGCGGCTGAAATTACCCTGCATGAACAAATGTTCATGGTGAAAGGGCGCATCACCAGCGTTGAACCAGAAGGAAAACGCTGGCAGCTTATCGTTAAACCTGAATCTATCGACGGCTTAGACGGCGACATACCGCGTAATTTACGGCTGATGTTTGTAAAACCCACTGCGGCAACAACCATCCTGCGCTGTCTGCCTGAAGACACAAAGTGTCTTGCGTTACCTGCAATAACTATTCCTCCCATCGGTATGATGGTAGAATTTCGCGCAAAATTAAAACGCCCTGCCCCGCCTGCTTACCCCAACGGGTTTGACTGGCAGCTATGGCTGTATGATAGGGGCATTGATGCAACAGGATTTGTCTTGGGGCAATTCACCCAACTTGAAGCCCCGCCCCCCTCGTGGTTATGGCAACAATGGTTTCGCATTCAACAGACGCGTCTCGCGCTATCCCAACGACTCTATTATGGACTGGAAGGCACACAAGAAGGCGGTATGGCTGCCGCACTTGTTGCAGGCACACAGGGCTATCTCAACAAGCATACCGAAACAATTATGCGGCTTTCAGGGCTAACGCACATTATTTCCATTTCTGGAATGCATATGACGATGATTGCGGGTTTTGCATATGCTGTGTTTCGATATGGGCTTGTGCTCACACCGTTTGCACTGCGCTTTCCCATTAAAAAATGGGCTGCTCTGTTTGCGCTGGGCGTTTCTTTTGCCTACCTGTTAATTTCAGGATTAAGCATTCCTGCTCAGCGTTCATTTATGACAACGGCAGTTTTTTTTACTGCTATATTGCTCGACAGAAAGCCTTTCTCTTTATGGACGTTATTTTTGGCAGCGTGCGTGATTATATGCATTGATTGGCACGCGGTTTTTAACCCCGGTTTTCAGATGTCATTCCTTGCCGTGTTGACATTGATTTTGTTCTACAACTGGTGGAGTGCGCATAATTGGCAAGAAGTGCGTTGGAAAGCGCTAAAAATTAAACCATTACGACATTTTTTCGGGATGTTCCTGTCAACCATTGCAGTAACGATGACAGGCGCACCTGTTACTGCCTATCATTTTGGGACGATTGCCCTTTATGGTGCAATTTCTAACCTGATTGCCATTCCGTTATCAGGTCTTGTTCTTATGCCTGCACTCGGGATCACCGTGTTATTGATGCCGTTTGATTTAGAGCATATCCCACTCACTCTTGCGGGCTATGCGATTACAAGTATGTTCACATTAGCAGAATTTATTGCAACGCTCAAAGGCGCACAGGTATCTGTTCCAACCATACCTTTATCTGCTTTATTTCTGCTGTTCTTGGGATTGCTTGCTGCGTTTTATGCGCGGCGCATTTATAAGCTATCTGCGTTAGCGTTCATTGGCGCGAGCGTTTTGCTTATTGCGACACAGCCTAAACCGCTTTTTCTTTTAAGTGCGAATCGGCAACAATTCGGCGTGGTCGAGGGGAATGCGCTGACTATTTACTCCTTAAAACGAGATACGTTTTTACAAGAACGCTGGGAGCAGTATTTGGGCATTTCCGCGTCAAAACGCATTGATGTGATGAATCCTGAAAAAATACCGCCTCAAGCTCAATGCGCTGAGGGAACATGCCTTATTACCACCAATACAATCCCACCACGCACGGTGAAAATTGTTTTTCTGCAAAATAATGCGCTCGATTGCAGGCAAACCGATATAGTTATTGCGCCTTTTCAGGAACTTACAAAGTGTAGCGATGCAACAATAGTTGATGCAACTTTATTGCAAGGACAAGGCTCAGCCGCGTTTTTCATAACCCAAGACGGCTCTTTTACTACAGTTACGGATTTGAGCGTCCGCGGGAAAAAACCGTGGGCATATTATGAATAGACAAACAGTGACAGCAAAGTTTGCTTGCATTGCATGTAAATTGTGTTACGCTTCACACCAGCATAAAAAGTTGTTTTAATTTAGGGCGTGTCATCAATTAAAACGCAAGAGCATTTTGAAGGATTTTTGTTCTATGACAAGGGAAAAGCCGTAACTGGTATCGAGATACCAGTAAGGATTTTGTCGCCGTCAGAGAGCAAAAAGACGAGAAAAGGCTTTGCGAGGCTCTTTTTCGGCATTCTTTTTGGTAAAAAACGATTCTTGCAATTCCGCCTAACGTTTGCTGATGCAAACGAAGGCTCATTGGCTTGCGGCTATCTCGATACCCTCTGCGCCCTTTGCCTTGCAATCTCTCGTTTTTTCCTCAAAAATCACAGCTGATTTTAATTGATGACACGCCCTAGGCAAAGAGATTTCATATGATAAAGATGCCTCCGACGATGCGCTGCCTTGTTTTTTCTACTTTCATGCTGTTGTTGCACCCTGCATTTGTATCCGCTGCAGAGTGTTTAGGAAAAAGTCCGTGTAGCACGGCAAAAGGCATTTCTTTTCTGTCAAAAATAACCCCCTCAGGGCAAGAAATTGATGACGTATTCGGCGCAAGCACGGAAATAGAGAACAAAACAGCGATTATTGGTGCACCTTGGGATAGCAAGGAAGGCTATCACAGCGGTGCTGTATACGTTTACGAAAATACAAATAAAGGATGGAAACAAATAAGTCGCTTACAACCGCAAAATCCCAGCAGCAAGGCCTTGTTTGGTTCAAGTATTGCGCTTAAAGGCGATAAATTACTTGTTGGCGCACCGGGAGAACGGCAAGGAAAACTCACCAGTGCAGGCGCAGTTTATGTATTCCTCAAGAACGCCAAAGGAGTATGGGAACAACAGGCCCGCTTGACGGCTGAGACAACACAAGCAGGTGATTTTTTTGGTAATGCCGTTGCATGGGCAGGAGAAGATGCTGTTGTTGGCGTTCATTTACACGACGGCAAAGCGATTGATGCGGGCGCTGTCTACGTTTTTCGCAAACAAACAGATGTGTGGCAACAGGTTGCCCTGTTAGAGCCAACCGATAACAAAGCAGGAACATTGTTTGGCAATGCACTCGATGCAGACGATACACGCATTATTGTTGGCGCATATGGCCATGAGGGGCAAAGCCCCAGCGGTGGCGCGGTGTATATTTATACGAAAAACAAAGGGGAATGGAAATTCTCAAGCTTATTGCAGCCAAGCGTTAAACGTGCCTTTGCAGAATTTGGATGGAGCGTTGCGTTAAGTGGGAATCACCTGATTGTGGGTGCGCCTTACGAAGATCAGCCCAATAAAGCGGGTGGCAGCGGTGCTGCATATGTTTTTCAATATGATGAGCCTTCCAGTAAGTGGGTTGAAAAATCACATCTCGTTTATGCGGATACTTCATGGCAGGAACGCTTTGGTGCAAGCGTTGCATTCATTGGCAAAACTGCCCTTGTTTCTGCCCCGTATGGTGTTGCGTACTTGTTCACGCCTTCCCCCACAGGCGGCTATACGCAAACAGGGAAGTTAGTGGGGAATTATCCCGCCAGTGGCAACTTATTCAGCCGCACTCTTTCAAGTGATGGAAAAACATTGCTGGTTGGTGTGCCCAGTCTACAAAACAAGGATAGTGCTTCCGGATCAGCCTATTTTTTTAGCGTAACAGCCGCCACGCTCTTAAAGTAAAAAACGAAAAATAGTTGCAAACGGCATCGCGCCTCGGTACGCTCTCATCCTTTACGATAAGGATGTGTACATAATGGAAAAAGTTCCTCTAACTCCACAAGGCTTTGAGCGCCTGAACGCTGAACTAAAACATTTAAAAGTGGAGGAGCGCCCTGCGATTATTCGCGCGATTGCAGAGGCACGAGAGCATGGCGATTTATCAGAAAATGCCGAGTATCACGCAGCACGCGAACGCCAAAGCTTTGTGGAAGGGCGCATTCTTGAGTTGGAAGATAAAATCTCTCGCGCAGAAGTCATTGATACTGCAAAGTTTGTTGGGAGCAAAACAGTAAAGTTCGGCGCATTCGTTACGGTTATCATGGATGACAGCGAGCAAGAAACTACCTATCAACTCATCGGTGCGGATGAAACCGATATTGAACGCAACATGATTTCTATCACCTCACCCCTAGGCAAAGCGTTGATTGGCAAAGCGCAAGGGGATTATGTTGAAGTCAATACGCCCAGCGGTGCCAAGGGCTATGAAATCATGCAGATCCGCTTTGAGTAAAATTCATCGTTGCATTTTTTCGGGGTAACGGGTAGTAGTCTTTTTCTTTTGAGTGCCAATGGCTCGGTAGCTCAGCGGTAGAGCAGGAGAATCATAATCCCTCGCTCAGCCGCCGTTATTCGGGCTGGAAAGAACGACATAACAAAGGCTTACGCCGATGGTATGTTGACCAGAAAATTTTGCGGTCATGCCATGGTCATGGGTAGGGTTGCAAAAGACGTTTGATTATAATGAGTTAGGCTCGGTAGCTCAGCGGTAGAGCAGGAGAATCATAATCTCTTGGTCGGGGGTTCAAATCCCTCCCGAGCCACCATCAACAT
>CANGXP010000058.1 GCA_947457935.1 Alphaproteobacteria bacterium | reverse complement strand
TTTTCTATCAGTTTTGCAAAGTCTTCTCGTGATTGCACTTCAGGAAATTTCTTTTGTATAAGAACGTGGTTATCATAAGCATGCCCATCGGCAATGCGCTGGGCAATGTCTTTCGGCTCTGTTGCAGGTTTGAGAGTGGCTTCCGTCTCCTGCCTAACCCGTCTCAAACCCCGCAGCGTCTCTGTCACGCGCCGCAAAAGCGGTGCCCCCCGTTCTCCCAATGCCACAAGAGCGCGGCGGGCAATCCCCAGTCCTCGTTCGGCATTCAGTATAAGTCTCAAGGCTATTGACGCTTGCCCTGCCACGGGGACGGATATGCCTAAAGCGGCTGCCCCACCTCAACGAATTCAACGGTCACGCCTTCTGCCTTACTTTCTTGTATGAATTTAAGCGCGGTAGTGGCTTTTTCCCGCACGACTTGCATTTCGGGGGAGTTTAAAATTTCCTCCGGTGTCCACAAAAACTCATCAACGGCATTTGTTGCGTCATCTAAGTCATGGAGTGCGTTATCTGCTTCTTTTCCAAAAACAACATCGCTGTGTTCAAGCGCATAGGCAAGACCTGTATCATCAAAAACAGCAAAATAGTCCTCTTCAAAGGAGGAGCGTAATCCTTGGTCATTCTTAAACCACGCAATTTTCTGGAAGTCATAACTTGCCATTTGTTGAAGAGCGGTCACTAAAAGATCTTTGTAGATGCGGTTCATTTCAATATTCCTTTAAATTTAAAATCTTCCAAGGGGATGTGTGATTCTTCGGATTTCCCTAGTACAACATCCCCATTTTTATCAAGTTGTTTTCCGTTAACTTGCCAGCGTATATAGTCGTTTTGTTGCCCTTGTTGTGATGCATTAGGATTTCCCCGAGAAATGCGAACATAGGTTTGACCATCCGAAGAGGGATCGACATACTTCACCCCATCACCTTTTTTAGCAGGAACGCGAATCCAATCTTCAGGCACCCCCTCAGGACGTTTAAAAATATCTTCCTGTTGTTGCCTAACCCGTCTTAACCCCCGCAATGTCTCTGTCACCCGCCGTAAAAGGGGTGCCCCCCGCTCTCCCAATGCCACAGCAACGCGGCGGACGGCGAGGAGGGAACGCTCGGCATTTTGTGCAAGACGCACAGCGGTTGCCGCCGCGCGCGCTTGGGGAATCAACGTAATCAAAAAGGTAGCAACGTTGATGCCTGCCTCTACAGTATCAGCGGAAGACGCTTCTTCCACAACAGGCGCGGCAATAGATTCTTCTTCGATGACAGGTTCTGCATGACAGCGGCAGTTTGCCTCGCTCCCAGGGTGTCCTGTATCGGGCGGATCATCCCATGAACAGGTTTTTCCGTCATTTTCGGCGTGGGAGGGGCGTACTTTGTCATCCCCTTCAGTCCGCCAGATATACTCTTGAATACCCGCCGCCTGTTGGCGTTGCCTGTCAAGGATTTGCTCTAGTTCGCGCAGTGTCTGGGTTTGGGTGGAGAGCAAGGGATCTGCCGCTGCTTTAAACAACAGCGTTTTGGTGCCAGAAGGCGGGTTGATGTCCGCCACCAACGCTTGCAACCGCCGCAGATAGCGTGCCTGATATCGTAGCAGCGTCCCCTCTAAATACGGCTCGTCAACAAGCACAGGGGCGCGAGTGCCAAGCGTCCGCTGCAGTACGGTGTCAAAAGCTTCACGGTGTTTTAAAGCAGCACGTTGCAAGAACGTATCACTCCGTGCCGCCGCCTCGATGATTTTTGCCACTAACGCCTCTTGTTGTTGCAACGCGAGGGTTTTGTGGAAAAAGTCCTCTCGCTGCTGTTGGAGTGCTAACGGCAACAGTGGCGGCGTACCGTGGCGTAAATACTGGCTAAAGGCTTTATGCTCCGCCGTTTTAATGACAAGGCTGAGTGCAACAGCTTCTTGAGCCTGTGTGCTGCCAAAAAAAGAGGCTGCGGAGAACGCAGCCTCGTGTTCGTCAGCAAAAGAAGGGGCAGAGCGCGCCGTGTGGGGTGAAAATGCACACGACAACGCCCTGCCAGAAAAATGAAATTCGGGCATTTGTTTCGTCTCTACAGTACTAGGGTTATTCTACCGTAGATATACCATAGTTTTTATAAAATTGCAATAGGGGGGGGCAATTTAAAGTTGTCGACAGAGCAACTTTTCGATTTCAGGTTTTCGGTGTTCGTTAACCCGAAACCGAGAACCTAAACTTGCGGATAACACCCACATTTCCCAAACTGTTGCGGGCATAACCGCTTGCCACCCGCCGCAGAAAGGGGCTCTTGGCGTGTTTGCACGTCGCGAACAATCGCCGCAAGGTCGTTGATAAATAACGGGTGGGTGGAAACGGTGGGAATGCGGATGTAATCCAGAACGCCAGCTTCATGGGCAAGCTCTTTGTATTCCAAATCTAATTCCACTAAGGTTTCGGAATGCTCAGAAACAAAGGCGATGGGAATTACTACGATTTTCTTTTTTTCTTCTCCTGCACGGTGAATTTCTGTTTCGGTGGAGGGCTTCAGCCATTGCAGCGGGCCCACACGGGATTGGTAGCAAACCACCGCGTCAACATCACCAAGTTGTGCTTTGACGGCTGCAACAGTCTGCTCTACCTGCCATTGATACGGGTCGCCTGCATCCACAATTTTTTGCGGCAATCCATGGGCAGAAAATAACAAGCGATACTCTTGTAAATCAGGCACTTTTTCCTGAATGAGCGCGGCAACAGCCGACACCCAGCCTGTGCTAAACGGATAGCAGCCTACTTTATAGGTTGGTTGGGTGAGGCCGATTTGTTTTGCCACTTTGTCCCACTCTTTGAACGAGGAAGCCGTTGTGGTGGTGGAAAATTGTGGATACAGCGGTAGTAAAATAATCTCCTCAGGCTGATAGGCTTGAACCTGTTTGGCGGTCTCCAAGCTAAACGGATGCCAGTAGCGCATGGCGATAAAAACTTTATAATCATCGCCCAATACCGCTTCTAAGGCGGTTGCTTGTGCGTCCGTGTTTTCTAAAATGGGAGACTTGCCGCCCATTTGCGCATAAATTTCTTGGGCTTTGGCGGCACGACGGCTGGAAATCAGTTTTGCCAGCAACCAGCGAAACGGTTGCGGCACGCCCAAAATCGCGGGGTCTTTGAACAAATTGAACAAAAAGGGTTCAACAGCGGCTTGGTTGTTGGGCCCCCCGAGGTTAAGCAAGACGACAGCAGTTTTTTTCATAAATAGCAATTCTCATTTTGATTGATACGGTGTCATGCTTCGACTCATGTATGTTTAATACACATCGTCTAGCATTCCTAGTCTCAATCAAAAGCAGAAATGCTATAGTTTTCCTGCGCCCGCCGTTTTTTCTTTATATTGACAAAATTCCCGCACCACACACTTGGGGCACTCTGGCGTTCGCGCTTTACAGATATAGCGCCCATGCAGAATAAGCCAATGGTGCGCATGTTGTTTAAATTCTTTGGGGATGCGTTTTTCAAGGGAAAGTTCCACCTCTAGCGGATTTTTGCCCTTGCCAAGCCCCGTGCGATTGCTTACCCGAAAAATATGCGTATCCACCGCCATTGTGGGTTGCCCAAAGGCAACGTTGAGTACCACGTTGGCGGTTTTTCTGCCTACACCCGCCAGTTTCTCTAGCTCTTCGCGTGTATCAGGCACAATTCCTTGATGCTGTTCTACGAGGGCTTGGCTTAAGGCAATCACGTTTTTTGCCTTGGTTTGGTAGAGTCCAATGGTTTTGATGTAGCTTTTGAGTTGTTCTTCGCCGAGGGCAAGCATTTTTTCGGGCGTGTCTGCAACGGAAAACAAGGCTTTGGTGGCTTTATTCACGCCCACGTCGGTTGCTTGGGCAGACAGCACCACGGCAACCAGCAAGGTGTAGGTATTGGAGTACGCTAATTCTGTTTGGGGATGCGGGTTTTGCGCTTGGAGTGTGCGGAAAAATTCGTTAATTGCAACACGATTCATCATGCTTTTGTTGTAATGCAACGGCACACGGAATACAACAACAGCATGGCTTTAAAACTCCCTCTTGCTGTAACCTCTGGCGACCCTGCGGGGATTGCGGCAGAAATCACGCTGAAAGCGTGGACAATGCGGCATTCCTACGATTTGCCGCCGTTTTATGTACTCGGCGACCCTGATTTTCTGGCACAGCAGGCAAAAAGCCTCGGCTTAGATGTGCCGCAAAAAATAATTAATCAGCGATTAGAATCCTGTGATTATTTTGCAGATGCCTTGCCAATTGTGCCTGTGCCGCTGAATGCCCCTGTCACCATGGGCGTTTCAGACACCGCAAATGCCCCCGCTGTGCTCGCTTCCATCAATCAAGCAGTGGCGGATGTGCAACAAGGGGTGGCGGCAGGAATTATCACCAACCCCATTCAAAAAGGCACGCTCTATGCGGCAGGTTTCCCTCATGGGGGGCATACGGAATATTTGGGGTCACTGTGTGGTAACGCCAACGATGCCGTGATGATGCTTGCAACAGACGATCTTAAAGTGGTGTTGGCAACAATTCATGTACCTATTAAAGATATACCAATAAGCATTTCAAAAGAAAAAATAATATTTATAGCGTCGGCGACAATCCATGCCCTTAAACAAGATTTTGGCATCACCCATCCGCGCCTTGCCGTTGCGGCGTTGAACCCCCATGCGGGGGAGGGGGGCACCATCGGGCGGGAAGAAATAGAGATTATCCAGCCTGCGGTCGAAACCCTCCGTTTGCAAGGCTTTCAGGTAGAAAATCCTGCGGCGGCTGATACATTATTTCACGCGGAGGCACGGAAAAACTATGATGCCGTGCTGTGCATGTATCATGATCAAGCGCTTATTCCCTTGAAAACACTGGATTTTTGGGGTGGGGTGAATGTGACGCTTGGTTTGCCGATTGTGCGCACATCGCCTGATCACGGCACAGGGCTTGGCATTGCGGGGCAAAATAAAGCGCGTCCTGATAGTCTGATTGCCGCGTTAAAAATGGCTGCACAGATAGAAAAAGCGCGGGGGATAGCGTGAAAAGAGCATTGATTGCCAGTATTATACTGCTGATAGTACTGAGTATTGTGTTTGTGGACAAACCGCTTGCGCTGTTGATTAACAATCATAAGGATACAACATTAGCAACATGGCGTATCCTATTAAAAAAAATAGAGTTTATGGGGGATTCTGCTACCTATTTAGTACCCACGGGCATCGTCATTCTGGCATCATTATTGTGTAAATGGCGCACTAAAAATAACCCTGTAACGCTTGAAAATACTGCCGCACAGCGTTTTTTATCACGCCTCTATTCGCCCGCCTTGTTTTTATTTGTTCCTGTTGCCGCAACAGGGTTATTGGTAAATATCCCGAAGTATGTTTTTGCGCGCACACGCCCGCGTGTGTTGTTCCGCGATGATATTTATACATTTGAATTTTTTAAAGCAGGGAGTGACTTTACCTCGTTTCCTTCAGGTCATACAACAACAGCGGTGACAGTGGCGGTAGTGTTGGGAACGCTCTTCCCCAAAGCACGGTGGTATTTTTACAGTATCGCTGCGTTGGTTGGCGTAGAGCGGGTGTTGCTGGGAAGTCACTATCCGAGCGATGTGCTGGCGGGCGCATTATTTGGGGGATTTATTACGGTGTGGTTGGTCAGGCGATTGAAAACCGACCCTAGATTTGAAAAATTTTGGAGGAAAATTTAGAAGTTAGTATGCTTGCCTTCCTATTCTTCCACCCCGCATGATGTATTTTTTCAAAAAATCTTCTTGCAATTAAGAACTGTTATCATTACTAGTATGATTCCCGATAAAAATACAGAAAGAAACACTATCCATGAACCGTTCTAAACTCATTGTCTCTGGACTTGCACTCAGCATTTTCCTGTCAAATCCGCTGCCCGTTTTTGCAAAAAACCAGTGTGCTAAACAAAATAGCTATGTCTTAGACACGTTTGTTGCAAACAAAGAAAAATATAAACCTGCGGTGGTTACGGAAGATTTTATCAATGCGTGGGGGATTGCTATCCGTCCAAAAGGGTCGGGCGGGCATTTTTGGGTAACGGCAAAAGATAAATCCTTTGAGTATGTGGGAGATGTGCGTGCATCAGCAGACCCAAAACTACAAAAGCTCCACACGGATGAGTTAAAAGTCGTAACGCTTCCCGTGGGCGGTGACGAAAATTTTGCCACAGGCACGGTGTTTAACGGGAGTGATAAGAATTTCACCATTACGCAAGCTTTCAAAGGCGGCGAGTCTATCACTGCCCCTGCAAAATTCCTATTTGCCAGTGACGGCGGTATCATTTCTGCATGGACAGAGCGCAAAAAAGCAGATGGCACGTTTGACTATCCCGCAGAAGCAATTTCTGTCGTTGATGAAAGCAAAAACGGCAGTCAGTTCTTTGGGTTAGCAATGAGCCATGATTACAGCAAGTTGTATGCGGCGGATTTTGGCGAACAGCCTACAATTCACACGTTTGACGGAGCATTTAAGCCGCTTTCCGTGAAATTTGATAACCCCTTTGATACCAATAATGATGGTCGGGTGACAGCGGGAGAGTACGCACCCTTCAACATCCAAGCCCTCACCACCCCTAAAGGCAAAAACCACCTGTTCGTTGCTTACGCAAAAACACAACCTTGCCCTGAAGAAGAAGTTGCAAAAGGCAGTTGCAAGGCGGGTGAATTGTTCGTGGGTGAGGAAGATAGCGGCTTAGGTAAAGGGCGCGTGGCAGAGTTCACGGAACAGGGAAAGCTAATCGCCATTTGGCATGACGGCGATAAGCTGGATGCCCCGTGGGGACTCGTCTTTGCCCCTGATAATTTTGGTGCACTGAGCGGTGCGTTGTTGGTCGCTAATTTTGGCGATGGGCTGATTGCGGGCTATAATCCGCAAACTCGCAAATTTATTGACTATGTGCGGGATGCTAAGGGCAAGCCGCTGAAAGTGGATAAAGCGTGGGGGGTATTGTTTGGCAATGGCGAGAGTTTGGGGGACAGCAATGCGCTCTATGTTGCGGCGGGGCCTGAAGATGAAGCGGATGGATTGTTTGGCGCCATTCGCCATACGCCGAAGAAAGGATGCCAAGAATGACGTTGCAACAATCGCGTATCATTGCCCGCAAAATTCATTTGTTCATCGCGTTTTTGCAAATGATTTATATTTATTCCCCTGCGCATAATTTTGCTGTGGTGCAACAGATTGTGCGTTGGGGAACCTTCCCCTCGCTGGTTGTTTCAGGGATATGGCTGACGTTTGGGAGCAAAATTACGGATTTTGTACAACGGCGCAAAGCAACCATACCAGGACTTACGCAGTTCTATACTCATCGTAACTGAAGAAGTTGCGATGTTTCGCTCAAGCGCCGCGCGGGCTTTACCGCTCGCAAATTTTTTTGCAAATCTTGAGGTGCGAGCGGTATAGTCAAGCGTAGCGCGTTGTTTTATAATTG
>CANGXP010000057.1 GCA_947457935.1 Alphaproteobacteria bacterium | reverse complement strand
GTCGGCTCATCACATCCTGGGGCTGAAGCAGGTCCCAAGGGTATGGCTGTTCGCCATTTAAAGTGGTACGTGAGCTGGGTTCAGAACGTCGTGAGACAGTTCGGTCCCTATCTGCCGTGAGTGTAGGAAAATTGAGAGAACTTGCCCCTAGTACGAGAGGACCGGGGTGAACGTACCTCTGGTGTACCAGTTGTCACGCCTGTGGCATCGCTGGGTAGCTATGTACGGACGAGATAACCGCTGAAAGCATCTAAGCGGGAAACTCATCTCAAAACTAATTTTCCCTATCAGTGCCGTGGAAGACCACCACGTTGATAGGTTGCGTGTGAAAGGATGGCAACATCTGAAGCTAAGCAATACTAATAGCACGACTGGCTTGATGATTTGTTCATCCTCAGTATACAGATCTGAAGAATTATTCTTCACAGTTAGAGATTTTAAAATTTACGTTGTTTGAAGAGCAATGAGCTACCTATTTATGAAACCCTTCAAACGACCTGGTGGTTTTGGCGGACGGTGAACACCTCTTCCCATCCCGAACAGAGCCGTGAAAACGTCCAGCGCCGATGATACTTTGTCTTAAGGCACGGGAAAGTAGGTCACTGCCAGGTCTTTTGAGGGGTTTAGTTTTTTTGCAGATGTGTTAGAAAGCCCCGTAAGGGGCTTTTTTAGTTTTGGAGTACGACTATGTCTGCAATTTCAATGTTTCAAGAATATTCGCAAAAAGAAAATCATGCGACTAATAATACGTTATTGATTTTATCATTGTTGGCAAAGCATAGCCCAATTAGATTTGAGCAAGTCCTAAAGTCTATACTTTTAATTGATCTTGATGATGACAAAACACTGAAGGTTGGTTTGTCTTTTGCGCAACAAGTAAAAGAACAAGCAAGTATACCTGATGCGTACATACAGCAGCTGCCTTTTAATTTGTATATAGAAACAAAGCTGGGCGAACAATCTGAAGAACAAGTGCAACGACATTTGCAATCTATTGCAGCAAAATCGGAATTCTCACTGCATTCTTGGTTATTGAGTTTAACAATTGCTCCAATGTCACAAGATAAAATTATTTACTATAAAACAATAGCATCTGAGAAATCTGTTTGTTTTGCAGCAACAACTTTCGCTGATATACTCAATGCGATGAAGGATGTTTGTCGTGACCATGATGATTATCTCAACGAAATCATTGGAGAATACGAATCTTGTATGCGTGTTCAAGGACTGCTAGGAGAGCGTTGGCGTTGGTTGGTCGTCTTTCCTTGCGGCACTTCTTTGGAGGCAAATCAAAAATTTGGCATTTACAGTGAGCCTACAGAGCGCAATCAAAAATGGAAGTCGAGCAAGTTTCTGGGGTTATATACTAATAAAAAGGTGCATTATATTGGAGTTATTTCTACAGTTGTGCAAGCAAAAGTGATTAATAACGTGTTGTTGGATATAAAAGTTGAATACGGTCAGATTGAGAAAACTCACGAAGAACGCATTCTAAATTTTGTTAGGACTGCTAATTACTATGAATTTACGAATAGTACTAGATTCTACCTTATGGATGAAAAATCACCAATAAACTTTATAAAATCTTCCAAAGGTGGTTCACAACAGCATCGATATATAGATTTATGTGAGTATGGTATTAAAAAGGATGCTGATTTAAAACAGGTAGTTGCTGTTTTAGAGGGGAAAGAATATTTATAATAGCATGTCCTTAATCCTCCTCACCCCTCTCGAAAAAGCCATTGCCCAACTTGAAACAGGGCTGCAAACAACAGCGACCAACCCTGCTGATGATTTGCATCGTGATGGCGTGATTCAACGCTTTGAATATACCATGGATCTTGCGTGGAAACTGTTACAACGATATTTACGAGAGCACTTTCAAGTGCAAGATGCCGCTATCCGTTCCAAAAAAGACATTTTTCGGGAAGCAGCCCGCTTGCAACTTATTGATGATGCAGAACGATGGATAGGGCATTACGAGGCGCGTAATGAAACGTCTCATGATTATAATCATGAGAAAGCAGAAGCTGTTTTTGAACGAGCTAAGATGTTCTTGCCTGATGCACAAGCGTTGCTAGAGGTACTCCGTCGTGTCTCTTGATATCCGCCCTGACCACTTGGAAGTGGTACGCGCAATTCTTCAACAGCATCTTCCTCAAGTGCGCGTGTGGGCGTTTGGCTCGCGTGTTAAAGGCACAGCCCGAAAAACGTCTGATCTTGATATGTGTGTGGACAATCAAACGCCGCTATCATTCGAGCAGTTAGCGTGTATCCGTGATGCATTTTCTGAGTCCAATATCCCCTACAAGGTTGATATTGTCGATTGGCAAGCCATTGATGATGATTTTAGAGCCATTATAATGGCAGAACGGCTGTCTCTTGTTTAGGGTAGAGACAAAATATAACAAAAAAACAGCCTACGCTTGCCTTTTTATAACCGCATTTGACAGCGGATTTGGCACAGCAACTTGCTGAGAACTTTTTATTGTTTGCTTCAAGGCGCGGAGCTGGCGACGATTCTGCCACCACATCCCGATTAAACGCGCACGCCCCATAGCATAGCCCAAACCAACGCAAACGAACATTACAAGGAATAGGCGGACTTCAAGCACGACATCTGAAGGGAAAATACTAATTTCAACAAGCTGTCTATTGCTTACGGCAAAGATAACGAGAAACACTGCCACAACCCAATAGAGGATTATGAACAGCATTTTCATTACGCTACCTTTTTAGTAGGGGCGGCTTTGTTGAGGCGTTCGCGTAATTGCTTGCCTGCTTTGAAGAACGGAACGTGTTTGTAGTCAACGTCCACTGACTCCCCTGTCCGTGGGTTGCGCCCCACGCGAGGCTCCCGCTTTTTAACGGAAAATGCCCCAAAGCCGCGCAATTCAACGCGATCACCTGCCGCAAGGGCATCAACAATCTGCCGCAATACGGTGCTTACTAATTTTTCAATGTCTTTTTGTGAAAGATGTGGGTGGGCACTGCTTAACTTAAAAACGAGTTCTGATCTTGTCATCGTACACCTGAAGAGACTGTCTAAAATAGCGTGGCAGGATTATTAAATCCCACCACGCTTTCTTTTATTATGCGAGGAAATTATTTTTTATCAACGGCTTGACGCATTGCGGGCCCTAAGATGTCGCCTAAGCTTGCGCCACTGTCGGTTGAGCCATATTCTGCCATAACGCGTTTCTCTTCATCAAGCTCTTTTGCTTTAATGGAGAGGGTGAGCTTGCCGCTATCTTTGTCAAGAGCGGTAATCATCGCGTCAACTTTTTCACCCACAGCAAAACGGTCAGGACGCTGCTCGCTTCTATCGCGTGATAAATCTGCACGACGAATAAACGCCGTTACTGAATCATCACCGATGGTTACTTCAATGCCGTTCTCTTGCACTTTAGCAACGGTGCAGGTTACGATCTGCCCTTTTTTCACATTGCCACTTGCAACGGCGGTTGCAGGAACAGGCATTGTTTGCTTCACACCGAGTATAACACGGTCTTTGTCCGTGTCGATTTCCAACACACGCGCCGTGAGCGTTTGCCCTTCAGCAAGAGTTTTCAAGGATTTTGCACCATCAACCCAATCAAGGTCTTCTGCAGCAACAAACCCTTCTAATCCATCACCTAAATCAAGCACAACGCCTGTTTTGCTGAGAGATTTAATGGTTGCATCAACATCTGTACCTACAGGATGCGCTGCTTCAAAACCACTGAACGGGTTTTCTTGCGCTTGTTTCATACCAAGGCTGATGCGACGCTTATCTGTGTCAACTTCTAACACGATAACCGCAACTTCTTGCCCTGAAGTCACTAATTTCTGTGGATCAGAAGCTTTTTTGTTCCAGCTCATTTCAGAAACGTGCACCAAACCTTCAATACCTGACGTGAGTTCTACAAACGCACCATATTCAGTAATATTGGTAACTTTGCCTGTGTATTTCTCACCAACAACAAAGTTTGCTGCAACTTCAACCCAAGGGTCAACTTCGAGCTGTTTCATGCCCAAAGAAATGCGCTGTGATTCATGGTTGAACTTGATAACCTGCACATCAATGGTTTGACCCACATGCAATGCTTCGCTGGGGTGATTCACACGCTTCCAAGAAATGTCGGTTACATGCAACAATCCATCAATACCGCCTAAGTCAACGAACGCGCCGTAATCGGTGATGTTTTTCACAACGCCTTTAAGCACCTGACCTTCTGCCAAGGTTGCCACAAAATCAGAACGCGCCTCTGCACGAGATTCTTCCATGATTGCGCGACGAGATACCACAATGTTGCCACGCTTGCGATCAATTTTAAGGATTTGGAAGGGCTGTTGCACGCCAATAAGCGGGGAAATATCGCGAATAGGACGCACATCAACTTGGCTGTTTGGCAAGAATGCCGTCGCGCCGTTGAGATCCACCGTATATCCACCTTTAACGCGTCCAGAAATAGAACCCATCGCGTTTTGGTTATTCACATGCGCTTTTTCAAGGTCAACCCATGACTCCTCACGACGTGCCTTTTCACGGCTCAGCACCACTTGACCATTACGGTCTTCGTAACGCTCAACATACACGTCTACTTCATCGCCCACTTCAGGGATTTTTGTTTCACTGGGGCTTGCGAATTCACGCAATGGGACAAGTCCTTCAGACTTTAATCCCACATCTACCACGAGAAAATCATTAACAATTTTAACAACAACACCGCGTAATACCGCGCCTTCAATTGTTCCTTCACTGCCGAGTGTTTCGTCTAACAGTGCTGCAAAGCTCTCTTTTGGAGCTGCCATTGTCGCTTGAGTCATGTAATTTTAATTCCTTTACAAGGGGTTGTATCCATACAACGCCCTCTTTTTTCCATGAGGGGAAACTCTATAGGTGATTTTGGGGCTTGCGTCAAAGGTTTTCTAAAACCTCGGCCAATACCGCCTCAATACTTTTTGTTGATGTGTCAATAATAATAGCATCAGCTGCAGGTTTCAGGGGGGCGGTTGCGCGGTTGCTATCGCGGTCATCGCGTTCTTTCACGGCTGCAAGTACAGTTGCAAAGGGTGTGGGATCTCCCGTTGCTTGCAACTCCTTAAAGCGGCGTTCTGCGCGAATTTCAGGAGTGGCGGTGAGAAAAAATTTATGGGGAGCATCAGGGCAAATGACAGTGCCGATGTCGCGACCATCTAACACCGCGCCTTTTTTACCCGAAGGCGGATGCTGTGCAAAATGCCGTTGAAAGACAAGCAATGCCTCCCGCACTCTAGGAATACTGGCTATTTTTGAGGCGGCTTCTGCCACGGCAGGAGTGCGGAGTCCTTCAGCATCCATATCTTCTGGTGTGAGGGCTGCGGCAATGTCGGCTGCCGCAACGCTCTGCTGATGCATCCATTTCGATGCGACCGCGCGATAAATCAATCCTGTGTCGAGGTAAGCATAGTTTAATTTTTCTGCAAGCAATTTTGCAATCGTGCCTTTGCCCGCCCCTGCGGGTCCATCGATGGCAATGATCATTGGATGTTTGCCCCTGCTGCATTCATAATGTTAACAAAATTGGGGAAGCTAGTATTAATTGCGCTGCCGTCATCCACTGTAATCGGGTTTTTGCTTGCCATGCCTAGCACAAGAAAAGACATCGCCATGCGGTGATCTAAATTTACCGCAATGGTTGCACCGCCTTGGGGTTGTCCTTTCCCGTGCACAATAAGTGTGTCATCCGCCACTTCCACCGTTACGCCGCAAGCCGCAAGCCCCGTTGCAATCCCTGCCAATCTGTCACTTTCTTTCACTTTAAGTTCGCCCAACCCCCGCATGGTTGTTGTGCCAACAGCGCAACTGGCTGCCACGGCTAAAATCGGATATTCATCAATCATGGAGGGGGCGCGAGAGGCAGGCACGTCAACGCCTTTAAGAGTGCTGCTTTCAACGCGAATATCTGCAACGTCTTCACTGCCTTCAATCCGTTTATTGAGGAGTGTAAGGCGCGCGCCCATCTCTTGAAGGGTTGTTATCAATCCAATGCGGTGCGGATTAAGGCAGATATTCGTCAAGGTAACATCGCTGTTTTTTGTAATGAGCGCAGCAACTATCGGGAATGCGGCAGAGGAAGGGTCTCTCGGCACCAAAACATTTTGTGGTTTTAATTCTGGTTGCCCTTCTAACGCAATGACGCGTTCGTTTTGTTCGTTATGAGAAATAACGATGGTCGCCCCAAAGGCTTCTAACATGCGCTCTGTATGATCACGGCTGGGAATCGGTTCAATAACTTTTGTAATGCCTGCTGTGTTTAATCCTGCGAGCAATACAGTGGATTTTACCTGTGCAGAAGGCACGGGCAGGGTGTAGGTAATCGGCAGTGTGTCTGCTGTGCCGTTAACCGCGAGTGGCAATCGCCCCCCTGAACGCGCGGTGAAGGCAACTCCCATTTGTTGCAGGGGGGTCATGGCACGTTGCATGGGGCGTTTTCGTAACGAGGCATCGCCTGTAAAAAAAGTTGTAAATGGATAGGAAGCAACCAAGCCCATCAGCAAGCGCGCACTGGTGCCTGAATTGCCCACATCTAAAACGGTGCTCGGTTCTTGTAAGCCCCCTACGCCCACGCCGTCAACAACCCACAGTGTTCCCTCTTTTGTAATGGTTGCGCCTAAGTGCCGCAAGGCTTCTGCTGTGCACAACACATCTTCTCCTTCAAGAAGCCCTGTTATGGTGGTTTTTCCTACCGCCATTGCCCCAAAAATCAAGGCACGATGCGAAATGGATTTATCCCCTGCAACAGAGATTGTTCCGTGTAAGCCATCCGCAAAACGAGAACAAAGTGCCGACATTGTAAAAATCCTCTTGACTATTGGCGGGTTTTTTCCCATCCATGCGGCATTCTGTAACAGACTTGCCATGACACGCAAGCACCAGAAACAAATTTTTTCGTATTCAGGGAGTTTTTCGTGACTAATCCAAATTGGGGAACAAAACGGTTGTGCCAAGCCTGCGGCACCCGCTTCTATGATATGATGAAAAATCCGATTGTGTGCCCTAAATGCGGAGAGGTGTACAATCCTGAATTGGTGCTGCGTTCACGTCGTCGCAATGCTGTTGAAGACATCAAGGAAGAAAAAATCCTTGCTAAAGGTGTGGGCTTTGATAGCGATGGCTTGCCGATTGTTGCCGAAGATGATTTAATAGCATCTGTGTTGGGTGATGACGATGAAGATGGCGAAGAAAGCTTCATTGAGGATCCTGCCGATTTGGGTGATGATGAAGACATGGCGTCAGACATGGATAAGCACGACGAGTAATATTTAACGGGGCCATAGCTCAGCTGGGAGAGCGCTTGCATGGCATGCAAGAGGTCAGCGGTTCGATCCCGCTTGGCTCCACCATTTTTTTGTTTCATGGCGTGTTTTGCGCCTCTTGTGCGATCAAGTATTAACTGCAGGACTTACGCAGTTCTATACTCATCGTAACTGAAGAAGTTGCGATGTTTCGCTCAAGCGCCGCGCGGGCTTTACCGCTCGCAAATTTTTTTGCAAATCTTGAGGTGCGAGCGGTATAGTCAAGCGTAGCGCG
>CANGXP010000056.1 GCA_947457935.1 Alphaproteobacteria bacterium | reverse complement strand
GTGACCTATAAATTTATCACGCCTGTGAATAAGATTTTTGTCGGCGATAACACCAAAGTGCTGAAGTTTGGTCAGGTTGTGCCTGTGGGGATCACGGTTTGTCCAGCAGGACAGGCGTTGACCAGTGCGGGGGTGTGTGCTGCCTCAACCGTCACTTGTGGCGCAGGGCAGTTTCTCACTGCTAGCGGAACGTGTTCTGCCGCTGTGCCAGTGTGTAACGAAGACGGTGATGTTCTGCAATTTGATGGAACAAAGTTTACTTGTATTAAGAAAACGTTTTTGCGTGTTGTTGGTCAGGGTGTCGCAACACCTTCGGTTGGCGGGGGCAACGTACATTGTGCTGGGATATCTTTTGAACCAGGGTTGGATTTTAACCGCTTGCAGCCACAAGGGACTATTTTATATCCTGCAGGTGTAGGTTTCGCTTGGGGACATTGGACAATTTACTTTAGAGATGTGAATGCTGGCGCTGGAACTGCAACAGTTTGCATGGATTCTGGTGGTTGGAGTGGAAATGTTTATTCCGAAAAAATTTCTTGGGCTATGTTGTACAGGCCTTAAAAAATAATTTGTTAAAGAAGTGTTTTGTGTAATATCACGAATTTGATGAGAGATGCAGAGCATCTATACATAGAATGAACTTTCAAAAACCCCTCGCTTTTTCTCTTCAACTGTGATACACATTACTTGTTAGCTTGCTAACTATGGCGATAAATGGCTTATGGAATAAGCGTGACGGACCCGAGGGCAGTACTCGGCGTCTCCACCATTAAGATACCATCAAACACAGGTGTTTTAATCGTGGGGACGACATAGGATCGACGTGCGCGGTAAAGATAGTGTTTTTGCTCGGCATTGTACCGCCGTTATCGGGCTATTTTGTAAGTGCAAACGATAATCGTGCACCTGCTCTGAAAATGGCTGCCTAGTCAGTCTTTTCAAAGCGCGGTCGGGGGGCTCCGGGCAACAGAATGCCCCCACTTTTTATATTTTTTCACATACTGGTTGTTCCGAGTTGTTTTTAGTTATAGTATTGCCAAAAAAGGTGTGTGTGCACGCTTTGTTAATTTTTCAATGGCTATAGTGAGCGGTATGACTGAAGAATTCCTCCAATACGATAAACTTGTTGAAGCGGCCCTAAGGGGCGTTGTTCGTTCTGCCTTGCAAGCCGTTGAGCGGCACGGGCTGTATGGCGCACACCATTTTTATATCACGTTCCAAGTGGGGCACCCTGATGTTGTCATGCCGCCTTATTTGCGCCAGAAATACACAACCAAAACAGCGTATTTTCCCAGTGATAGCTATGACAAAGGCGAGATGACGATTGTGCTGCAATATCAGTTCAACAACCTCAAAGTCACTGAAGACAGATTCCACGTCTCCCTCAGCTTTAACAACGTGGAAGAACACCTCACCATTCCGTTCGCTGCAATTACAGGCTTCGCTGATCCGTCTGTTAAATTCGGGCTGCAATTCCACGGCGATGCACTCTATGCGGAAGACGAGTTCGAGGATGACATCACCGAGCAGTTGCGCGGGCAGTTACTGGATCATACCGAGAAACTCAAAGAAGAATCTACGCCCGCTACGGCTTCTAAAGCTAAAAAATCCACCGATAAAACGGCAGGCAACAGCAATGTTGTGTCACTGGATACCTTTCGGAAGAAATAGGGCATACCCTCCGCTTAGAACCTTTTTACGATCTCGCTAGACCGCTAGCGAAAATGCGTGTTGTCGAGAACCAGCGCGCAGTGTATTCTTCATACATGAGCACTGGAAGCGCAGAAAACATGCATTTGCAGCAAGGTATAGTAGAGAACGTGAACAGGTTCTTGCCGAAAATCGCGCTCCTTGCAGGTGGAGGCGCATTGCCCGCGCAACTCATCCAAGCATGGCAAGCCGCACACAGACCGTATCATATTATCGCGTTTAAAGACCAAACCCCGCCCACGTTGCTAGAAAACGCTGCTTATAGTTGGTCGCGTCTGGGCGCGGTGGGGCACACGCTAAAGTTGCTTAAAACCCATGATGTGCGGGAAGTAGTGCTGGCAGGATACATGCGTAAGCCCAAAATTTGGGAGGTATTCCCCGATAGAACCGCCCTCAAAATGCTGTGGAAGCTCGGTTTTTCGCTCAAGGGCGATAATAAGGTGCTGAAAACCATCATGGCAGAGCTGGAGCAGCATGGGCTTACCGTGCGGGGGGCACACGAGTTGCTGGCAGATGTGTTGTTGCCGCAGGGGAGTCTTACCGCACACCAGCCCAATCCTCAAGCCCTACTCGATATTACCCTCGGGCTTGCCGCCGCCAAACAGCATGGCGCACAAGATTTAGGGCAAGCCGTGCTCGTGGAAAACGGGCAGGTGTTGGGCTATGAAGATGCCGCTGGCACGGACGCGCTGATTGCCCGTTTCGCAAACCACACCCGCCAACGCCGCACCGCCATTTTGGTCAAAGCTTGTAAGCCGCAGCAAGATACCCGCGCGGATCTGCCCACCATCGGTAAGCGTACGGTGGAGCAAGCGATTGCCGCAGGGCTGCAAGGCATCGCAGGAGAGGCAGGAAAAACCTTGCTGCTGGAGCGTGACGAGGCAGTTAGATTGGCAGACGGGGTAGGGGTGTTCGTGTGGGGCGTGTGAGGCATAGCAGAATTATGCTTTTGTTACATGGAATACAAAGCCATTTAATTATTCTATGTGGCTAAAATATTAAAAATGACTTAACGCACAATTAATATATTTTAAATAATAAAAAGCATTGTTTTTGTTGACTTTATTGAGTGCTTTTGTTACGATGATTTTATTATAGGATTTACGCGAGACGCATACTCTGAGTGTTATTCTCCCTTAAGAGTGCATCAACAAGTCTTTGAAAAGAGTGAAGTCCCACTTTTTTCGGGAATGACATACACGGTATATTGGGAGCGTTTCCCGTAAGTTCTAATAGTTAAGGGGATAAGAGTATGAGCAGTGATAAAATAAGCGAAGAAGAGCGATTGATTGTAGGAGGAAGGCAAGCCTTACATGAGTACCTCGATATAGACGCTGTGATTGACCAATGGGCAGAAGAAGAAGGTACCCTTACTGAAGCAAGGGCAACTGCAAAGGCAGCCTTAGACATAGCCCCTGATAGCCAAGCACAAAAAATTGAAGAAATGGCGCATGCAAAAGATGTGTGGGATAATCATTTTGGCCTCTAACAACCAGTAGGTTATTTACGAATAACCTACAGGGGATTGTAGGCTGGTAGCTTGCGCAAGCATCTAGAATGTGTCGTGTGTTCATTCCCTCGCAGACAGAAAGACTCCCTCCAATAGCGGCTGGCTATCTTCAAAGATACGCTCTCAAATCTTGAGTGTACTCTACCTTTATGGGGATATTAACTTTTTCACTACATAATGTGATGTAAATGGGTGCGGCTTGTATTTTTTAGACAGTTCCGCATATGCGCTTTTGTTATTTTGTGGAATGTTAGTATGCCTAAAATACTCATCGTAGAAGACAACGAGGGTTGCATTAGAATCTATCGGAACCTTTTGGAAAAAGCCAAGGGCTACGATGTATGCATCCTGACCAAACCCGACGGCGTTTTTGAAAAAGCGAAAGAATGGCAGCCGCATTGCCTGATTATGGACATCGGGCTGTGTGCCTCTATCTCAGGGCTGGATTTGATCAAAATGTTCAAGGCAGATGCAGCGTTAAAAACCATACCACTGTTGTGCATCACCGCGTTCGCCAACGTGGGCGACCAAATCGAAGCAGCAGGGGCAGATGTCTTTATCCCAAAGCCCTTTTCCATCGAGGAGCTCTTAAAAACAGTCGATGATGTGATGACGGGGAAGTTGAAGGCGAGGGGGTAGGGCTTAGGCGGCTTGTTTGATGTTAAAAGCTCTTATCAACTACGTTCTCTCAAAGATGGAGAAAGAGAATCCGTTTTCGGGTATTTTCTCTTTGAATATTGTTGCGCTTGCATTTAGTGACCCTGCAATAGAGCAGCACTTTACAAAAGAACGGGTAGACACAAGTAAGCCTTTTATCCGCCTAACCTGTATTATCGCCATACTATATTACAGTGCTTTTTTATTCTTGGATGTGTATTTGCAGTCAGGAATCCTTTACCAATGTATTGTTATTAGAGGACTTGTTGTCTCGACAACAATTTACGCTATTTTCAAAAGCTACCAAGATGATTTCTACAAATACGTAAACCGATTGTTGGCTTTTTCGGTGTTCTGTGCAGGACTCGGCGTTCTTGCAATCATCGCCATTTCTCAAGCGCCTCTAACATATTTGTATTATAGCGGTCTGATAATGGTTTTTATTTTCGCCGTTTTTGTGAATCTGAAATATCAGCATTCTTTTCTGATTAGTGTTTTTACTATAACCATATACAATATTTTGCTGTTCGTTTGTGTTGATATGGAAAACTTACATATTGTTGTAAGCAATGTATTTCTCATATCAGGAGCATTAATCTTTGCGGTGAGCAGTTATTATCAAGAATACTACCTACGCCGCAGTTACGTGATGACGCGATGTTTTGAGAAAGAGCAACAAGCCAAAGAATTCGCGGAAGCCGCCAACCGCGCCAAAACAGAATTTCTCACCATTATGAACCATGAATTTCGCACGCCACTGACGACTATTCGGGCGAATTCAGAAATGATCGACTTGGAGGTTTTTGGATCCCTCGCAGAAAATCAGGGGCAATACAAAGAACTTGCGGGGCATATCAAAAAAAGCAGTATGCATCTGTTAGAATTGATTAACCAGACGCTTGATATTGCCAAGAACAACGCAGGGATGTTGAGCGTGCAGGAGCACGCGTTTGATTTGGTGGCGATGCTGCAAGATAGTCTCTCGTTAATGGATGGCTATGAAGCAGACAAGCACATTCATCTGGTGTTTGAATCAACGCTTACGGAGGCAATGTTTAACGGGGATGAACAACGCCTCAAACAAGCGATTGTCAATCTGTTGTCCAACGCGATTAAGTTCAGTAAAACAGGGCAGACAGTCACGGTTATTCTGGAGCGCACGGATGATGGCTATGCGGTGATGGTGCGCGATGAAGGGGCGGGCATCCCCGATGACGATCAAGAAAAAATCTTTCGCCCGTTTGAGCAATCCCGCAATGCGATGACGCGCAAGCATGACGGCACAGGCTTGGGACTGCCTTTTGTGAAGCAGATTACCGAATTGCATCGAGGAACCGTGACGCTCCACAGCACGTTGGGTAAGGGCACCATGGTGCGGGTCACGCTGCCCGTGCTGCGGAAGGTTGTGTTGTAAAATCTGGTGGTGCTGAAAACGTAATGATTTATCCTAAAGTTATCCCCTCACCCCCGCCCTCTCCCACAAGGGGAGAGGGAGCACCCGCGTGCCGCTTGCAACAACCTTTTTCAATGGTGCGGCAAAACAGAGGGCACAAAGAAACCCCCTCTCCCCTTGTGGGAGAGGGCGGGGGTGAGGGGGCAGAGAATCATTACGCGTTTAGCGCCACCTAAAATCTAAAAACCTAACCCCCGAACCAACCACCCCACAGCCCCACCAACCACAGCCATCAACACCGCTGTTTTATAGCCAAAGCCCTTAACGGAAACAGCCGCAACAGGCGTATCCTTTGGCGTGGCAAGGTGCTCCAGCGCGTTCAATAGGGGTGGAATTTTGTGTAGCGTATCGCTGAGCAATTCCCGTGTTTCGCGGGCACGCGCTCTCACGCCGTAATGTTCTTTTGCCCAATCGGTAATCAGCGGGCGGGTGAGATCCCACATATTCACGGTGGGGTTCAGGCTGCGTCCCACGCCCTCAGCGGTGACAATGGTTTTTTGCAGCAATAAAAGTTGCGGCTGCACGGTCATTTTGAATTGCTCGGCAATGCCGAACAATTGCCCCAGCAATCGCCCAACAGACATTTCATGCCACGGCAAATTCAAAATCGGTTGCCCGATGGAGCGACAGGCGAGCGCGAACACATCCACCGATTCGGTGGCAGGCACCAGCCCCGCTGCAATGTGAATCTCTGCAACTTTGCGATAATCGCCCGTCAGAAACCCTTGCAGCATCTCGGCAAGATACAGCCGCGTTTTTTTATCCAGCCGTCCCGTGATGCCAAAATCAATCACCGCCACGCGCCCGTCTTCCAGCACCATCATATTTCCGGGGTGCAAGTCCGCATGAAAAAATCCCTGTTGGAACACTTGGCGGAACAACGCACGGGCAGACTTTGCCAGCACGGCATCAGGGTTATGCCCCGCCATCCGCAACGCCGTCACATTGTCAATGCGAATCCCGCTCACCCATTCTAGGGTGAGAACTTTTTCTGCCGTGCGTTGCCAGTCAATTTTTGGGATGTAACAATCCGCATCGTTCACAAAATGCGCGGCCATTTCATCGGCAGCGGCGGCTTCCATGCGTAAATCCATCTCCAACGCAATGGTTTGCGCCAGCATCTCCACCACCTGTGGAAGCTTCAGTCGATGCGTTTGCGGATACCGCCGATGCAACATTGCCGCCAGCCAGCGGAACAATTCTAAGTCATTGGCGAATGCTCGTTTTACGGTAGGGCGGATGACTTTCACCGCAACCGTCCGCCCGTCAGGCGTGGTTGCCTGATGCACCTGTGCCACCGATGCCGCCGCCACAGGCGTTTCGTTAAAATCTGTAAACAGTTGGTCAAGCGGGCGTTCCAATTCCGCCTCAATAATCGCTTTGGCATCGCTGAACGGGAACGGCGGCAGGCGATCTTGCAGCGATGCCATGTCGGCCGCCACCTCCTCGCCTACCAAATCAGAGCGCGTTGCGAGCACCTGCCCCAGCTTAATGAACGTCGGGCCCATGTCTTGCAAGGCAGCCGCAAGGCGTTGCCCATTGCGGAGACCTTCTGTATTTTTACGGCGAAATATTTTACAAAAACGGATGAACAGCGGCGCAATCCGTGCGTCTTCCGCCAAAAACAACGCATCATGCCGCGCAAGGCTATAGCCAATTTTTATCAGGTGTCGCGTGTGTTTATAAAATGCCATACCCTGCACTCTATACGAGGGGAGGAAGGGTGTAAAGGGAGGGGATTGGTTTGGGGGGGGGCTGAGGGTTAAGGGGTAGGGGGTAGGGGGTAAGACAGACAAAAAGAAAGCCACATTGAGTGGCTTTAGGGGGGGGGAAGTAATAAGCTAAGAGGATTTGCGAGCTTCCTCTTTAGTTCTCATAATTTGGAGTCGTTCTTCTGGGGTATAACTGTACCCATATATTTTTTGAAGCTCTTCGTATCGAGACGTTACCAGAAGAATCTGATTCAATGAGCCATCAACAAACTTTATAACTAAATCACCTTCCAAGAAGTTTTGTTCGATTAGACCACAACAGTCCCACGCCCCTTGATCAGAATCATCAATGTTTCCGCTATCATCGCATGTGAACGCCATATCTGACTCAATGCCGATCATTCTGTTTTGACCAAAATCAATGACGAGCAGTCCTTCCAATTGACTGCTAACAGTGAATTCATGTTCTGCTGACAAGGATAATGGGCTAGTGTTCGGCAATTCGATTTTGACGAGCGAAGAACGACAGAAAAAAGCACTATCGGACAAAGAAGAATTTTCGTCAGGCATAAAAGCTCCAATATTTGTAAATTTAAACATTGTCGCCTAAGTATTAAGGTCAGGACTTACGCAGCTGAGTGATTCACATCACAAGTCTGAGTGGATTATTCAACGCTGAATATACATAGTCATAGAGTAATTTTTCTTTTAGTTGATAGACGGTAGTTTTGAGGGCATATGCGGCGCGTTTAAGGATAACCCAAGCG
>CANGXP010000055.1 GCA_947457935.1 Alphaproteobacteria bacterium | reverse complement strand
CGCTTGGGTTATCCTTAAACGCGCCGCATATGCCCTCAAAACTACCGTCTATCAACTAAAAGAAAAATTACTCTATGACTATGTATATTCAGCGTTGAATAATCCACTCAGACTTGTGATGTGAATCACTCAGCTGCGTAAGTCCTGCATTATACATAAACAGAAGAAAAATCCATTATTATTTTAAATTAGCTCCGTATGTCCACCCTTTCCTCCCTCCTCAACCGCCCCATCCCTGACGAAACGCTTAACAAAGCGCGTCTTTATATGACGCTACTTGAAAAATGGAATGCCTCGATTAATCTTGTGGCAAAGTCTACCTTGCAAAATGCATGGGAGCGGCATTTTCTGGATAGTGGGGCACTCATTCCGTTTTTAGAAAATGAGCGAACGCTCACTGTTGTGGATTTTGGCTCTGGCGCGGGGTTTCCTGCCTTGGTGATAGCATTACTCACAAAACACACTGTGCATCTGATTGAATCAGACAGTAAAAAATGTGCATTTCTACAGCATGTCGCCCAAGAAGCGCGAGTGAGCGTTCACATACACAATACCCGCATTGAAAAAACACCGTTTATTCAAGCAGATGTCATCACGGCACGCGCCTGTGCGCCGTTGGAAAAACTGCTGGAGTATGCCTTGCCATTTGCAACTATTGATACAACGTGCTTGTTTTTAAAAGGCGCAGAGGTTGAGGCGGAGATTGAAATCGCCAAAAAGCAATGGACAGCCTCGGTTTTGGAGCGTATAAAAAATCCAGTTTCTGCCTCATCCATTATAAAAATCAAAGGTTGGCAGCGTGTTGGAAAGTAACGCTCTTCTCGAAAGTCCTACTGTGGCTGCTAAGGCAGCACTACCCCCTGTGAGACAGGGCAGCATCATTGCGATTGCGAACCAAAAAGGCGGTGTGGGCAAAACCACCACCGCTATTAACCTTGCGACTGCCCTAGCCGCCGTAAAGAAAAAAATTCTCCTCATTGATATGGATCCCCAAGGCAATGCCAGCACAGGACTTGGCGTGGCGCATCGCACCCGTCAAAATGGCGTGTATACCGTGCTGATGGGCGAATGCGGCATGGATGAGGTGATTTCACCCTCTCAAGTGCCCTACCTTGATATTGTCCCCGCCTCCATGAGTCTTTCAGGGGCAGAATTAGAGCTGGTGAGCGAAAAACGCCGCGAGTTTCGCTTGCGGGATGCTCTCCAAAAACTCCCCTTCGCCTATGATTATATCATGATTGATTGCCCGCCAGCGTTGGGGCTGCTCACGCTCAATGCGATGGTAGCAGCAAATAACGTGCTGGTGCCATTGCAATGTGAATTTTATGCCCTAGAAGGCTTAAGTTACCTTGTTAAAACCATTGATCGGGTGCAACAGATATTTAATCCAACCCTCCATTTGCAAGGGATTGTACTCACCATGAGTGATGCGCGGAATAATCTTTCCCGCCAAGTGGAAGAAGATGTGCGCGATCATTTCAAAGAGCTGGTCTATCAAAGTGTTATCCCGCGGAACGTGAAGATTTCGGAAGCCCCGTCACACGGGAAGCCTGTAATTTTATATGACACGAAATGCGCGGGATCAAAGGCATACATTGGGCTTGCCAAAGAACTACTAAAACGAGAAATAAAAGCAAAAAGACTCGCTAGAGGAGCCGCGTAATTATGGAAAGAGATTTAAAAGCCGTCCCCGTTGGGCTAAGCCCCAAACATGCCCGAAAAACGCTGGGGCGCGGACTATCCTCGTTGTTGAATGACAGCACCGAGGACTACGCCTCACTCACCCAACAAAAACGGATTGTGTTCTTAGGCATTCGGCAGGTTGTGGCAGGGCGGTTTCAGCCGCGTAAGAATTTTGATGCGTCCGAATTAGAATCTCTGGCGAATTCGTTGCGTGAAAAGGGTGTATTACAACCCCTATTGGTGCGCCCCGTGGGCGACAGCCGCTATGAAATTGTGGCGGGGGAACGCCGCTGGCGTGCCGCAAAAATGGCAGAGCTTGACCAAGTGCCCGCGATTGTTGAAAATTTCACCGATGCTCAAGCGTTAGAAATCGGGCTGATTGAGAACGTCCAGCGGGCAGACCTCTCCGCTATTGAAGAGGCAGAAGGCTATGATCGCCTGATTGAAGAGTTCAACTACAAGCAAGACGAACTCTCAAAAATGATTGGCAAAAGCCGCTCACACATCACCAATACGCTACGGTTGCTCCAACTCCCCGAACCAGTACAAGACTATATCAGTGAGGGCAAACTCTCGGCAGGACACGCGAAAATGCTGGTGGGCGTGGAACACCCTGAACGCTTAGCAAAACGTGCTGTTGAGGAAGGCTTATCTGTGCGGCAGATTGAACGCCTGATACAGCTTGGCAAAGAAAAGGGTAAAACCCCGCTCAATGCGTCAACAACCTTCTCAGCGCAATTCTTGGCAGGATTACGCGACATTGAGCACCAACTGCAGCAGCGCACGGGGCTACCCGCCCGCATTAAAACGTCGGGTCGCGGCGGGCAAATTGTGTTCAGCTTTTCTTCTAAGCATGACTTAGAAAAGTTTGTCGAGAATGTGGGGCGTTTAGAAGGAACGCCTGAAGGACGATAAGCAGTGCAGCAGCAAAATCCCGAGCTCACCAACAACAGCGTAAGCAATACATGGGCTTTTTTCCCAGGGCTGGCGCATTCAGGGGTGATGTGGCTTCCTTTAGTGTTAAAAATGCAAGAGCAAGGCCTTATTGCTCCTCAAGATAAGATTTTTATTGTTGATACATTTGGGAATGCGGCAGGAAAAGAGCACATTGTTCGCCGTTTTGGACAGCACTATCTTGAACCACAAGTTATCTCATCGACTGTTTCAGGAAAGACTCGGGGGGGGGAAACTTACGCTTCAAGAGCAGTTACCAGAAAATGCCATTGGTGTGGGGTATTCGATTGGCGGCACCACCATGCTGGAAAATCTTCAAAATCCCAAAGCGCTTGCTTTCGTATCATCTTTTGCTGAATACACCAGCGTGGGTCGTTCTCTCGTACTTCGCGATCCGCTTATCCAAATAACTGAAGTTTGGTATTCGGTTGCAAAGTTAGCATGGTCTGGATTTCCCACGGAATGCACTAAAGAGTTTTTTAGACTGTGTGGTATGCGTTCCGTTTTCCAGTTATTGGATCGGGGTATAGAAACACAGTCCTCTTTAAAGCAAATGACAGGCAAGAATAAAATTGATGATGCACGGGCGGTTTTGGCGGGTTTATTGAGTGATGATAAGGTGAGAGCGGGTACTACTGCAACCATTTTTCCAGAATACTATGGGCAACAAGAAGTTTACAATAAATTACGGGAAGAAAATAAAATCCCGATTATGGGGTTGATCGGGACAGATGACTTTATTGTCACGTCTAAAATGTCAATGCATAGCCTTGGAGAAGATGTTGTTCAGGCTTTAAAGGGCGAAACCCACGCCTTACCTTATGCTAACCCAACTCTTGTTGCGCAATTACTCGGGCGATTTTTGAGTGAGCGCTCACTCATTAAATTCCCAACACGCAATGGGAGAGACCAAGAATGATCGTGCTTAAGCACTCTTAAATTGTGTAAACACACGCCGTAACTGCTTTGCAGTGTTGCCCTTGTCGAGTCCTGTGTTGATGAGATAATCCGCACGGCGACGCTTCACAGCATCAGGCAGTTGCGCGTTTAAAACACCTTGCATTTTTTCCACCGTCATGCCCTTGCGGCGCATGACGCGGTGCTTTTGAATAAACGGCGGCGCGGTGACAACAAGAGTTTTATGGCACAAATCATCGCTGCCCGTCTCAAACAGCAGGGGAATATCAAGGGCTGCAAGGGGGACACGCCGTGCGCGACACGCTTTGATAAATTTCAATTTTTGTTGATGCACCAAGGGATGAAAAATTGCCTCTAATTCTTTCCGAACGTGTGGATTTTCAAAGGCCAGTGCACCTAGTTTTTGCCGCTGTAATACTCCGTTTTCCACCACGTCAGGATAAAGTTGGGAGATTTTCTTAATCGCAGGACTATGCGGTTTTGAGAGTGCATGGACTACCTTATCCGCATCAAACACAGGAATATGGCGGCGGCGCAACCATTTTACGGCGGCACTTTTCCCCATCCCGATAGAGCCTGTGATACCGAGGATGATCATCGGGGAATGTATCCCTCTAACAGGGCGATTGTTTCCGCTGTCACCTCGGGTAAAATACCAAACCAATGCTCAAAAGCTTCTTGAGCTTGGTAGATCAGCATCCGCAAGCCATTAATCGTTTGCAGACCATACTCTTCTGCTTGTTCTAACAACGCCGTTTTAGAGGGATTATAGATAATATCATAGACGATTGCCTTGGGACTTGCGACATGGAGCGGCAAGACGAGCGGCGAGTGTCCATCCATCCCTAAGGTCGTAGTATTAACAATCAGCGTTGCGCCGTTCAGCGCTGCTTCTTTGTCTCGCCAATCAAAAATTTTCGCATTAAGATTGAGCGTTTTGTCTAAAATTTCTGCTTTTGCGCACGTACGATTCAATAAACGAATTTCTCTAGGGTTAAACGACTGCATAATAAGAGCAATCGGAAAAGATGCCCCGCCTGCACCAATCAGCACAATAATCCCGTCGGTAAAGGAGGCTTCCCGTTTTTCATCAAGACCAAGAAGAAATCCATACCCATCGGTATTATACCCCGTTAAATCGCCGCTTTTCTCAACTTTGATGGTGTTCACTGCCTTAAGGCGCGTTGCAAAATCATCGGTGTTGATAAACGGCATTCTCGCACATGCTTGTTTATGCGGCACGGTGACATTAAACCCAATAAACCCTGCATTCACCAAGGCAGGCAAAGAACTTTCTACGTCTTCTGCTTTGATAGGCAGCGGCACATATACCGCGTCAATGTCGTATTTTTCAAACCAATGATTATGCAGAATGGGCGACAATGAATGCGATACAGGATCGCCAATGAGACCGAGGAGCTTTGTTTTACCTGTGATAGTCATGGGATTATTATGTCGCAAGAAGGTTAACGTTTCGCAACCACTCTAACACTTCTAACATCGGCAAGCCAAGTATGGCGGTATATTCGCCGTCAATTTTTTCCAGCAATTGCATGCCATAGCCTTCAATTTGACATGCGCCCACGGAGGACAGCAACGCTTGCCCGCGTTCCGTTAAATACTGTTCAAGGAAAGCATCGGAAAAAGGGCGCATGGTGAGGTGCGCTTGGGTGCTACTTTGATATACAACAGTATTATTGCGTAACAGGCAAATGCCATTGTGCAGGGTTTGGGTGTTGCCGCGTAGTTCTTGGAGGTGTTGCCGCGCCTCTTCTACTGTTCTTGGCTTATCATACCATTTACCGTTACAGGTGAGGAGTTGATCGGCTGCTAGAATATATCGCTCATGATAATGTTGCGACACATCCTGCCCCTTGGCAAGCGCAAGTGCAAGTGCAACCTCATCCGCCGTTTTTCCTTGCGCTTTGAGGGCATCTTTAATCGGCGTTTCGTCCACCGTGGAGGGAACAGCGATAAAAGGAACGTGGGCTTGGTGTAACAAAGCGGTGCGGCTTTTACTGCTTGATGCGAGGATGAGCATAGATATTTCCTAAAAAAACAATTCCTGCACATCTCTATCCTTATGCAGCAGCTGGATAATGAGTGCGGTAATCTCTTCCACAGAACGACGTGTCACGTCAATAATTGGCCAGCCATGTTCTTCAAACAAACGCTTGGAATAGGCTATTTCTTCTCGAATCGCAGCAATATTAGCATAACTCATTGCCTTATCTGCGGAAAGATAACTCAACCGATGTTGGCGAATTTGTTGCAGTTGATGGGCATCTTGGACAAATCCCACAATCAACGGGCGGCTTTCTGTTAATGAGTGAGCGTTCACTAATTCCTGAGGCAAAGGCATATCGGGGATGATGGGCACATTCGCCGCTTTAATCCCCCGATAGGCAAGGTAAATACAGCACGGCGTTTTTGACATGCGCGACACGCCTGCAAGAATAACTTGGGCGCGTTTTAGATGCCCCATGCCCTGCCCATCATCATGGCTGATGGCAAAATCCACGGCTTCCATGCGCTGAAAATAATCCGCGTTGAGTTGATGTTGTCTACCTGCTTTAAACTCTTTTTTTCGCCCAAAGTATTGTTCTAACACGTTTAAAATAGGGTCAAGCACGGAAATATACGGCACGCCAATTCTGCGGCATCCTTCTACCATGAAATCCCGCATTTCGGAATCCACCAGTGTAAACACCACAATCCCTTTGTTTTTTTCCACCTCTTGCAACACCATCGCCATTTCATCCTTTGATTGAATGAAAGACCACAAATATTCGTGGCTAGGCTGTGTTTCAAACTGCGGCAAGCACGAGCGAATCACTTTTGAGACGGTTTCGCCTGTAGAATCGGAGACGAGATGGAGGATACGTTCGGGCATGAAAAACCTATATATTGTACCAAACTTCTTCAGCTATTGCAGCACGCTGCAAGGCTTTATCTAAAGAGGCTAAACCTATTTTTCGTCGCTGCGCGATTTCCAGATAGGATGCATCATAAGAGGTTAGTTGATGCGCTTGCATCAGGGGGTAGAGCCGCTTTGTCCCCGTGAAAGTGTTCGTTTCCAAATCAACGATAAGCGGGAGAAGTCCTATCATTTCTATTGTTTCTTCGTGAAGCGTTTTTGTAACACGCTGCTTTCGATACAATGTTTCTAATACGTTCATACATTCAACGTAGAAAATACTGGGAACAATTCCTTTTACTTGTTTTTTCATAAGATTTTGAAAAACCGCGTCTGCATACCTGCTGTTTTCATCGGGCATTAGAGAAGAAATCACCAAAGAGCAATCGATAACTATCATCTAACGTCGACCTTCTGCCAGAATTTCACTGACTTCTTCTGGTGTTGCAGTATAGTTTTTGCGCAACTCCACCCAACGCTGCCACACAGGGTCGACATCGTTATGTTCTTTTGGGGCACTAATCACCGCAACTTGCTTTCCCCTCTTTGTAATAGCAAGCGTTTCGCCGCCTTCAACCCGTCGAATTATTTCCGAGAGCTTATTTTTCGCATCATAAAGGGCAATTTCTAGCATAAAATCCTCACATTTTTAATAGTGATAGCTATCTAGCTATATCATAAATTCAACGTCTGTGCAATCACTGTGCATAACTTTTGCAAAACCTTCTCCTTGAAAAGTGAGTCTTCGTTCACCCTTACTGTGCCATTTTTTTTGCGATTTTTACCCACAGGCGGATAAATATTTTTTACCTTTTGTTAATAACGGGGATAAGTTACTAAAAGGTTAATTTGTTTATTTCTTGCAGCACTCCTTTTCTGTGGATAATTTAGTGCATGAGCAACTACTCACCTCTAATCCCCTTTTTTCCACCCCCCAACAATCTTTCACAACCTCTTTTAAGAAATTAAAAATGTTTAAGATAGCAGTGTGTATAGAATCAAAACTCTGGAAGACAGCGTTGTTGAGTAAATCTTTAAAGGAGCTGACAAAGAAAAGTGTAACAACCGCTTTACTGTCAACACAGACAAAAGGGCAGTATTCAGTTTGTGTGGTGTTTACAGATGATGTCGCATTGCAGGAGTTAAACAAGACCTATCGCGGGATGGATAAACCCACCAATGTGTTATCGTTTTCCAATGGCGGACAGGATGGAAAAACCACACAACTCGGTGATATTTTCTTAAGTTTTGAAACGTGTCATCGGGAAGCAACAGCGCAAAACAAAAAATTTAACGACCATATTACACATTTGCTTGTGCATGGTGTGTTGCATCTGTTAGGGTATGACCATGAAACAGATGCAGACGCGGCACAAATGGAACAGCTAGAAATTGATATTCTGGCGGGTTTGTTTGTCGCTAACCCTTATCAACAGGCAGAGTGAGAACGTGCCTCTGCCCGCCTTATTTGCCAAACCAGAGAAACGCCGCCGATTGTGGAAATCGCCGTTTAAGCGACGTTCAACCGATGTGTTGGATGCGCAATCCACAGAAATGGTGATGGGGCAAAGTGAATTAACGCTCCATGAAAACATCATCAAACTGCGTAATCTTGAAATTTACGATGTGATGGTGCCGAGGGCGGATATTATCGGGTTTGAGGTTGAAACCGAGGCAAGCGAAATTCTTATAACAGTACGCGAAAAAACGCATTCTCGTTTTCCTGTCTATCGGGAAAGCCTTGATGACACTGTGGGCTATGTGCAAGTCAAAGGGTTGTTTGACGCCTATCAGCCAGAGCACGAGTTTAATCTTGAAAAGCTCTGTGAAAAGCCGTTGTTTATTGTGCCCTCCATGCGGGTGCTCGATTTGCTCTTGCAAATGCGTTATAGCAAAATTTATTTAGCGATGGTGGTGGATGAATATGGCGGGGTGGATGGACTTGTTACCATTGAAGATTTAATGGAAGCGATTTTGGGCACGGTGGGCAACGACACCAACGGTACAAGCCCGAATATTATCACCCAAGCAAACGGCGCATTTTTGATTGATTGCCGCACCGAATTAGAAGAATTAGAAGCAAAATTAGGGATAACTCTAACGCTAGAGCAAAGCGAGCGCGATGATATTGATACGGTGGGCGGCTTAATTTTTTACCATGCAGGGCGCGTGCCCAGTCGTGGCGAAGTTATTGGTATTGAAGATGGTCTAGAGTTTTCGGTGGTTGATGCAGATCCACGGCGGGTTAAGTGGGTTAGGGCTACCGTGAAAAAAGAGTCTGAAAAAAATTGAAAAAGAAAAGCTCCTCTTTAATCCTGTATAGGAGAGGAGCTCTTTTATTTAGTGGTCATATTTGGCGCGAATTACTATAGCAATTACTATAGATACAAGTCCTCCCCCTGCAATCGGGAGGGTTTCTGCGGATTGTTTAACCTTTCCTTGCATGGAGAGGACGGCTGCAGAGCCCATCCCAAATACAAGCAAAATCGCACCTAGAAATGCGATTATTGTGGAAGCAAGGTTTTTATTATCATTAGGTTCATTCATAAAAATCAAAAAGATAAGTGTAGTTTTTAGATTAAGACATATAAATATATTTGTCAAGTTTTTTATAGATACAGTCTTAATCTCTATACATCAAACAAACGAAGAATAAAAAATTTCCTAAAGCCTCTTGTACTATTTCCACAATGCGGTATAAT
>CANGXP010000054.1 GCA_947457935.1 Alphaproteobacteria bacterium | reverse complement strand
GAACCGTTATACTCAGGCCAATTCTTTATTTTGTACTTTGACTTCGGCTTATTATTATCATTCATGGCACTGATCCGGCTTCTTATTGTTAATTAAGCCTTATCAGGGATAACACCTCTTGCATAACTCTTATTTGTGCAACAAAGCCTCACTAAGGCGCTTTACGTACCAAACGATATAAATGCTTTTTAAAGAATGTGGGGGCAAGCCTGAAAAGGAAGTATAAAGGCGAACTGATAATCCATTGATGCCATTTTATCATACCTCGCCGCTTCAGATTAAAACGAAATTTCAGTTCAGTCATGGCATACCGCCATCCGCCGCGTCGATAGAGTTGTTGAGGACTAACCCGCACGCGTACCATCGGCTCTTGTAATGCTGCAAAACGCGCATTTTTTTGAATCATACGCATGTAAAGATCATAGTCTTCCAAATAATGCACAGAATTATACCCCTCAACAGCCATTAGCAAGGAGCGGCGCATCAAAACAGTCGGGTGCGAAATAATATTACGCCAACGCAATAAATGAACAATTTTTTCATGCTCTACAGGGACATATTTAAGGGCATCCACCCTTTCGTGTGCCTCGTAAAACTCCGCTTGCGCTGTAAAAAGAACATCGACATCTTTGTTGTTTTTAACGAAATGTATTTGTTTCTCAAGGCGTTCTGGCACAGCATAGTCGTCTGCATCCATGCGGGCAACCCACGTACATTCTAGCAAATCAAGTCCTGCATTCAAAGCCATAGCAGCACCACAATTCTCTGGCAAAGAGCGATGCTTTAACAGGATGTTCTTTTCTGACGCTTCTTTTTTTAATATTTCTATAGTGTTGTGCGAAGCATTAGAAAGAGGCCCATCTGCAATGATAATAAATTCATCAGGCTGATGCGTTTGATTCAAAATACTTTGTCCTGCAAGCAACAAATGTTCAGGATTATCACCAGCATATGTCGTCATCAATACGCTTATCGTATTATCCTGTTCAGGATGATACGCAGGGATTGGTATATCAAAAGCGGTGGAAAAAACAGTATGTTGCGGCATAGTCCAAAGTGCTCCAGTGAAATTCGAAATGCTTCCCAATCGCGTGCTACACGATTCTGTCGACTGATACCATTTAATTCGGCAACCACCGCGCCAGATGAAGGAATGATAGGAATGCACCGTACATCAAGGTTGTATTTTTTAATATATTGTAAAATATATTTGTAATCCGCACCAATCCTGTAAGTGGTGTCATATTTTATGGTGGTATCGTTCTTAAACAAGACGCCTTGATGACAATAAGGGATTTGCCATTGCGGTATTTTTTTAGAAACAAGGCGTCCGTTGTCTAATACAGGTACATAAATCAACGTATTCTCTTTTTTGTCGTTTGTTTCTGACCGTATTGAAATCATCAAAGATGCATCGATTTTATCACCTGCATTAATAAACCATAGCCATTCTTTTGTAGCACGCTCAATGCCTTTATTCATGGCATCATACAGCCCCTTGTCGTGCTCACTGACCCATCGTAAGCGTGCATCATCTAGCGTCTGTAAATAGTCGGAGGTACCATCCTGAGATCCACCATCTATTACAATAAATTCCATATTACTTCCGTGCGGAAGAGATCGAAGATTGTCTAATGTGGTCTGCAGATTGCTAAGGTCATTATAGCACACAGTAATGATACTAATGCTAGGATTATAGCTGGAGAAGCTAGCATTTTCATTTAAAGAGTTTTTTAAGCGCACGGAGGCGGAATGAGAAATGTCAAGCATTTATTAATCTCTTGATTTTGTTTGTTGTAATCTTATTTCGTTAAGATAGGGCTTAACAAAAACAGCGTATAAAACAAACGCTATGACCACTGCAAAGAGAATAAAAAATTGATTAAGTATAAATCCATTGATGCTTTTTACAGGTTTATGAGAAGTAGGATATAATAATACATAAAAATAAGGAGGCTCTGGTCTCAACGACGAGCCTGCAATAAGTTCCTCATAAATTTTGTTGGTTAAGTAACGCCGCAATGCAACATCTTGAGTTCGTTCAGATAACTCATTTAGTGCTTCTTGTGTGTACTCAATCATTTTAGCGGACTGTTCGTAATGATGCTTATCCGTATAATACAATAATTTATCAAGCAGTATGCTACCAGCTTCTTTCGTTACTCCCTTAACTGTTAACGTAAGGGTATCATCAACGAGTGTAAAACTCACTGTCTTCTTCAAATAGTCGGCCAATTGTTGCGCAGGATCTTCTTCTGTGATCTGAATACCAAGAATGGAACGTAATGTTCTTTTCACAAAAACAAATTCTTTAAGAGAAAGACTATGCAAAAAAGATCTTAACACTGGATCTGAATCTTGCAATAACTGCTCTGCGACAAATTTTGAGACAAGCAACTGTTTTATTGTTGAAATGTTCTGTGAATTTCCAGTCTTGCTTCCTAGCATTTTTATTGCGGATAATGTACCACCGGCTTTGGAATTATCTTCCTTCATGTATGGTGTATCCTTAATTGTTACGGAAAATTCATAAAGATTGGGACGCTGAGCATAATAAACAGTATAACAAATAGAAATTAATAAAAAAATTATCGCCATAGATTTTATTGATTTAAGAAGTTCTTCAAACAAAAAATTTACAGAAGTATTCATCACGTATCCGCCTTCATTCTGAGGGTATGTCCTTAAACAAATGATTAAGGAGAAGATTTGTCTTTTTGGCTGCAACAGTATGTATGCTAGTGCATGGTAGTATTTTCCACAACCAATCCTACTTAAACTTTCGATGCGCCTTTGTAGGGATGATTAGCTTACGACAAAAAGCAATACTTTTTTCGCTCTAGCTGCTCAACAACCTCGATTTTCTCCTTCCAGTGTAGCTTCAGAAAAAGCACTACGCTTAAGTTTAAAACCACTGTATAAACCAACTACAGCCCAAAACAATATTTCAAAACCTGTAAATTGAACGACTCCTGCTACAGCATAGCCAAAAATGAAAAGAGCAAGCTCAGGTAAATGTGTTCGTCTAGTAAAATATATATGCATTACATAAAGAATAAAGCAAACAAACATTATTAAGGGTATAATGCCTAGCTCTGCTAAAAGTTGAATGTAAATATTATGAAGATTATTCTCAAATATATTTAGTTCGCTTTCAGGACGGATAAGGGGGATAATATTGCCAATCCCGTTTCCAAATAACCATTCATTTTGAATATGTGGCAGCGCTAATCCCCACATCATTACTCGTTTTGCAAAACCATCACCGTCGCCGATATTTGAAAAGCGCCCCACACCATAAGCTTTTGCGATGGTAGTAATCGCATCGTAATCTACGGATAACAACAGCATGGTCATACCGATAACACCAAGGATAAAAAAACCGTACATAATACGAGGATTACAGCGATGTGCGCCGTAAAGAATGGCGATTATTACAACGAGTAACTGCGATGTACGGCTTTCATAAAGCAAAGCAATTGTCATTGCATATAAAGATAGCATCAAAAATATTGCGGCTTTTTTTCGGATAAAAAAGCTGAGAAACAAGGCGATCCAAGTTGATTCTATGTTTTTTCCACCAGGAAAGAAGCAATATATGTCTGCCATATACCCAATCTGGAGTTCGTTCCATAATAGAATAGATTTTATAAAAACGGCTGCATACAGCAGTAACGTTGTATTTTGTAGAAAAAACAGAACTTTTTCGTATGATGCCGCGCAGGCAAAACAGAAGAAATAATAAAAAAATACTAAGCTATAGAGAAGAGTAACTATACGTCCGTCAAAACCGAATCGCTGTCCGTTCAAAATAGCAATTAACAAAGCAGATACAAAAAAAAGAACTGCCGTAAGAGGAGGGTGAATATTTCTCTTTTCTATAGGCAACAACAATAAAACAAAAATGCCATAAAAGTGATACATTTTTATGCTAGAACCAGTATCACCAAAGTCAATAATATCTATATTAGGGAAAAACATCAAAAATATAAAGCTTAAGGCACCTGAATACAAAAGACCTTTTCTATTGTTGATTTGAGGAGATGTACCTATAGTCTGTGTTTGGAACAAGTTCATATGCGGGTACTGAAGGGAAAATAAAAACGTGTATGCGGCTGCGTGTAAAGAAAGTTTTTTGAGTTTTAAGAAGTGTTTCTGATTCTACCTACTCTCTTTAAAACGCTCTTTTTATCATTACGCTTTAGTTAACTGCCATACTCCCCGCTGCGACAGGCTTCTGCTGTTGCTGAAACAACGCGGCAAAGTCAATCGGCTGCAACAACAATGGCGCAAACCCGCCGTTGCGCGTTAAATCCGCAACAATTTCCCGCACGAAGGGGAACAACAACCGCGCGCCTTCAATCAACAAAAGCGGGCGAATATGCTCCTCAGGGATGCCACGCATCCCGAAAACGCCGCCGTAGGTGAGATCCAGCGCAAACAGGTCATTTTCCCCCACTTTTGCTTGCAAATCCACACGCAATACCGTTTCAAACACATCGTCATTCAAACGCTCCGCCCGCACATCCACACGAATGTTCATTTGCGGCTGAAGTTGCTCTTGAAATGCTTGTGGCACGCGCGGATTTTCGAAAGAACAATCTTTAATATATTGAGCCAACACTTCAAATTGCGCTGTATTCGTTGGTGTCACATTATTTTGTTCTGTTGCGGGGGTTTTAGGCGTGCGTGCCATGCTTTGCTCTCTTTCCTATTTGACAGTAAGGGTTTCAAGCCCTACACCTACTAGTAGGCTCTCTTAAATCTTTTGAAACTGTATGCTCGTTATAGACATTTTAATTTTTGCGGCAATCGCTTTCTTTTTCTTTCACCGCTATAAATCGGTGTTGGGGCAACCGCCTGAGAAGGATGTAACGCCGCGTCCTGACTCAAAAAACAATGTCATCACGCTAACGCGGGATAAAGTTGTGGAAGTTGAACCACAAGAAATAAACCCAAACACCCCTGTTTCACAATCAACCATTTTTGAGCAAATGCAGCGCATTGATGGTGATTTCTCCGAGAAAAGCTTTGTGCAGGGCGCAAAAACAGCCTTCTCCTTGATCGTTAGTGCATTTGCAACAGGCGACAAAGAAACTTTAAAACCCTTACTCAATGCCGAGACTTTTAAAAATTTTGAGTCTGTTATTGACCAGCGAGCGCGTGACAACCTTACCGTAGAATTTTCTGTAGAGCGGTTGCTTGACGTGATTGTCATCAAGCCCTCTCTTGATAAAAATGTTGCTACCATTATTGTTGAATTCTTGAGTGAGCAGGTTAGCGTTGTGCGCAATGCGGCTGGCGATGTTATTGAAGGCGATGACGAGCGATTAGTAGAAGTGCGCGATCGCTGGACGTTCCAACGTGACTTAAAAAACACCGATCCAACATGGGTCTTAATTCGGGCAGAACAGCCTAATTCCTAAGGCTTATCTATGCGCCGCATCATCCCAGCACTGTTTATTTATCTTGCGGCAAGCAGCGTTGCTCAAGCCTCTTCTATACAAACAACCCCCACCTCCTTTTCTGCATTACAGGGATGGACGGCTGAGAATCAAGCCCAAGCCCTTGTTTCTTTTAAAAAATCTTGCACGGTTATTGAAAAACGCCCTGCCAGCAAAGTTTTAAACGCTAATTTTCCTCAAGCGGGTGCGGTAAAAAATTGGCTGCCCGCTTGTAAGGCGGCACGGGCAACCCCCACCAACAACGATGTTGCTGCAAAAGCGTTTTTTGAACGGTATTTTACCCCATTTGTTCTAACGAATAACGGCTCTCCCGAAGCCGAATTTACAGGGTATTATGTGAGTAGCTTTAAGGCATCCCCTGTAAAAAAAGCCCCCTATCTTTACCCTATTTATGGTCTGCCATCTGCTATAAAATCTAATCCGACAAAAAAATACTTTCCGCGTGCTGAAATTGAAGAAGGGGCGTTGGGCAATACGGCTCCTGTGCTTTATTGGGCAACAAATCCGATTGATGTATTTTTCTTACATGTTCAAGGGTCAGGGGCATTACTCATGCCTGATGGACGACTTGAATACATTGGTTTTGCAGGGAGAAACAATCAACCGTATTTCCCCATTGGGCGGGAACTCGTGCGGCGTGGCACTCTCACCAAAGAAACGGTAACTATGCAAACCATCCGCGCATGGATGGAGCAGAATCCTTCTCAAGCACGTGCTTTGATGAATCTCAATACATCCTACATTTTTTTCAAGAAACAACCTGCTGATAAGAGCGTTTTAGGGGCAATGGGCGTTTCTCTTACGGCCGAACACAGCATCGCTATTGACCCTGCGTATTTGCCGTACGGCGTGCCCTTATGGCTCAATGCTGAACCCAACGATAGAATTCCGTTTGCGCTCAACCGCCTTGTTATTACACAAGATACGGGTGCCGCCATCAAAGGCGCACTGCGCGGCGATTTTTTCTGGGGAATTGGCGAAAAAGCAGCCCACTATGCAGGGCATATGCACAGCAAAGGAACATTGACGATTTTACTCCCTCGGTAAATTTTATGCGAAAACGCCCTATAACCCCCGAAGAAAAAGCACTTTGGAAGGCGGTGAACGTAACCAGCAAGAAACTACATCCGCCCACAACGGATGATTCTCTTTCTCTTTCTCTTTCTCTTTCTCTTTCTCTTCCTCTTCCTCTTCCCCTTCTCCCAACACCTCCTGCTGGCACTTCCCTAGTACTACCGAGTATTCCGCTGCCCAAAACACCCCGCAAACGCACTGTTATCAAAGACCTTCGTCTTGATGACACAACCACTATGGACAAACGCAATGCAACACGATTGCGGCGGGGAGAATTTCCTCTTGAAGGCACACTTGACCTGCATGGACAAACAAGCATCGTCGCCCATGCAACACTCGTGCGTTTTATTGAACAAGCCTTCGCACAACAAAAACGCTGCCTCCTCGTGATTACAGGAAAGGGTCGGCGTTCTAGTGAAGAAGGTGGCATTCTCAAGAAAAAGCTCCCTATTTGGCTCGCAAGCAGTGCGCTCCACCATAAGATTCTTGCCGTCACCCCCGCTCATCCGAAAGACGGCGGGGGTGGTGCGTTCTATGTGTTGCTAAGACGACAACGTGATGCTTGACGTATAAATCTGAGAGTAACAGACTCTAAAGGAGCAACACTATCAATGCACCCCACACTCCCCACGCAAGGCTGGAAGCTAGAAAATAGCTATGCAACACTCCCCGCATATTTCTACACAGCCCTCAATCCCACGCCTGTGCGTGCGCCTCAACTCGTCATTATCAATACTGCTCTTGCCCAATCACTAGGACTTGATTTCAGCACTACCGATGAAACCTCTTTAGCACAGCTTTTCTCAGGTAACATACTGCCTGAAAACGCCTCCCCTTTGGCACAAGGATATGCAGGGCATCAATTTGGAAATTTCACCCTGCTGGGAGATGGACGCGCCCATCTTATTGGAGAGCACATCACACCAGATGGCAAGCGTTACGATATTCAACTCAAAGGCTCTGGCCGCACGCCCTATTCCCGCCGTGGGGATGGCCGCGCTGCCCTTGCCCCCATGCTTCGGGAATACCTCATCAGTGAGGCAATGCACGCCCTCGGCATTCCCACCACGCGCAGCCTTGCCGTTGTGACGACTGGGGAGACGGTGATGCGTCAAACTGAGTTACAAGGCGCAATCCTCACCCGCGTTGCAAGCAGCCACCTGAGGGTCGGTACATTTGAATATGCCGCCGCAAAGCAAGACTATGCAGGGCTTAAATCTCTTGCTGATTACGCAATTTCTCGCCATTATCCCCATGCTGCCACCCATAAGAATCCCTATCGGGCATTGCTGGAAAGCGTCATCCAACAACAAGCAACGCTTATTGCCGCATGGATGTGCGTAGGGTTTGTGCACGGCGTGATGAATACGGATAACATGACCATCAGCGGCGAAACGATTGATTATGGCCCCTGTGCCTTCCTTGATACTTTTTCGATGGGTGCCGTTTTTAGTTCTATCGACCATCAGGGACGCTATGCGTTTGGCAATCAACCCACCATAGCGCACTGGAATCTATCGAGACTGGCGGAGACACTACTCCCGTTGCTGCATGAGCATAAAACAACAGCGATAGAAATAGCGGAAGAAGCTATTGCTGGCTTTGGCGAAACCTTTCAACAGGCGTGGCTTGCAGGCATGAGCAAAAAATTAGGCATTTTGAATGGACAGCCTGACGATGTGGCTCTTGTGCAAGATTTGCTCGAATGGATGCAAACGGCAAAAGCGGATTATACTACCACCTTCAGAGACCTCACTTCAACGCAAGTGCCTGAAAAAACGCTTTACCAAGATGCTGCTTTTCTTGATTGGCACACCCGCTGGCAAGCGCGTCTCAATAACAACGATACGCCTATAGAATCGGCATTATCCCTGATGCAAGCGCATAATCCCGTCATCATTCCCCGCAACCACCACGTTGAGCACGCCCTTGATGCGGCAGAGGACGGCAATATGCAGCCCTTCCAAGCCTTGCTTCACGCCGTGCAGCATCCCTATAGCGTAACAGCAGACAATGCGCCCTACCGTGATGCGCCACAGCATCCTAATCCGAATTATCAAACTTTTTGTGGGACTTGATTTTTGTAGGGACGGGTTCAGCACAAGAGCACAGAACAGAGGGGCTTGGGCAGAAAACCCAAAGAAGCATACACCCTTGACAAGTTTATTGCCGTCTAGTCGTTGGAAAAAGATAATTAAGGAAAATAAAAATGTCCGAAGCTATCAATCGCTCATTAGGCATAACACCATCTGAACAAAATCTTGCTATATTAGCAGATAAAACATTCCTGAATTTGTGGTCTTATCCCAATCTATACTACAAATCATCAGACACTTCTCCAGCACAAGAGCTTTGTGATCTCTTGGTAATTTGCGGGGAGCATATTATTGTATTTAGCGATAAGCATATTAATTTTCAGATTGACAAGGATATAGAAATCGCTTGGAAACGCTGGTACAATAGGGCTGTTGAACATTCAAAAAAACAAATTATTAAAGCTATCAATCGGATCAAAGCTAATCCACATAATATTTTTTTGGATAAGGAATGTTCCAAGCCTTTTCCACTTGAAATTCCTAAGAACGCAAAGATTCATGGCATAGCCGTAGCCTTAGGTGCAGGAGAAGCTTGTAAGAGTTTCTTTGGTGAAGGCAATGGGAGTTTGGCGATTAGCACATATTGCCACGAATACACACCTTTCGTTATTGGAGATATACAGGACTTACGCAGTTCTATACTCATCGTAACTGAAGAAGTTGCGATGTTTCGCTCAAGCGCCGCGCGGGCTTTACCGCTCGCAAATTTTTTTGCAAATCTTGAGGTGCGAGCGGTATAGTCAAGCGTAGCGCG
>CANGXP010000053.1 GCA_947457935.1 Alphaproteobacteria bacterium | reverse complement strand
GCGGGGGGTGCGGGGGCGGGGTTGATTTAAGCTTTCATCTCTGTAAGGTATTGACAGATATGTTTTCCTGAATTATAAGACCGCACATATAGCAACTTAATACAAGATATACTTGTAGCGTTGTTATCATATAAAAAACCGATTATTTTTTGACGTGATATTAACAGAGGCAATAATATGGCTAGACTTACCTTTCTCGCAAAACATATTCCGAATCTAATTCCTATTCCAGAACGAATGATATTTCTTAAACATTTCTTCGATACCTCCTTTGCTGGTCCTAATAGTGAATTTCAGACAGAATACTTAACGGATGCCTTAACAGTAACTAGACTTGCTTCCGAAGTAGATTATTACATAAAAAATTTGATACTGTATACACAGCGCCTAGAAACCCTGAAAACCCTTCAGATTATTGGGAAGTTCTTGCTCAAGATCGTTTGGCGGTATTCATAAATTTTAGAGATGAATATTTACGCGAAGGAAAAGAAATAATACCGCTTGAAACGTTGGAAATCATGGAAAATCAAAAACGACTCTCAGAGGGGAAATAAAAAGGTTTTTCTAGACACTCGTTATAAAGACGAGGTGACTGTCGTATCGATGGAAGTCTCTCCAGACCCCGTACTTCCTCTCCTTTTAGTCGAGGTAGCGGGGTTACGATTCACACTTTATCATTACGCCTGCAGCACTGCCAAAAGTTGCTACAGCCTATCCTCTGCACGCGGTTCTTCTCCTCCCCCATCCCGTAAAAAAGCGAGTGCGGCGGCTTTGTCCCCACGTCCTTTGCGTGCAGCAAAAAATTCATCCGCTGTTTGGATGGTCGATACTTTCTCCGCTGCCGCCATCACCAAAAACTGATTCATACTCGTGCCATCCTTACGCGCTAACCTTTCCACAGATGCCTTTAAAGATAAAGGAAGACGCAACGAAAATGTCATTGATTTTGTCGTCATAGTTTCGTCCTTTCAACGTTTTCTGAGGCATTGAAGCGCATCAAACGGGCTGATGACCTCCCCCTCACCCCTGCCCTCTCCCACAAGGGGAGAGGGAGTCCCCTTATACCGCTTGCCACCACTTTCTCAATGTTGCCACAAAACATACAGCACAAAGAAAGCTCCCTCTCCCCTTGTGGGAGAGGGCAGGGGTGAGGGGTAAAAATATTTTCGGTAGTCCTGTAGACGTAGTGAGTGATGTTCGCCGAATCGTCTCTACTCATCCACAATCATTGCGGTAAACTCCGCCTCGGCGCACAGCTTATCGCCCACATAGCCTTCGCCACGGAATTTCCAGATGTTGCGACGCGACTGCACTTTTTTCACACGGAGTTGCAGTTGATCCCCCGGCATTACTGGCTTTCTAAAGCGTGCCTCATCAATGGACATGAAATACACGAGCTTGCCTTCCGCACTGCCGCCCATGGAGTGAATCACCACCACAGCGGCGGTTTGCGCCATTGCCTCTATAATCAACACCCCCGGCATCACGGGTTTTGTGGGGAAATGCCCCGCAAAATAATGCTCATTAATGCTGACGTTTTTAATGCCTGTGGCGGATTCACCTGTGTGAATATCAATCACGCGGTCAATCATCAGCAGGGGGTAGCGATGGGGGAGCATCCGCATAATATCGAGAATATCTAGGGCTTCCAATACAGGGAGAACAGGGGCAGGTGTGAGAGGGGATATATCGTTCATATACTATGACAACTTCTTAAGGGCGGCAACTTGACGCAACCAGTCGCGCATCGGTTGAGCGGGGCTGCCACCAACGGCTTCGCCCGCGGCAACATCGCGCATAACGCCACTGCCTGCTGCAATCTTAGCACCTTTACCAATGTTGAGGTGTCCCGTCAACCCTGCTTGTCCTGCAAGCTGGGCATAGCTGCCGATGCTGGTGCTGCCTGAAATGCCCACTTGCGCGACAATAATCGCATTACTGCCAATCTCCACGTTGTGGGCGATATGCACTTGGTTATCAATCATCACGGCGCGGCGGATGATTGTGTCACGCGATGCCCCCCTGTCAATCGTGCTGTTCGCGCCCACTTCAACGTAATCTTCAATAACCACCCGTCCTAATTGCGGTACTTTTACAGGTCTGTCGGGGTCAAACGCAAAGCCAAATCCTGCTTGTCCAATCCGCGCCCCTGCATAAATCACGCAATGCGCCCCAATAATCGCGTGGGTGATGCTGGCATTTGCGCCGATGGTTGAGTGGTCACCGATGATAACATTCTTGCCAATCACCGCGTTGGGCGCGATGGTGCAATGCGCCCCAATCTGTGCTCCTGCTTCAATCACTGCCCCTGCGGCAATGTCGGTGTGTGCGCCGATGGTGGCGGTGGGGTCAATGATAGCGCGGGGGTGATGCGCACCTGTGGGCTGTTGGTTCGGATAAAACGCTTGGGCAACGAGGGCATAGCTTTTATACGGCTCTTTGCATAAAAGCACCGTCATGCCAGCGGGAGCAGGGGCTTTGTCGGCAAGCTCTTGCGATGTAAGGCATACACCCGCTTGGCTTAATGCAAACGCCTCAAGGTATTTTTTATTGTCAAAAAACGTAAGGTCTGTTGCGGTGGCGGTGTGTAGCGGCGCAACATCCGTAAACAGTTGTTCAGGGGTTGTGCCTGCGGGCACCACCGCCCCTGCAAGATGGGCAATCTCGGCAAGGGTTTTGGGGGCGGATTTAGTGAAAAAACGAGGGTCTGGCATGGGGGCTATGAAATGAGGTTGCTTAAGGTATAACCCTAGCAACCACCTAAGCTTTTTGCAATGCTCAAAAAAAATCCCTACTTCTTCGGCCGCACCCGCGAAAGCCCGCCATCCACCGCGAGCACCTGCCCTGTAATCCAGTTATTCAGGGGATCAAGCAGGAACACAATGGCGCGCGCCACATCCTCTGGCGTGCCGAGCCTGCCCAGCGCGTGCATCCCTTCTGAAAATTTGCGGGAGGTTTCATTGGCGGTGAGAGAGGCGGTGAGCGGCGTTGCCGTCAATCCAGGGGCAACGGCGTTAAAGCGGATGTTGCTGGTTGCATAGGTGGCAGCGGCCGAAAGCGTTAGTCCGATGATACCTGCTTTTGCAGCGGCAATCGCCTCGTGATTTGCTAATCCTTCCATGGCAGCGGCGGAAGATAACAGCACCACAGAACCGCCATTTGTGAGATGCTTTCCCGCTGCACGCACCGTCGCAAACGCGGTGGTGAGCGAGGCAGTGATAACCTGCTGATATTGCTCTTGGGAGGTGAGATGGGCGGGTTTCAATAATAAAGACCCTGCACAGTTTACAATGCCATCTAGCCCACCGAGTTTGGCAACCGCTTGCTCCACAACGGCATCCACTGCCGCAAAGTCGCTGGCATCCAACACCGCATCAGGGGTGATTTTTTGGGTGTCACGCGCCGTGGTGAACACGCTGTGTCCTGCTGCTTTTAACAGGGTGGTGGTTGCTTGGGCAATGCCGCTAGACCCTGCGATGATACAGAAATTTGCCATTTGTGTTCTCTCCTATTTTTCTATCAAATAGATAGAAGACTATGGTGCATTTTCAAGGTAATTTTGCTGTATTGCCAGTCCCTATTATGGCACCCGCGGTGTTGGTGTTGGTGTTGGTGTTGGTGGTTGAGGAGGTGGTGCGGGCGGCGGGGTGGGGGGGCGATACAGCGCCGATCTCAATTTTCTAATGTTTTGATTGCGCTTATCCCAGCCCTTATTGAAAATGCCGCCCAGCATCATGCCGCCTAAGCCTTTCGCGCCATTTGCCGCGATGTCAAACAGCTTTGTCGCAATAGGCGGGAATTGTACGAACATAGGCAAGTTTATCGCATATGTCGCCAGCATAGGGGTTTGTGACATCATCCCATTGCTCACAATACCAATTAACAGCATGTTCCAAAACACGCCATCCGCAATACTGTTTTTAATCGCGTAGTTCGAGAGTGCTTCGAGCGATTGATTGTTGGAGGCCGCAACCCATGCCAACATCCCCACCATCAACGCCACCACCACCCCCATAAACATAAAAGTGACAGCAGAATGAATAAGCAATTTTAGCCCGTTAATGGAAAACTTGCGCGAGAACGGAAAGATATAGGCCGCCATGAGGGCAGGGGATAGGATGCTCACCACCACAAGCGAGCATAACGTGTTCAGCATCCGAAACGGAATTTGTATCATGGCAAAGCCATAAAAGAAAATCAGTGGCAAGCCAGCAATAGCATTCATAATGGCGGTTACACCACCACCAAACACATAGCTTGTCCAATGGGAATTCATAGCAGGGTTAACAGAATTAAGCCCTATTTTATAGCCCGTTCCCATCCCTTTTTGCATAACAAGGGTGAGACACTGAATATATTGCCCCCGTTCTTTGTCATCACTACTAGCCGTAATGGTAGCGGTTTTTGTGCAATCATCAACAACATAGCCGCTGTTATATTTCTTAAATGCAGTTTCCACATAAAATGATGTTGCCTGTACGCCTGCTGAACCAATTGCATCATAGAACTTTGTGTAAAAATTAAAGTTGCCTATGAATGCCAGTACCACGATGGTGAGCATCACGCGTTGCACAGTGGTGTTGAGTATCGCGCCTGTGCGCCCTTGGGGGCCAAATGGCGTAAGCAATGTTGCTGCTTGCCACACCAGCCATAACCCCAAAAAAGCAATCGTCAGTTTGGTAATTTCGGGGGTGAACAATGTCACGGCTTTTGCGCCATACTCGATGCGGGTTTTTTCCAAGATGCTGAACAAGTCATTCATCCACGCGGTGTTATACCAATCTTCGCCACCCACTTGCGCAAAGGCACTGTTGGAGAAAAACGTCCCCAGCACCACAGCAAATAATATAAAGATACTTAGTTTTTTCATGATGCGCCGCCTCTATCGTCATCATCATTGTTTGAATTTCTATCCCGATTGCGCCCCGCTGCCACTAAATCCTGTTCCTGTTTTCTCCGAACGAATCGCGCGATGTTGTTGGCTGCTTCTGGTTTCTTCTGTGCAGCAGGTTTTTTCTTCGGTAATCCTTTTACGGGTACAATATTATTCCGTGCGTCACTGCTGGATGATTTTTTATCGTCATCAGCGCTTGCAGAAACACGTCCTGATTGTCCGCTATCTCGTGTCTCAGCAACACGGTCACTCTCGCTATTGTTCACGAACGAGCCAGCCGTATCACCCCGTTCACCACCGCTATGCGTTTCTCTACCAGAGGATCCTTTTTCTTTATAGCCTGCAACTTTTTGCAAGCCTTTGTCTGGTGTGTTCGAGAATCCTTTGACAGATGCCGCAATAATCGCCTGTTCAATTTCGGGCGTGTAGCGCACGTTTTCAGCATCTTGTTTGAGTGTTTTTTCAAACGAGCGGAATCGTCTCTCCTGTTCCGCAACGCTATCAATTTTACCCTTTAAAGCGTCATCAACCTCACCGCGTGAGAAGCCAACTTCTTTTTGTAGTTGAATATTGTAACGCCCTGTCACGTCATATTTTGTCGCTAGCTCTAGTAATTTTAATTCTGCGGTGGCACGATACAGCTCTAGCGCTAAGCGATCTTTCGCAATTTTGCGTTCAGCATCATCTTGAATATATCCTTTGCTGTTCACATCATCCATAGCGGCAAGTGCGAATGCTTTCTGCTCCACTCTGTCTTGTGCATCTCGGATGGATCCCTGCATGGCAACATATTGTTTTACCACATCACGGTTAATGAAGACGGTACGATTTTCAGGCACCCAACTCATGCCTGTGCCCACCCCTTGAGCAAATCCGCCGCCAACTGCACCTGCAAGTTCAGCATACCCTGTTGCTTCCAGCACGCGCATTGCCTGTTGCATCGCAAGGTTTTCTGTCATGGAAACAAGCCCCGTTGCCCCAATACCCAGCGCACCCATGCCCATCCCTGCAACAGCTCCCACCCCGCTTAACGCAGCGTCTGTCACACGTCCCACTCTAGATTGGCTAAAGGACTCAAGTCCTGCTTTCAACTCATCAACTTTATCAGTCACCCCTTTTACCACAGGATTATTTTCAATAGCAGTTTTGGCATTATCCACAAATTCACCTGCGCGGTTGTATGCCCCTGAATTTTCCAGATATTGATCCAGTCCTGCTGTTAGATTATTTTGCATCAGCATATCCCGCACGGGGTTGCCCGTTGCATTGCTGTTTGTTGTTGGCGTCAGCGCATTCCGCGCAAAGCCCATGCCCACGCCCCCCAACGCCCCCGCCCATTGTGCACCTGCTGCCGCCATGTTGCTTAACGCGCCGCCTGAGCTAACACCAAAGGTCTGCCCGCCCAAAAACTGTGCGCCAATGTTCCCAAAGTTTTTCATCAAGAAACCCGCTAGCAATCCTGCCGCACACAGAATCATAAATTCACTATCCGAATAATCGAAAGCGGGGGCAGAGAAGAGGGCGGCGGCGGGGTTGCCGTTTGCTGTTGTGCCTGTGAAAGTGCCACTAGGCATAGTAGCGCCTTGAAGACAAATTTCTGGGTCTGTCGAGCAGCCCCCTCCATACGCTTCTACACAACCATTTAAGACTTCAAAATGTAAGTGTGGTCCTGTGCTATAGCCTGTGCTGCCAACAGCACCGAGCAACTGTCCAGCAGTGACGATGTCTCCTGTTTTAACTTTAACAGATCCATCCTGCATGTGGTTGTATGTAGTGACCCAACCTCCTTGGTGTAAAATTCTAACAAAATTGCCGTAACCTGATACTTTTACAATATCCACATCTATTACTTTTCCACCATCAGTTGCAACGATTGGCGTTCCCTCAGCAGGAGAGATATCAAGACCTGCATGAAATCCACCGCTACGCCAGCCATAACGAGAGTAAAATACGCCACTGGTTGGTACAACACGACACTTAAACCCCTCACTCGCACCCTTTGTTACCGATGTTATTGTCGCTAATGCCTTATCTTCATACACCTCTTGCATTCCTGAGGGTGTGAGGGTGGTGCGTTGGGGATATTGTGGGGGGAAGCCAATGGTGTTTTTATCCACCACACCTGAGAGCAGCGCGGTTACATAATCTTGCTTCCCATCGCCTTGATAAAATTCATTAAAATCTGCTGCGGCAACAATCGCAGCGCTGTTTTCAAGCTGCCCTGTGGTTGTGGATGGGTTAGGCAGTGTTGTTGGCGGTGTAGTGGGTTTAGGTGCAACAGCAGGGGTGGTTTTATTAGAGGGTGTTTTGAGAGAATCCTCTAGCCATTTTGGCAAATTTTTCTCTCCTAATTTATCATTCAGTGCCGATAAAGATTGTTCCATCATCCCTGAAATCAGCACAGCAATCACTGCCACCACCACGAAACTAATCGCGGCTTCCAGCATTACCCGCACCCCTAAATAGGCATATTTCCGCGTGAGAGGAAAACAGCCACAGGCCATAAGTGCGGGGCTAAGGATACTCATAAATGTCCAGCGCATCAATGCGTCAACAATCGCAAACGCAAACACCAGCGGCGCAAATGCATAGATTAAAACCAGAATCGCACCGCTAATATACGAACCTTGCAGGAAAATATAAATCCCTGTTGCCAACCCGTAAGTAAACACATACTGCAGTTTGTGTACTTGGCATTGCAGTTTATTACGCGAGGCGTTCTGTTCCGCTGTTAATAAATCAGCCCCCGACATATCAGGGGTGCTGCAGACAATATTTTGTGCATTAAGCCGCCCGAAAAAAGTGCCCTCACCACTGCCTTCTGTCAAGAGTTGGTCGTTCATGTTGATGGCGGCATCAACAATCGGGTTATAAACGTAGTTCCAATAAAATTTATAACTGGTATCGGTAAGGTATAAAAAAGACAGTGCAACTGTAATCAGGACGCTTATAGAAAGTTTGTTGGCAAGCCCCACCATTTTATCTTGTGGGCCAAATGGAAAGAAAAGCTTTAGGGCAACAAACGCCATGTAAAGGGCAAGTCCAATGCCCATCAGTTTAACAATTTCTCTGCCAAGTGCAGCAGTAACTTTTTCACCGTATACAATCGAGATGGTGTAAAGCCGTGACACTAACCCGCACGCAAAACAGATTTTTGAGAAGTTCGCTTGAATTTCTGCAAGTGTTGCGCCTTGTTGCCCCGCACTAGTTTGGTTCGCTTTAGCGCTGGTAACAGCAGTGTTAAATTTGTTGGCAAAAATCTCTGGAGCTTTGGCTTTGCCCCGTTGACCAACTATGTTGTTATACCAATCTGTTCGATTCTCTTTTGAAGAATATAATTGTGTAACGCCACAGCTAAAGCTAGCCAGTGGTTTTTGTGCCGCGTCAATCCCTTTGAGTTGTGTCTGACACAGTGTGTTATTTGCCTCTTGGCAAATTTTTGTGAGTAATCCCTGTGCACTATCTGCTTTTAATTTTGCTTTGGGAGATTGACAAAAAGAACTTTCATACCCCAAAAGTTCAATCCCTCCTTGATAGGGACTTAATATAGATGCCGTAATGCCTATAGTCGTGCACTCAGAGGGGAGTGATTTGGTTGCGCGTTGTATTTCCTGATTGCAAACTGTTTTTTGAGACGGTCGTAATGTGTCAACAGCACTGTTTGTCTCGGCCGCCCAACTGGTTAATGCCCCCACACACATAAAGAATGTCGCTACAAGTAAAACCTGTAACGCGTTCCATACTTTTAGGCGGGTTAGGATTCTGTTTCTCATGTATCTTTCTTAGGACGAATGCAAAATGATTATTTTCGCGTAAGTCTTATTTTATTCTTTATGTGAAATTTATCACATTTATTCCAAGATTAAAAGTTTTTTCTTTTTTTGAGAAAAATTAACTTATGTCTTTTTCGTTAACCTTTCGTCAATAAATTCCTCCTAGCATGAGGATATAACAAAAAACGTGGTGGAGCTTTATCTGCTGTCAGGGTGTTAGAACGCAATCAAAAGATAGCGCGCAAACATTAAGAATTCTTGAGGATAGTACAAACTTTATGCAAACGAACTTAAAAATTTCTGCGTTGGAAGAATACGCACAACGCCAAGAACCCTCTGCCGCCGATGAAGCAGCGCATGCATTGGGCATGGTTGCGGGCTTAAAAAGGTCGTTGCGCCCTGATTTCGATTATGATGAAGCACTCATCGAAGCCTCTTACAATTTACAAGATTTACTCCGCAATGAAAACGCGGACAGTGAAGAAATTGAAAAAGCTATTGGTTTTTTTAGTGGCATCGTCTTCACCAACACCAATGATGTATTCGAAGCACAAGCAGCGGGCTATCAAGAACGTGAAGCTTTGCGCAAAATGCTTGAGGCGGGGAATCTTTAGGGTTTTTTCCACCAGGATTGTACAACAGCGGATTTTAGGAATCCCTCTTTGAATAATCAAAAATCCATTTAAGCAAGTCAAGTGTAGGGTGACGCTATTTATTAGGTGTCATCACGTCGTATGACGAGGACCAAGAAAAACAAGAACAGTGAATGATAAAGAGGAATTACTTATGATCCAAGCTCCCCAAACAGTGAGTGTTATTACCCGTTTTAAGAACAGATTGCGTTATTTTTGTAAGGGGCGCGGTGGATTTGGTGTTGTTGAAGCGGCACTAACAATGCCAATTTTTCTAGGACTAACATTTGCGGTTATTGATTATGGCTTGATGTTGAGCAATCGCGGTTCGGCAGCAGGGAACATCAGTAGTTTATCGCGAACGATACAAGACAACCCGCAAATTTCAGTTGCCGAATTGAATGCATT
>CANGXP010000052.1 GCA_947457935.1 Alphaproteobacteria bacterium | reverse complement strand
TTATAAAACAACGCGCTACGCTTGACTATACCGCTCGCACCTCAAGATTTGCAAAAAAATTTGCGAGCGGTAAAGCCCGCGCGGCGCTTGAGCGAAACATCGCAACTTCTTCAGTTACGATGAGTATAGAACTGCGTAAGTCCTGTAATGATGCATTTTTAAAATGACCTCTTATTTTTTCGTTTATGCTGCCATATTGCACGATTAACAACCCCGATTTTTCTGTAACGTGGGATACAGTGGCCGATGTGCTGGGAAATTTTCAAAAGCAGTCTGAAATACGGGGTACTACCCACAGCTCTTTAGCGATGTTAATGCATTGTTATTCGCCTGATGCCGAACACCCAATCCTTTTCTATCGCTATGATCCCAACATTCCTCCATCGATATTCTTGCAATTAGAAGAAAATGGATTGCCTGCTTTTTGCGCAAGAAGTGCCTTAAAAAGCCTGGTGTTTGTGGATAAAGAACAGAACAGGGGCAGTCTAGCAACAGAATTAAAATGCCTATTCTTTCAACACAAAAAATCTCAAGAAATGAGGCTCTATTGCTTTGCGGCGAACAAAAAGTTGGAGAAAGAAGAACTAAAAGGCTTCGAAATGCCAAAAGCCGCTGTGCTAAAAGAAAGGGGATTGCCCTCCCTCACAGGCACGATTAATCCTGTTACTGCACTGCTAGACAGGGAGAAATTGAGCATTATTTTTGATACTGAACTCCCCACAATACACCACAATAATTTAGGAACGCGGGTGTTTGGCATCACGCTTACTGACACACAACGCCTGATAAAAGGCATGCAGGAATACATTGAACAGATTGGCAGTACGCGTATTTCTGTTATACAGCGGCCGCTTAATGCAATAACGATAGATAACGCCCAAGAAGCCTATCAAACAGCGTGTGATGCTGTCATGGCATACTATTCGCGCATGCCTCATTGTGATGCATCGATACTATGGAAACTGCACCAATCCAACGAAAATAGAATTAAATAAAATCCCATATATGTTTCACGTGAAACATTGTTTTCGCGGCAGAAAACCGCCATTTTTTCCAAAATCGGTGTTTTTTTAGGTGGCTTTCAGGGCATGGTAGATTGCTTTTTAACGAATTTACAAATCTTTGTGTTTATGCTACAATATATCGGTAAATGAAAGTTTTGTTATGCAGCCCATTTCTCTTTCTCCCGCGCTCCAATCCTCCCTTGAAGGCATTCTTGCTTCGGGACAATACGGCAATGACATCAACACGTTTGTTGAAGAAGCCATCCAGCAGCGCATTGCCCAAATTCAACAGGAATACGCCGAGCACATTGCGTATATTCGCCAAGCCGTGCAAGAAGGGTATGACGATATTGCGGCGGGGCGTGTGGTAGAGGGGAAGACCGCCATGGCAGCAATAAAACAACGCCTGAGCCTCTAAATGTTGACGTATCATCTTGCTGAAGATGCAGAAATGGACTTATCGGACATTCTCTCCTATGTAAAAGAACATAATCCATGCGCCGCAACGAAACTATTCACGCGTTTTGAAGCCGTTTTTGAGAGCTTAACACACACACCTTTCATCGGGAGTATTCGCTCTGAATTCCACCCACAGGCGCGCTGCCTCGTGGTGGGCAAATATCTTGTTTTCTATGAGGTGTTAGAGAGCATTGTTTATATTCTTCGTATCCTCCATAGTGCCCGCGACATCCCCCCAACCCTTTCCGCAAAACAATAAGCCTTATGACCTTCTACCACCACCATGTTTTTGTTTGCACCAACCGCCGCGCGGACGGACACAGCCAAGGCTGTTGCGCAAGCAAGGGCGGAGAGAAAATCCGTGACTACCTCAAAGCCCGCGCCAAGGAGCTAAAAATCCCGCAAACACGCATTAATGCAGCGGGGTGTTTGGATCGCTGTCATCTGGGGGTGGTGATTGCCATTTACCCCCAAGAAACATGGTATCAGTGCAATAGCATTGAGGATGCAGAGAAAATACTGCAAGAGCACCTTGTTGGCGGCTCCCCTGTGACAGCCTTGCAGTTGCGTGATGACCAGTAACACACCCGCCTCAGAAACTATCGTTGCCCTTGCCACCGCTGCGGGCAAAGCAGGGGTGGCTGTTATTCGCGTGTCAGGCATACAAGCCCTAACAGCACTTAACGCGTTTACAGGCATCACACAGCCAAAGCCGCGCTATGCGCATTATGGTACGTTTCGGCATCCTTCTACAAACGAGACTATCGACCAAGGGCTTGCCCTCTATTTTCCTGCCCCTCACAGCTTTACAGGGGAAGAGGTGGTGGAGTTTTATCTCCATGGCAGCAAGGCAGTGCTTACCGCGACTTTAAATGCGCTATGCTCTTTACCCAACATCCGTCTTGCCCATGCAGGGGAATTCACCAAGCGGGCATTCCAAAACGAAAAACTCGATTTAACCCAAGTTGAAGGGCTGGCGGATTTACTCGATGCGGAAACGGAAAAACAGCGTAGTCAAGCAATTCAACAGCTACAAGGCACGTTGTACGCGTTGTATACAAGTTGGCAGGAGATGCTATTAAAGCCGCTTGCGTATTTAGAAGCGCATTTAGATTTCCCAGAGGAGGATATTCCCGATAGCGTGCTAACCACCGTGCAGCAGGCAATAAACGATGTGCTCCATGCCATTGAACAGCACCTTCAAGAAGGGCAACGGGGTGAACGGCTGCGCGATGGCATTCGCATTGCGATTGTGGGGCGACCCAACGTGGGCAAGTCCAGCCTGTTGAACGCCCTTGCCACACGAGAAGCGGCGATTGTCTCGCCCCTCGCGGGTACGACACGCGATATTATCGAGGTGTGCCTTGATATTGGCGGTTATGCCGTGATTCTGGCTGATACGGCGGGATTGCGCGATAACACCACCGATAGTATTGAGCAAACAGGCATTGCACGGGCAAAAGCATGGCTAGAAAGCGCGGATATAGTGCTGTTTGTTGCGGATGCAACCGTGGACTTAGAAGCGCAACTGCCGTTGTTAGGAAATATGATGCATTTGGAAAATCAACTAACTGGACCCCAGCCTTCGCTGGGGATGCGCGCTGAGTATACAAAAACGGATAGAATCCCTAGCGAAGGCTGGGGTCCAGCAATTTCCAGCAAACCCGTTCTAAAAATACTTAATAAAATCGATGTCGCGCAAGAATTCAGGTCTCCCGAAGGCTTTCTTGCTTTGTCCGTACAAACGGGAGCAGGGTTTTCTGCGCTCCATAGCGTATTGCTACAAACCCTCGAACAGCTCTATGGCGGGCAGTCTTCAGCTCCCTTGCTCACCCGCACGCGGCATCGTCATGCAGCTCTTGCCGCATCAGAAGCCCTGCACCGTGCAAAACAAGCGCACCTACCAGAATTAATGGCGGAAGATGTGCGCCATGCCCTGCATAAACTCGGCGAGCTTGTGGGGCGATATGATGTGGAAGCCATGCTGGATATTGTGTTTCGGGATTTTTGTATTGGGAAGTGAGTTGTCTGTATCCCTTGTGATGCGTGGCAATAATATATAGTCATTCCCAAATAAAACTGCTCACGCCTGCAAATTTCCCTTAACCTCACTCATGTACTTAAGTGACATGTTCGCTCGGTTGCGGTCGTATTGGCTGCGCCGCCACTTCGTGGTCGGCAGTGGGCAATTTTATTTTTAAACGACTATAGAAGAAAATAACGGCGGTGTATTTTTATAAATACGCCCTGAAAATGCAAATATTCAGCACTCAATGCTTGATTTCTTTTTAAAGAGGCAGTAGTTTGCGTTTCTCATTTATATTTTGAGCATTGGGGCGTAGCCAAGCGGTAAGGCAGTGGTTTTTGGTACCGCCATCGAGGGTTCGAATCCTTCCGCCCCAGCCATTCTTCATAAGAGTGGTTTTTCACCATAAGGTCAAACGGCGAACGCAAGGTATACTCTAGGTTTCCGCCGTTTAGTTTCAGGTTCGAAAACAGAAATCCTATCAGTTTCCGCTTTTGGTGGTTTTTCGAACTCTTAAAAATCTCAAATGCCTCAGACGCAAGCGTAAATACCGAAGACACAGTGATTTTATAGGTATCATCAGCCGCTTGGTGGTCTTGTATAGCCATGTCAATAGAGATACGTTCTTGCTTAAGCAAAGACGCTTTTGTGTCGTAAATATCCTTAGTAATACTCCCATCAATTCGCATATCTAAAAGCCTGTCTAGGCGGTCTTGCATGGTGCGCTGTTGCCGTTTCAAATCTTCAAGGGCGGCATGGTGATAGCCTTTTTCAGCTTCATGGCTTTGCTTAAGATGTTCGGTAATAGCTTCTATAAGGGCTTGCGGTATAGCCAACGCCTTAAATACTTCTTCCACTTGCGCCATTATCACTTGTTCAGGCACGAATAGCTTTTTTTCAGGATTTTGCGGGTCACGGCATATCAGGTAAATGAATTTCCCCTTTTTAATATCAGGGGAGACTTTGCGCCCTGAAACGGCACAAGTTAGCAAGCTACGAAACACAAAATCATGTTTTGTTTCAACAACGCTGGTAACGCGGGTGTTTTTAGCGAGGCGCACGTCTTGGCAACGCTCGAACAGGTCTTTGTCAATAATCGGTGGATAACGGTGTGGGTATAGCTTGCCATTCACCTGCATTTCTCCGTGATAAAAAGGATTCATCAACAGCTTGTGCATCTGGCTAGGGGCTAGGGGCAATTTCTTTTGCCGTTTATTGCATAAGCCCCATCCTGCGGCACGGCGTACCATCTCATTGATAGAATATAGCCCTGTTGCATACTCTTCAAAAATGCGGCGCACTAAAAAAGCCCGCTGATTATCAATTTCTAACGTTGCCTTGCCTGTAATCAGGTCACGGGTGTTGCTGTAGCCAATGGGAGAAGCCCCTGTCCACTCGCCGTTTTTGCGCTTATATTCCATGCTACGCTTAACATTTTCAGAAAGCTGCAACACATAACTTTTTGCGGAAAGCACGGCAAAATCCCATCGCATAATGTCGGATGAGTTGGAATTTTTGCTTATAAACATTCCTTCACGGTAAAAATGTAGTTCTACTGTGCCCTTAAGGCGCATTTCATTTAACTGTACAGTTTCTGTAAAGCTGCGCTGCACTCTATCCACCGCATCGGCAACAATCGCGATTGTTTCCTTTTGTTTCTGGGCGAATTCCAGCATGGCTTGAAATTCTTTGCGCTCGCCACGAGTGGAAGATTCTATCAATTCAAACGTTTTTATGACGGTGAAGCCCCTGCGTTGGCAATATTCGCTTAACCGTTGCTTTTGTGCGTTTAAAGAATGCCCGTCTTCTTGTTCCTTGGTGGAAACGCGGGCGAGGGATGATTGCTTTCATAAACACTTCCTTTTTGTCATGTTCATATTTGAACACATGCGGCACTATAGGTTCAAATATATTAATTTATGAACTTATAATAGCGGATATGTTCATTTTTGAACAGGTGTATTCTTGCCTGCCAAAATGGTAATGAGCGGCATATTCAGATAGATGGTTTCTTTGCCTAGCCGTTGTTGCACAAGCAATCCAGCCGCCGCCAACGTTTGCAAATAGCGTCCTGCGGTAATACGTCCTTTTGCAATGCCTGCCTCTACCACATCGTGAATGCGAATGTACGGGCTGGAAAACAGCAGCTCTACAAAGTCTTTGGAATATATTTTGGGGGTATGCTCGCGCATGTCGGTTTGCAGTGTCTGCAATGCGTCTGAAATAGCGTGAATGCGCTCGATAGTTTCGCGTGAGGTTACTTCAACGGCTTTCAGCATATACAGCACCCACGCTTCCCATGCGCCTTGCTCGGTTACTTCTTTAAGCAGGCGGTAATAGTCGGCTTTATGCTCAATGATATAGCGGCTAAGGAACAGCACTGGGGTATCCAGCAAGTCTTCTTGCAGTAAATATAGGATGTTGATAATCCTTCCCGTGCGCCCGTTGCCATCGGTAAACGGGTGTATCGCCTCAAACTGATAGTGCCCCACTGCCATTTTGATAAGCGGGTCAATGCCATTATCGGCATGAAGGAAAGTTTCAAGGTTGGCAAGCAGGGTGCGTATTGTTTCCTCGCCTTCAGGCGGGGTATAGATGGTGTTGCCGTGCCCGTCAGCTATCCGTGTGCCTGTGGTGGTGCGAATGCCTGCATCGGTTTCCTTAATGCGCTGGAACAGTTCCACAAACGTGTTAGTGGCAAGCGGCTTGCGGCGGATGGATTCCACCCCATGCCATAGTGCTGCACGATAGCGTTGTACTTCCTTAACATTCAGGTCGACCGCCTTGTTAGGCAAGGCATCCGCCCGAAACAGGGCATCGTGCGTTGTAAAGATGTTTTCAATCTCGGATGAGTCTTTCGCTTCCAGTAAGGTAAGGTTGGTTATCAGCAAGGAATCATCAGGAATAATCCGCCCGCCTGTTTTCAATTCCGCCAACGCCGCACGGGCGGGGATGACGGCTTTTAGGATTGCCTTGGTTTCGATGTCGGCGGCGGGGGGAAGGGGTGGGAGGATGAAGGGGGTCATGCGATCATTGCCTTTGTCTGTTCACCTGTCTGCTCAACAATCCACCCCATTGCCGCCGCTTCGTCTTGCTCAATGGCGATTTCAACGGCACGTTTGGCAACCTCTAGCAGGTGTTCGGATTGTTTTTTTAAACTGAACGATTGAGTGATAAGGGCGGCGATTTCGGATTGTTTGGCAAGGGGGATAAGTGGCAACGGAAATGATAGAACATCCTCATCAACAATCACGGGGTAAGACGTGCCTGTATTAGGCTTCAAAGAGTATTCCCGCAAAATTTTAGATTTTAAGAAAACTAGAAGGGTTTCTTTGTTTACTTTGCCATTTTCTCTTAAAACAGTGAACGCACTGCTACCAACATATCCGTCTTTATCGATGATAGCCGCCGCGCCACGATAGGTGCGGACTTTGGAAAGAATAACATCCCCTTTCCGTAAAATGCGTTTCGCGTTGGGGGGCAGGTCACTGCCTAACAGCTCGAGCGGGGTTATTTCTCCCGTTGAAACATTAACACTGCCAATTTCTACATATTGATAAGTCTCCTTTTCTTCTATTTTGAAAGTGGATTTATTTTGTGTGAAGGCATCTTTAATTTGGCAGTATCCGCCCACACAACCTGTTAAGGCTTTTTCTATGTCCTCATATTTAGGGCTGTAATACTCCGCATCCAGCCGCCCCGATGTGGTGAAACTTTCGCTAAAGGTTTTAATGTTCACGGGTTCGTTGCTAGGGGTGAAATTGGTTAAGCCAATTTCAGACAGCAGTATGTTTTCAGCGGCGGTATAAGTGGTTTTGGATTTTTCAAGTTTTTCAAACGCTTGATATGTAAGTTCTTCAATGAAATTATTTAAATCCTCAGAAAAAGCAGGAATTCTTAACTGTCTGAATTTTGCTGGGCTAAAATTAACCTGATTACTTGCAATAGAGTATTTTTCAATTTCTATGCGTCCATATTTTGAATTTAGAAAGGCAACTAATGTTGAGGAATTAATCATCTCTTTTTTAGGGCGTATCTTGAATAGATACGATGCATAAGCGTATTCATAATTTTGTGGAACAAGTGCACTTTTCCCAACGTATTTTGGATTTCCATTTGTTCTACAAATCAGCACATCATTTTTAAATAATTTCAATGAATTGAACATCTCACTATCCACAAGACTGCAATATTTTGCTGGCTCAGAAATAAATGCACTATCAAATTCATTTAATCTCAAAATAGGAAATCCAACCTTTTCCTCGTTTAACTCTTTAGATGTACCATATTGAACAAAATCAATAATATCTTCACCTATAAAGTAATTTTTCATGTCAAAGGTTTTTGCTGTGTAAAACTCAGCCTCTAATCTTGCTAATTCCGTTGTAATAATAGAATCAAAATTAACCTCGCTCACCTCCAGCCCCTCTAACAACGCCGCATACTTGGCGTTATCAAAAGGGCTTAGGGCTTTCCCACAAAGGACAATCGTTCTTTTTTTGCAAACTCTATGAAGGCTTCGGCGATGCCAGGCGGAGTGCGTACAGTGTCAGTTATCGGTTGACTGAATAAATCATGCTTGACGATAAAATGCCCGTGCAGGTCTTTAATGCGTGCACCGTTGGCATCGGTTCGGTAGATTTTATCACCACTGTTATCCTTGCTGGGTTCCTGCATCGTGGCAAAAAAGATAGGGTAATCATCGACTTTAGGGCAAAGTTCACGATGCCATTTTTGCACAAACAAGACACTGGTTTTTGTGCCTGTGTGGGGTTTAAACGCATTACCATGCAAGCCCACCACCGCCAGAATGCGGCAACGCTCGGCGATAAAGTCGCGCAAGTCTTTATCGCTGCTGTTGTTAAACCGCCCTTGCGGCAACACAACCGCCATGCGCCCACCATCTTTTAAAAACGCTAAATTGCGTTCAATAAACAGCACATCGCGGCTTACTTTATCGGCATATTTACCGTTTGCTTTTTTGGCAACGCCGCCGTGGCGGTGAATAATGGTATCATCGGTAATATCGCCCGCAAAAGGCGGGTTAGCCATCAGAATATCAAAGCCAAATTGGCTGCAATCGCTGCTGGTTTTTAGTTTTTCCAGCTTATCAAAGCCTTTCATATAATTTGAAATCCACGCCCTATCGGTAATGGTTTCTTGCCACCGTGTGAAATCAAGGGTGTTCAGCAACAGCACATTGGTTTCCCCATCGCCCGCAATAATATTGAGGGTGCGCCCCACTCGTACCGAACGCAAATCAAAATCAATGGCAAAAACCTTGTTTTGCACATAATCAGTTTCAGCACGGGTGCGTTGTTTTGTGGTTAGCAAGTTTGGCGCATCGGGGTTAAGTTGGCTCCAAACATGAAAAATGGTGTGCATGGGAAAGCCACAACTGCCCGCCGCCGTATCAATCATGGTTTCATGAGCTTGCGGATTAAGCATTTTCACACACATATCAATAACATAACGTGGCGTAAAATACTGTCCCTTATCCCCCTTTTGTTCTTTATTGACTAGATACTCAAAGGCATCATCCACCACTTCTAAGTTGGAATTAAACAGTTTCACGTCTTGTAAATAGGAAACACAGGTTTTTAGATGGGTTGAGGTGAGGCGAAACGTATCGCTTTCTGTGAAAATACCCTGCCATCTCTTTTTTGCCTCTTCAAACAGGGCAATAAGGCGTTTTTGTGTTTCACTTTCCGTGCCTGTGTTCCGAAACTCCAGCGGGCGAAACTTGCTATCGTCTATGTCATCAAGGGAGATGCCGTGGTTGGTTAAAGCGGCGATAGCGTCCGCATCACTGCTGCTTGCCCATTCATCGTACAGCTTGGTGAATAACAGCTTGAATATCTCTTCAAAGCTATCCACACCCGAATTCGCCAAGACAATATCTTCAAATTCAAGGATGATTTCTTTCAGGCTTTTTTCTTGCAGTTTATCGTTAATCAGCAACTGCTTAATAGTAAAGCGAACATTCAAAACATCGGTGAGTGTTTGGGTAACGCTGGGCAGGTAGGATAATTTTTCAAGATAGGTGGTTTTGTTTTTTGGGTGTTCTTGCTTGAAATAATACTCAATTTCATTGCCATTTGTCCAAACGCCAATCGATGCCCCCTCAAACTTGCAATAGGACTCAAGTTGCTTTTTGCCGTCTAGCGATTTTGGCTCTTTCAATTCTACAATAATATACGGCTGGCGGCGGTGTTCTTCAAATATGACAATATCGGC
>CANGXP010000051.1 GCA_947457935.1 Alphaproteobacteria bacterium | reverse complement strand
GCTTGGGTTATCCTTAAACGCGCCGCATATGCCCTCAAAACTACCGTCTATCAACTAAAAGAAAAATTACTCTATGACTATGTATATTCAGCGTTGAATAATCCACTCAGACTTGTGATGTGAATCACTCAGCTGCGTAAGTCCTGACACTTCCAGATGATACTGAAGTTTCCTATACCCCATTAGCCTCAAGGGAACAATTAGCTACAGCCAAAGCTTTTTATCTCGACAATCATCAAAAAACGAATGGCAGACCTCTTGACGAGGAAAAATATTTAAAATTGTCAAACGCTCAGCTCCTAAAACAAATCGCTGATGCGCTCAATCAAAATGCTTTATAAATATTTCCAACACACAGCTTCACCCCACCACCTCCGCGCACCGTTTGCACAAACTAGGGTGATTTTCCTGCTGCCCCACCTCTTCCGTCACCTTCCAGCAACGGGCGCATTTGTCGCCTGTGGCGAGGGAGGCGATAACCCCCACGCCTACTACCTCTGGCAGGGTATAGGCATTTTCAGGGATATGCGTTACCACCTCTAGGGTTGCACTAGAAGTGATGCACACATCCGCCAAATCAATTCCGTGTAAGGCATCCGCATAGTCTTGCGTTGCATAGATAACGGGCGCGGCTTGCAGGCTTGAGCCAATGCGTTTCTCGGCGCGTTCTTTTTCCAACGCTGCCATGACAACGGAGCGCAAGTTTTTTATCTTACTCCATTTTTCATCTAGCGCGGGTTGCAAGCGCACCATCGGATTATGCGGGAAGTCTTGGAGGTGAACGCTATCGGCATTGCCTGCCGCTGCCCAAGCCTCCTCTGCCGTGAAGCACAACACAGGGGCAAGCCATTTGCTTAAACTATCAAACAAAATGGCGAACACCGTGCGGGTGGCACGGCGTTTGGGGCTGTCCACCGCATCGCAATAAAGGCTATCTTTGCGGCTATCAAAATAGAACGCCGATAAATCCACCGCGCAAAAATTGTGCAGCTCTTGGTAAAACCCTTTGAAGTCATAGCTCTTGAAACATTGCTCTCTGAGCGCATTCAGTTGTGCGAGACGATGGAGAATGTATTGCTCTTGTTCGGGCAGTTGTCCTACGTCTGTCACCCGTTCAGCGTCATTAAAGCCCTGCAACGCACCCAACAAATAGCGCAGGGTATTCCGCAAACGGCGATACATATCTGCATAGTGCTCAAGGATGGTATTGCCAATGCGTAAATCCTCGAAATAGTCCGAACAACTCGCCCACAGCCGCAAAATATCCGCCCCGTATTTTTTCAACACTTCTTCAGGTGCGGTGACATTGCCCATGGATTTAGACATTTTCCGCCCCTGCTCATCCAGCACAAAACCGTGGGTGAGAATGGCTTTATAGGGCGCAACGCCCCGTGTCGCCACGCTTTCTAAGAGGGAGGATTGAAACCAGCCCCGATGTTGGTCTGAGCCTTCAAGGTAGAGGTCGGCAGGGGACAGATTAGGCGCGAGGTGTGAGGCGCGAGGCGCGAGAAGGGCAGCATTATTTTCTTGTTGATAGACTGACACAGGAATGTTTTCGGTATTATCTTCCCTCGTGCCTCGTGCCTCGCGCCTCGTGCCTTCCCCCTCAACTTCCCACTCCTCCCGCACAGGATGCCGCAGCACAAACGCGTGCGTACACCCGCTGTCAAACCAAACATCCAGAATATCCATGACTTTTTCATACTCGGCGGGGTTATAGTCTGTACCGTCGAGGAAATAGGCGGGCTCTTCGGCATACCAAACATCACAGCCTTTTTCGGCGAACTCAGCGGCGATTTTCTCCAACACAGGCTTATCGGTAATAACCGCGCCCGATTCCTTGTGCACCAACAACGCAATCGGCACGCCCCACGCCCGTTGCCGCGACACACACCAGTCAGGGCGATTCTCCACCATAGATTTGATGCGGTTGCGCCCTGCGGCGGGGTGGAAGGTGGTTGCATCGATGGCGGTGAGGGCTTTTGCACGGATAGTTGATTCAGGCGCGAGGCACGAGGCGCGAGGCGCGAGTAAAGAGGATGTTTCCGCATCAGAGACCAAACTTTCTTCTTCCCTCGTGCCTCGCGCCTCGTGCCTCGCGCCTCCCTTATCCATCCCCACAAACCATTGTGGCGTGGCAAGGTATATCAACGGCTTTTTTGACCGCCATGAGTGCGGATAGGAGTGCTTGAATTTGTTAGAATAGAGCAACGCCCCCTGCTCCCGCAATTTCTCTAAAATCGCTTCGGTGGTGGACTCTTTAAAAATATGCATCCCTGCAAAGTGCGGCACCGTGGATTTATAGGTGCCGTCTTTGTTGAGGAGTTGGGGGAAAAGATAAAAATTAGATTGTTCAATTTGCTTAAAAGGCGTGTCATTAGAAAGACCGTATAAATTTATATTGTTGCTATGGCAATAAAAGTCATCTTCCCCATGAGCAGGAGCGATATGCACAAAGCCTGTGCCATCTGTATCAGTAACAAAATCAGCACAATATAATAAACGAAGTTTATTATCACGATTTGTACTGGCAAATGGCGCTTCACAAGATATGTTTTCTAATTGCCGCCCTGTATACGATGCCAGCAGGGAATGGACCCCAGCCTTCGCTGGGGATTCGTTCGGTGTGCTGATATCGCTCTGGGCGAATCCCCAGCGAAGGCTGGGGTCCATTTTTGTTTTTTCAAGAAAGGCTGGCAGCAGTTTTTCCGCCACCAAAAATTTTGCATCTTCCACTTCTACCAATACATACGTTAGGTCAGGATTACACGCCACCGCCGTATTCGCGGGCAACGTCCATGGTGTCGTTGTCCAAATAACAATATTTGCGCCGACTAATTCTGGTGCATGTTGGCAGGCAACAATCGGAAACTTAACATAAACCTCCGTGCTCTCCTTCTCCATGTACTCAACTTCTGCCTCAGCTAGTGCAGTTTGCTCCACCACACTCCACAGCACAGGCTTGAAACCCTTATAGAGAATGCCATTGCGGGCGAGTTTATGTAGCTCCTTCACAATTTGCGCTTCGGCTTTAAAATCCATGGTGACGTAGGGCGCGTTCCACAGACCGTCTATCCCGAGTCGTTGAAACTCTGCCTTTTGAATCTCCACCCATTTTGCGGCATATGTGCGGCATTGATTCCGAAATTCCAGCACAGGCACATCGTCTTTGTTCTGCTTTTTGGCGCGGTATTCCTCCTCAATTTTCCACTCAATCGGCAAGCCGTGGCAGTCCCACCCCGGAATATAGGCAACATGCTTGCCGCTCATCCGCATGGCGCGGTTAATCACATCCTTAAGGATTTTATTCAGCGCGTGCCCAATGTGCAAATTGCCGTTGGCATAAGGCGGGCCATCGTGCAGCACGAACTTTTCCTTGCCCTTATTTTTCTCGACAAGTTTTTTGCTCAAACCTTCTTGCGCCCATTTCTCTAACAAGAGCGGTTCTTTTTTGGGCAAATCCCCGCGCATGGGGAAATCTGTCTGTGGCAAAAAAACGGTGTTTTTGTAATCGGGTTGTTCGGTCATAATAAATTTTTTACGGGTGTTTCTTGATTGTTAAGAAGTTTTATAGTATAAGAAAAGGAGAAAGGGAGTAGCAAATGTTCCTAGGCATCTACTACTCCCCAGATTATCTAGCGTTTGATGTGGATTTTAATCCATATCTTCACTAGAAAAATCACTCTGAATGGCTTAAACATTCGGATTCCTCCTTTTACGGGTAGGGGTGCGGGCTTGCACCCCTTTCTCCCTCCATTCTTGTATCAACTCCCCCCTTATAGAGCAACACACGATAAAACAGATTCTCACCCTCTTTGTAGTTATGACAACAGCGTTTTGCTTGAATGCGTGCAACACGGTTTCTGGTGTTGGCAAGGACATTAAATCGGCGGGGACGGCTATTGAGAAATCAACGAAGTAGTATCGTCACGGGCGAAGCTACTGCTTCTTAGGGTTCGTCACATCTTCGCCCCATTTTCCAACCAACTGCTCTTGCATCTTTTTAAATTTTTCTTGTCGCTTGGTTATTTGCGTCGTGAGGCCGTTTTTAATCAACGGATGCAGACCTTGCAAAATCATCCAGCCCATAAATGCACCTAGGTAAATAACCGCCCATGTTTTTGTGGAGCGGAGCGTCTCCATTACATGCTGTATTTGTTGTCCATGTGGAAAAACCTCAATAATAAACGGGATAATACCCGCAAGATTCATAAACCCTATCGTGAGCGCAATATTCTTGTTTTGTAAATGATCATATTGCCAGACAGTAAGAGTTGGGAGCATCCCCACCAATAAGAGTATACCCGATGGCAAACTAATCAGACTAAGAGTACAAAGCGATATGAGAAATGTTTTTTTCATCCCCGATGTAATAGCATTTTTTGCCATAATCCCTGCCCCCTTAGCTGTTCATCAGTGTGCCAAAAATGGCAATGAGTATCGCAAGCGTGGCAGAGACAACGGGCGCATATTTATTTGTTTTCTCTCTCGCCATCTTGGTTATTTGTTTCATGTCATCCCGACATTTATCTTGATCGACAAACAGCTTTTCATAAAGCCGCTGCGCTTCTGCAAATTCTGACTCATCAGATAGTTGCTCTTGCTGTTGATCCACTGCCTCTAAAATATCTTGTAGCTTTCCTGACTTACAGGCTTTCTGCATTTTTTCGTTCAGCTTCTTTTGTCGCTCAATACTGAAAAAACTTTTGCGGGTTTTTGCCAAATACTCTGCAATCCAAGCGCACAAATGCGGATACCGATTGTTGCCTGTTTTTTTGTCAACATAGACAAGGGTACTCAGCAACGCTACTACTTGCCGATTTTCTTTTGACGAATTTAAGTCAGGCAAAAGTTTATCAGGCAAATCAAAAACTGTCGCAATATATGCGGTGAGATGCTTATCAAGCGGCGATACAAGCGGAATGCGCTCTGCGGCAACTGCATCCAATATCGGCAGAATATCGGCAGGTTCTGCCAAAAAGTAGCCTTTTATTAGATCACTTTGACAAGGAAGCCCCTGATTAAGTTCATACAGGGCGCGTTCCACACCATATCCTAATCCTTGTTTTTGCAAAAGACTCGGCAGTCGCTCGACAATTTTTTGTACACGCACCCATTCAGGGAAAATTGTTTTTTGATTTTCAAGCCATGTTTTAGGAGCGGGCGAAGCGAGGAGTTCCATCAGAGCCGTGCGCATTTCTCCTTCCGTATAATGCTTACAGAGATAGGCGCCCAGCCCATCAATCGCAAAGGCTTTCTTTTTATAAAAAAGCGGAAATGCTGGCTCTAAGGCTTGCAAAGCAAAGGTTGAAAACAGTTCATTTTGCAGCGCTTGATTACCCACGCTTTTCAGCAGTTTTGGGGGGTTTTTTAAGGCCTCAAACATTTCCACTTTACTGTTGGTGCGTACTAACCAAATTTCTAATTGAGGGCTTGTCAGAACTTCCACCGCCTGCTTGCCAACCTGCCCCAATCCTGCTGCTAATGAGGGAATTGTGGGATAGTGCTGCCCCTGAAATTCAAAGGGACGACTGGGTTTGGGAAGTGTCATTTGTTGATGCTTGGTAAGACGCGTTTTATTTGCCCACCCTTCTACATCCTCGAGTGTCCAACGCGAGGCTGCATCATCATGCATCATCCCTTTGAGAATTTCCGTCATGCGAGAGGAAAGCTTCATCGATCCTAAAATCGCATTATACGTCCCATTGCTTAAGCGACGCTGCGTAAAACTTTCTTGTATGGCGGGATTGAGCAAGTCAATACCCAACAGATAACAGCAAATCGTTACGCCAAACGCATAAATATCATGCCTTGTGTGCCCCTCTCCCCGTGCAAAGGGATCTGCCAACATCGTGTCAAATGGCTCAAAAATAGGCATTTGATCGGCCGCCGCTGGCAGCATGAAACTTTGCCCCAACACAACGTGCGACGCTGTTTCATCCGATAAATAAATATTTTCTGGGCTGATGCTACGATGGGCAACACCATAGCTATCAAGCTGCTTTAAGGCAGAAACAATCGGGTTAATCAGCAGGTTTGTGAGCGCATCTTCCGTATATTTAATTGCTATCCCCCGTCCATCCAAAATAGGCAATTTAATAGAGGTGCCGTGTGCATCAACGGCGACGAAGCTTTTAGAGAACGGCTTTTCGGCAATAACAGTCAGTTTTTGAGGTTGTCCTTCTTGCTGTATCCCACACCAATAGAGGGGTTTGTGCATGTAGGGCGTTTTAATGTTTTTCAGAACACTGGCATAGCGATAGCGAAACGGCGCATTTTTATCGACGAGATAGGCACACAGTGACAAATCAGGATTTTCTGTATGCGTAACACTAAAAGCCTGCATTGTGGGTGTGGAGAGATCAACAAGCGTTTGTGCGAAATTGACGCGATACACCCCGCCCACAACGGCTTCTTTCCGCCCTGCTGAGACTATTTTTAGCGTATCAAGCGCTGTTGCGTCTTTTTCCATGGAATTCTCACACTAATTTGAGAATGTATGTGAAAAGTATGAAAATAATGCAAACGTGCGTGCAGAAAATAATGAATGCAATTGTTAAAGAGAGCCGCCGAGCACACCTTTAGTGGAAGGCACAGCATCCGCCTGTCGTGGGTCAATGGTTAATGCCATTCTCAGTGCTTTAGCCAAGCCCTTGAAGCACGACTCAACAATGTGGTGATTATTCTCGCCATAGAGATTTTCGATATGCAGCGTCACGCCTGCGCTTTGCGAGAACGCTTGAAACCATTCCTTGAACAGCTCTGTGTCCATCTCGCCCAATTTATCACGGGTGAACGCCACTTTCCAAATCAAATAGGGGCGATTAGACGCATCTAACGCCACGCGGGTGAGCGTTTCATCCATCGGGATATAGGCGTGTCCATAACGGGTAATGCCTTTTCTGTCGCCCAATGCTTTGCTGAACGCTTCACCGATTGCCCACGCGCTGTCTTCTGTCGTGTGGTGATAATCAATATGCAAGTCGCCCACTGCCTTACAGGTTATATCCATCAGGCTATGGCGGCTTAATTGCTCTAGCATATGGTCAAGAAAGCCGATGCCTGTTTGAATAGTACTTTTGCCCGTGCCATCAAGGTGGACGGTTACGGCTATATCGGTTTCTTTAGTTTTTCGTGTAACAGTGGCGGTGCGCATAGATTTATTTTTCTAATCCCAAACGGATTCTCATTGCTAATTCAGAAACCTTAAATTTTTGTGCAAGCTCTTTAATATCAGGGATATTTTTTTGATATTCCTCCACAATTTTAGGTGGCAACAATAAGGCAGACGCAAATCTATTCGCTTCTACCTCATGGTGTTTTTTTAAATAATTGGTGTATTTTACTGTGTCAGAAGCTCTGTAGGCTCGATTATCATCAACACCTGTTTTGATGAAATCTCTGTGAAAAACATAATGCCCTAACTCATGGGCAATCGTAAAGCGTTGACGCACAAGCGGATCATTCCCATTGACAGTAATTTTATACTTATTACCACCATTATGGCTTTGGTGTTTTGTCAGAATGCCAGAGATATTGACGGGAAGGTTTTTGTCAATCTCAAAAGAGATTCCCAACTGATACATTAAATCTTCTAAATCAATAGGGATTTTTTGCTGTGCCTCTTTAATAACAGCAAAAACATCAAGATTATTGCTCATTGTCTGCTCCATCATTATAGGCGGCGGTCACATCGGGTGTATTCTCATCAATGCTTGCTGCCACATCGCGTTCCCGCGCCATAATCTCTTCTACAATACTCAAAATATAGGCTCTGTTTTCTTCTGTGTTAAATGCTGCTTCAGCATGCGCTGCAACATGAGAGGGAAGCAACTCTTCCACAGCATCCCTTGCTAATTTAATGGCAGCCTCTTTGGCTTTGTTTAGTTGCTCCCATCCTATTACCCCCAGAATTGCTAGAATAACCGCAAGGCTTGTCAGGACAACTGTTATAAAATCAAGTCTGCCTAGTTGTAGGGCAATAGCAAGCGCATCGGGTGCATTTTGTATCTTACTCAAATCATATTGATGATCTGTAAGAACAGTTGCACCGACATATCCCATACAAAACAGTAAAAAACACCAACCAACTGTTTTCATTTTATCTGCCAATTTCTCTTGACGTTCTGCAACAGAACTATCACATCCGTGTATACTTTAACACAAGATGTGGAATTATGACAACAATCGTTTCCGTTCGTAAAAATGACGACGTCGTTATCGCTGGCGATGGGCAGGTGTCTTTGGGGCAGACTGTCCTCAAGAGCAATGCAAAAAAAGTGCGCCGTTTGGCAGGGGGTGAGGTGATTGCGGGGTTTGCAGGCGCAACCGCTGATGCCTTCACGCTGTTTGAACGCCTTGAGGCGAAGCTGGAGAAACATCCTAAGCAATTGCTGCGTGCCTGTGTGGAGTTAGCGAAAGACTGGCGCACAGACCGCTATTTGCGCCGTTTAGAAGCCATGATGATTGTAGCAGACAAAAACACCACGCTGGTGCTGACAGGCACAGGCGATGTGTTAGAACCTGAAGCAGGCGTGGTGGCGATTGGCTCGGGCGGGAATTTTGCGCTCGCGGCAGGCAAAGCCCTGTTTGAAGTGTCTGACCAAGATGCCGAGACCATTGCCCGCAAAGCCCTTGATATTGCAGCCAGCATTTGCGTGTATACCAACCACAATATTATTGTTGAGAAATTATAAGATATGACCACAGTTGCTTTGACACCCCGCGAAACGGTTGCGGAATTAGATAAACACATCATCGGACAACACGACGCGAAACGGGCGGTTGCGATTGCGTTGCGTAATCGCTGGCGGCGGATGCAGCTTGATGACAAGATGCGCGAAGAAGTCGTGCCGAAAAATATCCTGATGATTGGCTCAACGGGGGTGGGGAAAACCGAGATTGCGCGTCGCCTTGCCAAGCTCGCCAACGCCCCGTTCATCAAGGTGGAAGCCACCAAGTTTACCGAAGTGGGGTATGTGGGGCGAGATGTGGAGCAAATCATCCGTGACCTTGTAGAAATCGCCATTAAGCAGGTGCGCGAAGCTAAGTCCAAAGACCTTGAGGAGAAGGCCAAAGAGAACGCCGAGAACCGTTTGCTCGATGCGCTAGTGGGCGATGCGGCGAGCGTTGATACACGTGATAAATTCCGCGAGATGCTCCATGCAGGGAAGTTAGAGACACGAGAAATTGAAATTGAAGTAGAAGACAGCGGCAGTAATGCAATGCCGACGTTTGATGTGCCGGGGATGCCGGGAGCGCAAATGGGCATGATTAACCTCAGTGATATTTTGGGCAAAACCATGGCACGCCCAACCAAAAAGAAGAAAATGACCGTGGAAGAAGCCCGTCCGATTTTGGAAGAAGAAGAGCAAGAAAAGCTCATTGATAACGAGGCTCTCGTTGACGAAGCAATCAACAGTGTGGAGCAAAGCGGGATTGTGTTCCTTGATGAAATTGACAAAATTTGCGTCCGCAGCCACACAGGCGGCGGGGACATTAGCCGCGAGGGCGTGCAACGTGACCTGTTGCCGCTCATTGAAGGCACGACCGTTAACACCAAGCACGGTACAGTGAAAACCGATCATATTTTGTTCATTGCCTCTGGCGCATTTCACCTTGCGAAACCGTCTGATTTACTGCCTGAACTCCAAGGGCGGTTGCCGATTCGCGTGGAGCTGAAACCCCTTTCACGGGATGATTTCCGCCGCATTCTGGTTGAGCCTGAAGCGAGCCTCACCAAGCAATACACCGCGTTGCTGGCAACGGAAAATGTGGCATTGTCTTTCACCGAGGCAGGGGTGGACAAACTGGCGGAGATTGCCTTTACCATCAACAATTCGGTGGAGAATATCGGCGCACGACGACTACACACCGTGCTGGAGCGTTTGCTAGAGGACATTAGTTTTGATGCCTCAGAACAAGGCGGGAGCAGCCTTGCAATTGATGCGGATTATGTGGAGCAGAAGTTGGATGGGTTGTCGAAAAATACGGATTTGAGTAAGTTTATTCTTTAGAACCTATTCACGTTCTCTACTATACCTTGCTGCAAATGCATGTTATCTGCAATTCCGCCTAAGCCATCCACTGCGCCTTTTAAGGGCTTGTGTTTGGCAAGGCTCATTGGCTGGCGGAATAAAACAGCTTTGCTGTCTTAATTCCTAAGCTCTCGAAATTCCGTCATATTGGCTGCGCCGCCACTGCGTGGTCGCCTCAAAATACTTAAAATCTCAACAGAGCTAGGGTGACACCCAGAGCCATTTAATTATTGATGAAAGCTAAATTTTTAACTCCGCTCGTCATCCCCGCCCCCACTTTCGTGAGGGTAAACTCTGGCGGGGATCCACACTTTTTCAAGAAGAGTGGATTCCCGTTTTCACGGGAATGACAGAATAATTAAATGGCTCTGGGTGCCACCCCCCATCACTCCGTTATTATAAAAATAAAATGCTTGACAAATATATATTAACGTAACAATTAACTATATTGCTCATTTGCAATTATAGCCTCTTAGTCTCAAGAAGCAAGTGCAACACTGATCTGTTAAAAGAAGGACAGAGGTGTTGTTATGGAACAAAGATACAATCAATTAAACGGTGAAGAGCGCGCGGCGATAATGCGGGAGCGCAAAAGCGTTTTGCTGTACATCACGCCAAG
>CANGXP010000050.1 GCA_947457935.1 Alphaproteobacteria bacterium | reverse complement strand
TGTCATTCCCGCGAAAGCGGGAATCCACTCTTTGAATAACATGCATCTATCTTTGAAGTAACACTCTCAGAAACTCAACCCAACACACAAGGCCATATGAAAGTCGCTATCATCCACGAATGGTTCACCGCCCACGCGGGGGCAGAAAAAGTAACCGAGCAACTGTTGTTGCTCTACCCCGAAGCAGACCTCTTCGCGGTGGTGGATTTTCTGCCTGAAAAAGAGCGAGAGTTTTTGCGCGGGCGGGGGGTGCATACCTCGTTCATCCAACGCCTGCCGTTTGCGAAAAAATACTTTCGGCACTATCTCGCGCTGATGCCGCTCGCCATAGAACAATTCGATTTATCGCAATACGACCTTGTCATTTCCTCCAGCCATGCTGTCGCAAAAGGCGTGGTAGGGCACCCGTTCCAAACGCACATTTGCTATTGCCATTCGCCGATTCGCTATGCGTGGGATTTGCAAGCAGATTACTTGCGCGGTGCTAAAGCCACCAAGGGACTCAAGTCATTTCTCATTCGCTGGATTCTGCATTATTTGCGCGGGTGGGATTTCCGCACCGCCCAACAAGTCGATGCCTTCATCGCCAACTCGTCGTTCATCAAAACTCGTATTGCGAAATATTATCGCCGTGATGCAGCGGTGATTAATCCGCCTGTTGACCTTGAAAATTTCGCGCTGGAAACCGAAAAAGAAGATTACTATCTCGCCGCGTCTCGGCTGGTGCCCTATAAAAATATGCCACTTATTGCGCGTGCTTTCCGCGCCATGCCCGATAAAAAGCTGGTGATTATTGGCGATGGCAGTGACCTGCCTATCGTGAAAAAAATCGTTGCCTCTGCGCCCAACATTACGTTCCTCGCCTATCAACCCGATGGCGTGCTGCGGCAAAAAATGGCACGCGCCAAAGCGTTTGTGTTTGCCGCGTTGGAAGATTTCGGCATCATGCCCGTGGAGGCCCAAGCGTGCGGTACACCCGTTATTGCTTATGGTAAAGGCGGTGCACTCGATAGCATTCAGGGGTTAGACTCCCCCACCCCCACAGGGATATTTTTCAAAGAACAAACCGAGGGCAGCATCATCGAAGCCGTCATGCTGTTTGAAAAAGAGCAAGCCCGCTTCACCCCTGAAGCCTGCCGCGCCAATGCAGAGCGATTCTCGGAGGAGAAGTTTAGGGAGCAGATAAAGGGGTTTGTGGAGAGGACGGTGGCGGCTTCGGCTGTTTGATACACGGCATAGAAGACACTGCACTTTAGCACCGAACGTCACCCCGCTACCCCGACTAGAAGGAGGGGAAGTGCGGGGTCTGGTCTTGTGCCTTTGCAGGCTCTGTATAAAAACGGGGTGACGACGACACCCTAACGCTGCACAGGTGCCGCGCAATAGCTATTCGTGTTGGCAAAATTGGTGTCCACAAAATCGACGCAGCGCAAAAACTCTTTGCTCGTTGTGTTCTGCCAATAGGTCACAAAAGCCGCCCGCCCATCATCCCACCGAAACCCGTGTGATGTTTCCAGCGTCCAAGTGCGCAACGCCGCAATATGGGCACTGCTCGAATTGTCCAGCGTCACCCATTCAGCTTTGGATTGCTCCTCTTGTTGTTGCGCAACCGCCTGTGTGGCACAGAGCAGCACCATGCAGAGCACAGGAAGAATTTTACACAGGCGAGGGGTTTTAAATACCATGGGGAGTCACATTCTTTTGAGATTTGTAGGGAGGTGTCCCTAAATAGATACCATCCTCCCCTAAGAAGGGCGATAGATATAGTCGTTTCAAAATAAAATTGCCCATCGACGACCACGAAGTGGCGGCGCAGCCAATACGACCGCTCCTGTGCGAACATGTACACTTAAGTACATGAGTGAGGTTAAGGGAAGTTTGCAGGCGTGAGCAGTTTTATTTGGGAATGACTATAGCATCTTGTAGCTGAGCACCGATGAGGATCGCATTGCTGAGATCTGCATTCGAGAGATTGGTATGATTAAGAACCAGTCATCTAAAATTTTTTAGATGACTGGTTCTTAACATGCAAATATAATTTTAACTGAACACGACGATTTCTAGCAATATTTATATGTCAATTTTTACATAAAGTCAACAAAATCCTCCATCCACACTCGCTTTTCTCTCTTTTTCTCCCTCCAACTTGCCCTGAGATCAAGGAAAAATGCGGGTTTCAGCCGATTTTCCGCACATCCAAAAACGGACTATCGTATTGATATACAACAATAATATTTTTAAACATTATGCTTGCAAAAAAACATCCACAACACAGGATGACTTGAAAGCCGCCTTTTTCCTTGTTCTCAGCCGATTTTTTATGTAAAAAACCTTCGCTAACATATTGATTTATAATAATTTTATTTTTTCTACTAAACAGTATTTTTCTAGGTCGTTTTTTCAAGTTGGCTTGAAACGATTGATTTGTGCGGGTTTCAGCCGATAATTCTCTTAATCTCAAAAGATTAAACCATTGATTTACAACACTATTTTTTGCGAAATACCCACACAAAACACTGTATTTTTTACACACGCTGAAAGCCGCAGTTTTAGGGCGTTTCAGCCGATTTTCATATTTTGACACTTCAACCTTGCTGTAAAATTTTCTCTCTCTTATGATGCGGCATGTTCAAAAAAACTCTCCTCCCACCCCCGCGCCGCATCGTCATAACGGGCGCTAGCAGCGGGCTTGGCGCGGCTTTGGCAGTGCATTATGCTCGAGCAGGCGTGCAACTTTACCTCGGCGGGCGCAATGCCATCCGCCTGCAAATGGTCGCAAACGCTTGCATTTCCAAGGGTTCCGAGGTTTTTACCCACACCATTGACATCAAAAATGCACACGGTGTAAGCGAATGGCTCACCCCGCTGCAAACCAGCGAGTCATTCGACTTAATCATAGCAAATGCGGGGGTTTCGGGCGGTACAGCCGATGGTCTTGAGGGCATCCAGCAAATCACCGATATTTTCCGCACCAACATCGAAGGCGTTGCAAACTGCCTGTCTCCCGTCATTCCCGCGATGCAACAAGCGAAAAAAGGGCAAATCGCTATCATCAGCTCTCTGGCTGGCTTTCGCGGCTTTCCGGGTGCGCCTGCCTATTGCGCTAGCAAGGCAGCCGTCAAGGTCTACGGCGAGGCGTTGCGCGGCTTACTGCGCCCCGATGGCATCCGTGTCAGCGTCGTCTGCCCCGGTTATATCAAAACCCCAATGACAGACACCAATACCTTCAAAATGCCGCTGATGATTCCTGCCGACAAAGCCGCCAAACACATTGCGGATGGGCTCGCCAAGAACCGCCCGTTGATTGCGTTTCCATCGATTTTGTATATCATTGTGTGGATGCTGATGGTGTTGCCAGCGCGCCTTGTTGATTGGTTGTTGGCGGGGTTGCCACGAAAGAAATAATCGCCCTATTTTTATTCCCGCATAGCGCGAAAAGTGATGCATTTTTCCTACACTTTCGCCATGACTGCCACAAAAACATTGGGAAACCGTGCTTTTTCAGATTGACGAACGCGCAAATCAAGGTTTACTGCGCTTACGCAAGGGGAAGCTTCTGCAACCCTTGTAAACCAACCCTTATAGAGAGGCTTCTCATGTCTAACAAAAACGATTTAATCAACGCCGTTGCCGAGCAAACAGGTCTTACCAAGGCTGATTCTGGTCGCGCTATTGATGCAGTATTCGATGCAATCACCGCTACTTTGAAATCAGGTGACGATGTTCGCCTTGTTGGCTTTGGCACATTCCTTGTGACAAAACGCGCTGCAAGCGAAGGTCGTAACCCTCGCACAGGCGCGAAAATCAAAATCGCTGCCAGCACCCAGCCTAAGTTCCGCGCTGGTAAAGGCCTGAAAGACGCTGTGAACTAGACGTTCAGTCAGTTTGACGAATTGAAAGCCCCGCCAGTAATGGCGGGGTTTTTTATATAAACCCTCCATACCATCAGAATCCCATGAAGACGCTCCCTAAGAAAAATTTAATCCCTGAAGACGCGCTCTGCTACATGCTGTTTTCAGCTCTTTTGTTTTTTATTTGCGTTGTCATCGCCAGTGATATCGATCGTTTATTTTCTTTCGATGTAAAACAGGGCAGCCTTTATGTTGGTCATGCTGATAGCATTTTACGGCTTCACATAGCCTCAAATTTATATGAAACGGGAGACTGGTTTAACCACCACATAAGCCGTGTTCAACCCCCGTTGGGTATTGATTCTCCGTGGACACGCCCTGTTGATGTTTTGTTATTAATCGGTGCGATTCCGCTTACTGCCGTCACGCATAATTTTAAAGACGCTTTGTTTTTATGGGGGGCAATACTTCCACCACTATTCATGCTTTTTAGCGTCTTTTTGCTCGTTAGCATCAGCAAAACATTAGAATTAAGAATATCTGGTACACTTATAATTATCATGGGCATTCTGTTGACACCTTACGTCAGACAACTCTATGCCCCCGGAAATGTTGATCATCATTTTTTACTTAACTTCTTATTCATCGCCTATCTGCGCGTCTATTTTTTGCTTCTAAAAAACCCTGCGCAGCATCGCTATGGCATCTATGCAGGATTGATTATTGCGATGGGCGGCTGGGTGAGCATAGAGTTCTTCCTGCCCATCATTGCGACACTAATATTTCTCGGGGTTTTGTGGTTACAGAATCCCGCATCCTACCAACAAGGACTACAAAAGTTATTAGGGGCAGTCGCCGTTGGCATTGCAACTGCGGTATTAATCGAACGTGCCGATGTGGCTATAGTCGATGATAGCATTTCGGTTGTTCATGTGGTGCTGTGGACAATCACCGCCTGTTGTTTTTGGGTTTTAGGGAAAATATCTGCTGAGACGCTTTTTAAACGTCTTGTCTGTTGTGCCATCGCTTTTGCAGGGATTATCCTTGTCATGCAGGGATTGTTTCCTAATTTTTACAAGGGCCCTTACGCACAGGTATCCGAAGAATATCAACGCGTCTTTTTACCACGTTTTAGTGAACTAACACCGATTTATATCGTTGTGGGATATCCGCTGACAATGATCTACTTTAGCAGTTTTTTGATATCCATCTTTTATGCTGCATGGAAGATTTTTTGTAAAAAAGAATCACTTTCCATTGCTTTTCTGGCTTGCCTATCTTTTAGTTTTTTTTGTGTTATTCTCACGAACATGGCCTCTCGTTGGTTTCCTTACGCGATGACAATATTGTTTATCACGGTTGCCTTTCCTTTGTCTGGTTGGATAAAAAATGCGAAAACCAATTGGAGTGGTGCGGGATTTTTTATTGTCTTAATTCTGTTAACAACAAATGCTTTTGTATCCAAACATCTTATCGATACAAGCTTTCATCGCAATGGAAATCACAACCCTCTAAAAGAGGGGTTGTATGCATCATCTTCTTGTTCTTTCACACTATACGACTTGCTAAAAACAAATGCATTGCCCAACATTCCCAGCAAAACCTCAAAACGGTTGCTTATCATTCATCATTACGGCTCGAATGTTTTGTTTTGGACACCGCACAGTTTGCTTACCGCAGGCTATCATCGGGAGTTCACGGCAGCGATGGAGTATCTAAAATTTTTCACTACCACTGACCCTGCTATAGCGGCAGGCGTTGTTAAAAAAGATGCCGTTGATTACGTTGTTTTCTGTAAAGAGCCACTTTACCCTGAACCCAGCTTTATTTTCAAAACCCCGCCTGAAAAATTGCCTCAGTGGTTGAAGGTTTTGCCTAATGATGTTGAGGGTTTGAATGTGTATGCGGTGGTGAAGGAGAGGTTGCCAGCGGAGGAATGAGGGGAATCGTGTTTTTGTTGGGTGATCCCCCTACCTTCAGGGTTGCGCGGCACTATATACAGGGGGTATGAAATATGGCAATTTCTCCTCTTTCCTCCTGCCTCAACCCTATACCCCCTGAAAACCATGTCCCTCCTTTCCATTCGCGGTGCGCGTGAGCACAACCTGAAAAACATCTCTATCGATATTCCGCGCGATAAATTTATCGTGATAACGGGCGTGTCGGGCAGTGGCAAATCGTCGCTGGCGTTTGACACCATTTATGCGGAGGGGCAACGGCGTTATGTGGAGAGTCTGTCTGCATATGCGCGGCAGTTTCTGGAGATGATGCAGAAGCCTGATGTGGATAGCATTGAGGGGTTGTCTCCTGCGATTTCCATTGACCAGAAAACGACGAGTAAAAATCCCCGTTCTACCGTGGGGACGGTGACGGAAATTTACGACTATTTGCGGCTGTTATTTGCCCGTGTCGGCGTGCCGTATTCTCCTGCGACAGGCTTACCGATTGAGAGTCAAACAGTCAGCCAGATGGTCGATAAACTGATGAGTCTAGAGGAAGGGACGAAACTGTATTTGCTCGCGCCCATCGTGCGGGGGCGCAAAGGAGAGTATAAAAAAGAGCTATTGGAGTTACGCAAAAAAGGCTTCCAACGGGTGAAGATTGACGGCACGATTTATGAGCTGGACAGCACCCCTGCCCTCGATAAAAATCTGAAGCATGATATTGAAGTGGTGGTGGACAGGATTGCCATTAAAGCAGGGTTAGAGCGTCGTTTAGCAGAGAGCATCGAGGCGGGATTGGGGTTAAGTGGGGGGATATTGTATGCGGAAGTAGTGGAGGGTGAAGGGGCGAGGCACGAGGCACGAGGGGAGAAAGAAGATGAAGAAGTCGTAAACAACATCTCCTCTTCTTCCTCGCGCCTCGCGCCGCGAGCCTCCCTCCTCACCTTCTCCTCCACCTTCGCCTGCCCCGTCTCAGGCTTTACCATCGAGGAAATCGAGCCTCGGTTGTTCAGTTTTAACAGCCCGCATGGGGCGTGTCCGCATTGTGACGGGTTAGGCGTGAAGGCGATTTTTGAAGAAGCCTTGATTGTGCCTGATGCCAGTTTGTCGTTGCGTGAGGGCGCAATAAAACCGTGGGCGAATGCATGGGAAATGTATTACATGCAGATGCTGGAGGGCGTGGCGAAACACTATAAGGTGAGCCTCAGCACACCGTTTAAAGACCTGCCTGCACCCGTGAAACAAGCGATGCTGTATGGCACAACCGAAGCCATCCCCATTACCTACGAAGACAGCAGCCGCACCTTCACCACCAACAAGCCGTTTATCGGCGTGATTCCCTCGTTAGAAAAACGCTATAAGGAAACGGAAAGCCCTCGTGCGCGGGAGGAAATTTCGCGCTATCAAACAGAACGCCCGTGCGAGGTGTGCAAAGGTGACAGGCTAAAACCTGAAGCGTTATGCGTGAAAATTGACGGGATGAACATCGCGCAACTCACGCATCTATCACTGATAAAAACCGCTGCATGGTTTGAGCAGGTGGAGGCAAAACTCACCCCCAAACAACAAGAAATCGCGGTGCGGATTGTGAAAGAAATTCGTGAGCGGTTGCAGTTTTTGCTGAACGTGGGTTTGGAATATCTCACGTTGGCGCGGAGTTCTGCCACGCTCTCTGGCGGCGAGAGCCAACGCATTCGGCTTGCGTCGCAAATTGGCTCGGGGTTATCGGGGGTACTGTATGTGCTGGATGAGCCGTCCATCGGCTTGCATCAGCGCGACAATGATCGGCTGCTCACCACCTTACGGCGGTTGCGTGATTTAGGGAACACGGTGCTGGTGGTGGAACATGATGAAGACGCGATGCGCCAAGCAGACTATCTCGTTGATATGGGCTTAGGGGCAGGCAAACTGGGTGGCACGGTGATTGCCGCAGGTACACCTGAACAGGTAATGGCGAACGAGGAGAGCTTGACGGCGGCGTATCTTTCAGGGCGGCGGGGCATTGCGGTGCCTGCCAAACGGCGCAAGGGCAATGGGAAAAATATCACCATCACGGGGGCAACCGCTAACAACCTAAAGAACATCACCGCCAGCATTCCACTGGGCACGTTCACTGCCGTGACGGGTGTTTCGGGCAGTGGGAAATCGTCGCTGATTATCGACACGCTGTATCCTGCCCTCATGCAGCACCTGCATGATAGTCGCATCGAGGCAGGCGCGTATAAAAGCATCACGGGGCTAGAGCACATCGACAAGGTGATTGACATTGACCAGTCCCCCATTGGGCGCACGCCGCGCAGTAATCCCGTGACGTATATCGGCGTGTTTGACAAAATCCGCGATTGGTTTGCGGGCATTCCTGAAGCCAAAGCACGGGGCTATAAAACGGGGCGGTTTTCGTTTAACGTCAAGGGCGGGCGATGCGAAGCTTGCCAAGGCGACGGGGTGCAGAAAATCGAAATGCACTTCCTGCCCGATGTGTATGTGACGTGCGACCAATGCAACGGCAAACGCTATAATCGCGAGACGCTGGAGGTGCAGTACAAGGGCAAATCCATCGCCGATGTGCTGCAGATGAGCATTGATGACGGCGTGGAATTTTTCCAAGGCGTGCCTGCTATCGCGCAGAAATTCAGCGTGCTGCAACAGGTGGGCTTAGGCTATATTCAGTTGGGGCAAACGGCGAATACGCTTTCTGGTGGCGAGGCACAGCGGGTGAAACTCGCCAAAGAGCTTTCCAAACGCTCCACAGGAAAAACGCTGTATATTTTGGATGAACCGACCACAGGGCTGCACGTTGCCGACGTGGAAAAACTGCTGGAAGTGCTGCACACCTTTGTGGAACAGGGCAACACGGTTCTCGTGATTGAGCATAATCTGGACGTGATTAAACCCGCCGATTGGATTTTGGATATTGGGAGCGAGGGCGGCGACAAAGGCGGCGAAGTGATTGCCGTGGGCACGCCTGAACAGGTTGCAGCGGTGGAGGCGAGCTTTACGGGGGTTTATTTGCGGGGGGTGTTGGGGAAGAATGGTGGCGTTGTGGAGGGGGTGGGGAAGAAGAGAAAGGCGAGCTGATGTTTAAAGAACCAACTGTTTTAGTTTTGGGGGCGGGAGCGAGTGTGCCGTATGGGTATCCGACGGGGGCGGAGTTGATCGAGAAAGTTAAAAGCCTTGGCAGTGACTATAATCGTTTTGATATTGCACAGGCGTTAAAGGAAACACCGCCATTGAGTATTGATAATTTTTTGAGCATCAATCCGTCGTTAGCATCAGACGGAAAATTTCTGATTGCCCGTGTGTTATTGGGAATGAATACTACTGGGAATTCTATTCCTAGAAATGAAAACGATTGGTATAGCATATTACATCATGCGCTTTCTGCCCCTTCGGTTGCAGATGTTCAAGGAGTTGTAGATAATGCAAAAAATCTTACCATTATTAGTTTTAACTATGAAAACTCTTTAGAATATCATCTGTTTTCTCGTTTACTTAAAACGGAACGTTTTAAAGATAGTGCCTGTGAAATAATGAATAATATCAAAATTATTCATGTATATGGGAGCTTATTCTCTATACCAGAGGATTTTCAAGAATATAAAAACAATCAAGTGCTTAGGGCGCATTTTCTTGAAAGTGGTTTTTTCCCTATTTCTGATAAAAACCACTTTCTACCTTACGAAGACGAAAGATACTTGGATAGATTTGCTAATACAGTTTCGAGCAATATAAAGACCATTCATGATGACAGAAGCAGAAATCAAGACGCTGTAGATAAGTTAAAAGCCGCTTCAAAAATTTATATTCTGGGCTACGGATTCGACCACACGAATAATGAGAGGATAGGGTTGGATTCGGCTCTCGCTTCCGTCACAGGCACAGGTAACTATGGCGCGGCTAAAACTATCTATTATACAAACTATCAGAATTTGCAGCCGAAAATAGACTTGTTAATGCCTAAAGCATACGGTGTTGGTAACACGGCACACCGCCGCATTCACAAATCCGAAAAATCCGTTTTTGACGCACTCAACAATCATTTCCCCTTCCCCTAACGGCGCGGCGGCATCCTTACGCAGGTGGCGGCGCGGTATACGGGACAGTGCTTGCGGGGGGATTTTAGAAAAACAGCCCCTGTGTGTGAGCAAAACAAAAAGGCAAGGCGACGTAGAAAATAATCTTGAAATTATATAAGTTATGAGTTATAGTTTTGTATGTGGCACGTAAAACTACACGGTGATTTTATGGCTTATAACCCCATTTCTCTTGAAGACTATATCGCAACACTCCCCGCTGCCGAGCAAGCAGCGATTGCCAAGCGCACGGAGGAGCTGATTGCAGAGGAATTTACCCTGCAAGCCATCCGCAAGGCACGCAAGCTGACGCAAAAAACCTTGGCAAAAAAGCTGAAGGTGGATCAGGTTGCTATTTCGCAATTAGAGCGGCGCAGCGACATGCTGATTTCCACCCTGCAAAACCATCTGGCTGCCATGGGCGGCAAACTACAGTTGGTGGTGGAGTTCCCGAATCGCCCCGCTGTTGCGTTGGTGGGGCTGGGGAAGAGGAAGAGCCTTATAACGCAAGGGGACTGGCTTTCCAATTGAGCGGAAATTTGAGACAGTCCTGTTGAGACGTGAGAATATGCGCCCCCCACAAAAATAATGCTTGCCAAGTCTTTTTTCTTAATTCATATATAGTCACTAGGATTTAAAGAGATAACTTTATTCAAAGGACATATTATGAGCACGCCCGGCTTTGTTGCACAAATAAACAGGAGCGTTAAAAGCCGCCGAAGGCAAGGGATAAGGAGGCAGTCAGGCAGCGATTTTATAGGTGTCTGGCATGCCCAATCTGGTCATGGTGTTGAGAGCCTTGATAATGAGCGCTGATTCTTGTTG
>CANGXP010000049.1 GCA_947457935.1 Alphaproteobacteria bacterium | reverse complement strand
GTAAGGGGTAAGGGGTAAGGGAGGGGTGAGGCATTAGGTGATAGGAAGATTTCACTATTTCTTCTTCCCTACACCCTCGTGCCTAAACCCTATACCCTACCCTTTAGGCTGCTAACTTCTTCGCCTTTGCCAACACTTCATCAATAGTGCCAACCATGTAGAAGGCATTTTCTGGCAGGTGGTCAAGCTCACCGCTTAAGATCATCTTAAAGCCGCGAATTGTCTCATTGAGCGGCACGAATACCCCCGGAGAACCCGTGAACACTTCCGCAACGTGGAATGGCTGTGACAAGAAACGCTGGATTTTCCGTGCGCGAGAAACAACCTGCTTGTCTTCTTCTGACAATTCATCCATCCCCAAAATGGCGATAATATCTTGGAGGGATTTATAGGTTTGCAGCACTTTTTGTACATCCCGCGCCACGCTGTAGTGCTCATCACCCACCACGGCAGGGTTGAGAATACGCGAGGTTGAATCGAGCGGATCAACCGCAGGGTAAATCCCTTGCTCGGCAATCGCACGGTTCAAGACGGTTGTGGCATCTAAGTGTGCGAACGAGGTTGCAGGCGCGGGGTCAGTCAAGTCATCCGCAGGAACGTAAATCGCCTGCACCGACGTAATCGAGCCTTTTTGCGTAGAGGTAATCCGCTCTTGCAGTTGTCCCATTTCCGTTGCCAAGGTTGGCTGATAGCCCACCGCTGAGGGGATACGCCCCAACAGCGCCGACACTTCAGAACCCGCTTGCGTGAAACGGAAAATGTTATCAACAAAGAACAACACGTCTTGTCCTTCATCATCACGGAAGTATTCCGCCATCGTCAACCCTGTAAGCGCAACGCGTGCCCGTGCTCCGGGTGGTTCGTTCATCTGCCCATACACTAGGGCAACTTTTGAGCCATCGCCATCGAGTTTGATAACGCCTGATTCCATCATCTCGTGATAGAGATCGTTCCCTTCACGGGTACGCTCCCCCACCCCAGCAAACACCGAGTATCCGCCGTGTGCTTTCGCCACGTTGTTAATCAATTCCATGATGAGAACGGTTTTACCTACACCCGCCCCGCCGAACAGACCGATTTTTCCGCCTTTAGAGTAGGGGGCAAGGAGATCAACAACCTTAATGCCTGTTACCAGAATTTCAGTGGCGGTGGATTGGTCAACCAATGGCGGTGCATCGCGGTGAATAGACGCGGTTTTGGTGGTTTTTGACGCACCGCGCTCATCAATCGGTTCGCCCACCACGTTAAAGATACGCCCCAAGGTTTCTTTGCCCACGGGCACCATGATCGGCGCGCCTGTGTCTGTCACCTCTTGACCGCGCACCAAGCCTTCGGTTGCATCCATTGCAATGGTACGCACCACGTTGTCGCCTAAGTGCGATGCCACTTCCAGCACCAAACGCTTGTTGTCGTTGGTGGTGTGCAGCGCATTCAAAATGCTCGGCAATGCGCCGTCAAATTTCACATCAACGACCGCGCCGATGACCTGAGAGATTTTGCCTGTGTTGGTTTTCATAAGTTTATCCGTCTATCTAAAAACTATTTTACCTTGTGACAAGTGAAGTTAGGGTTTTGTGGATTAACGATGAGGCGTTGGGTTCTGGGATGTACAACGACATCCATATCTTCCATAGGAATTGCACCCAACAACACTTCATTCCCTACCACCATAGCGCCGCAAAACGATTGCCGATTCTCAAATTTTATAATGATTGGTCCCACAAAAGGACACAACATTTTTTTACCATCCGCCAGTTCGATTTCCCGATCTTCCAGCTTGGTAAGCTTCAACTGCATGGCAACGTGCTCAGGGATACACAGGTTATAAGCCCCCGTATCGACAAGACACGTTGTTTGCAAGGGAATTAACGTAACATCACGCGCATTTTGGAGAGTAATTTCAGCATACACTAATCCCATACCTACAACGCCTCCGCCCCGCTGATAATTTCAATCAACTCTTTCGTAATCACCGCTTGACGATTGCGGTTGTAGGTGAGGGTCAAGCCCTTAATCATATCGCCAGCGTTGCGGGTCGCGTTATCCATCGCGCTCATCCGCGCACCGTGTTCGCTCGCGGCACTTTCCATCAATACTTTATACAGTTGAATCGCAAGGTTTTTGGGGAGCAATGTTTCCACAATCTCTTCTTTAGACGGCTCAAACAGATATAACGCCTTGGCTTCTGCCCTAGCAGGGGTGTCATTTTGATTGGCGGGCAAGGACAACGGAATAAGCTGTTTTAGTGTTACAACTTGCGAGATAACCGAGCGGAAATGGTTGTAAATAACTGTGCATACGTCGAACTGCTGGGTGTTTAACAGCTCTTGAATCGTTTCAGAAATGCCCACCGCCTCTTGATATTGCAGTTTGGGGCGACCCACATCGCGAATGGTTTTGATAATCAGCGAATGATACTGCCGCGCCAGCACATCACGGGCTTTCTTCCCCACACAGAGGATTTTAACGTGCTTGCCTTCGGCTTGCAGGTTTTGAATACGCAGGCGCGTTTGGCGCACAATCGCGGTATTAAAACCACCGCACAAGCCTTTATCCGTGCTCACCACCACCAGCAGGTGGGTTTCTTCTTTGCCTGTGCCGTGCAGCAACAAACTTGAGTTTTCTGTGCTCTCTAGGTTCGCCGCTAGCGATGACAAAATACCCTCTAAGCGTTCTGCATAGGGGCGTGATTGCTCGGCTTGATCTTGGGCACGCTTGAGCTTTGCCGCTGCCACCATTTTCATGGCAGAGGTAATTTTGCGTGTGTTCTTCACGCTGTTAATGCGGGTGCGGAGGGCTTTGAGGTTAGACATTATCCCCCCTGCGCGTTGCCTTTAGAAATTTTACGTCTATCATATCCTGCTCACGTGCTACTGCTTCTTTATTCCGAATCAAATCCTCGCGTGAGAGGATATTGACAGGTAAATCATCCCACGTTGTTTGTACGCGTCTTTCCCAAGCTTCTTCAAAATCAATAGCTTGAATAGAAGTAATTATATCAATCTGCATGGGTGCTCTACCCATTTGAAAAAAAACCCCTTCTTCTGCAAAATCCTGCGCTGTAATCCCCTCTAAGGGAGCGCCGAACGCTGCAAGTGCCCGAAAAACCTTTTCTGCATTCTCCTTATCTGGACTCACCAGAACATCTGAATCTTTGGTAAAGCGCGGCTCTGTATAATACATCACCGCAAGTCCGCCAACCAAAAGATAACGAACCTTATGTGCGTTTAAGAACTGCAATAGTTCTATCAAATCTGCGCTCGGTTTCGGGAACATTTTTTACCATTTGTGCAAAGGCAACTAATTCGAAGGCTGCGTCCCAACGTGCTGCAGGGGTCTGTTCTTGCCAGAACGCAATATCAAATTCTCTGTCTTGCTCTTGTTGAATATCCTTCAGTTTTACCAGACGACTTACCCAACCATCTTTACGGTTTACATGCAATTCGTCTAGTGTCTTCACGCAGAAAACCCTTTCTTAAAGTCTTCCAGAAGCTTCCGCAATTTCTCTTCGTTTTCTTTCGATAACTGCTTTTCCGTGCGAATCGCGCTGAGTAATTCAGGATGTCCTGCACGAATGCTATCCAGCAATTCCTCTTCAAAACGGTTGACGTTTTTCACGGCAACGTCATCCAAATAGCCCTTAATCCCTGCAAACACAGAAATAACCTGTTGTTCTACGGTGAGCGGTGAGTATTGCGGTTGCTTTAGAAGCTCGGTGAGGCGTGCGCCGCGTGCCAAGAGTTTTTGGCTCGACACATCAAGGTCAGACGCAAACTGCGCGAACGCTTCCATCTCACGGTATTGCGCTAGTTCTAGTTTCACAGATCCTGCAACTTGCTTCATCGCTTTAATTTGCGCGGCAGAACCAACCCGAGAAACGGAAAGTCCCACGTTAATAGCAGGGCGTATCCCTTTGTAAAACAAGCCTGTTTCAAGGAAAATCTGTCCATCGGTAATGGAAATCACGTTGGTAGGAATGTAGGCAGAGACGTCACCCGCTTGGGTTTCAATAATCGGCAATGCGGTTAAAGAGCCGCCGCCCATCTCGTCACTCATTTTCGCGGCACGCTCTAGCAAGCGTGAGTGAATGTAGAACACATCCCCTGGGTACGCTTCACGACCGGGGGGACGACGGAGCAACAACGACATTTGGCGATACGCCACCGCTTGTTTTGACAGATCATCGTAAATGATGAGGGCGTGCATCCCGTTATCACGGAAGAATTCCCCCATCGCGCACCCTGCATAGGGCGCAAGGAACTGCAAGGGAGCAGGGTCACTCGCCGTTGCGGCAACAACGATGGTGTATTCTAACGCGCCACGCTCTTCTAAAGTTTTGACGATTTGCGCCACGGTGGAGCGTTTTTGCCCAATCGCCACATAGATACAGAACAGTTTTTCTTTGTCTGTTTTTGCGGCATCGTTGACGCTTTTTTGGTTAAGAATAGCATCAATCGCCACGGCTGTTTTGCCTGTTTGACGATCGCCGATGATCAATTCCCGCTGTCCGCGCCCAATCGGCACGAGGGCATCAATGGCTTTAATGCCTGTTTGCACAGGCTCTGTCACCGACTGACGAGCGATAATCCCTGGGGCTTTTAACTCCATCCGTGCTAAGATAGGGTCTTTAATAGGTCCTTTACCGTCAATCGGATTGCCCAACGCATCCACAACACGCCCCAGCAAGCCTTGACCTGTTGGTACGCTCAAGATTTCGTCTGTGCGCTTCACCGTGTCGCCTTCGCGCACAAGGTTGCTGTCGCCGAAGATAACCGCGCCGACGTTGTCGGTTTCGAGGTTCAGAGCCAAGCCTTTTAAGCCGCTGGAGAATTCTAGTGTTTCCCCTGCTTGGACGCTATCTAGACCATAAATACGGGCAATACCATCCCCCACCGCAAGGACAGTGCCTACTTCAGATACTTCCGCGTTTGTGTCAAACTGCGCAATTTGTTGCTTTAAAATAGAGGAGATTTCAGCGGCGCGAATGTCCATAGTAGTAGAATCCTATTTATTGAGTCAAAAGATGCGTGCGAAGACGCTGGAGTTGTGTTGAAAGACTAGAATCATAGAGGCGTGAACCCACGCGCACTTTAAGACCCCCCAAAAGGTCTTCATTGGTGTGCACAGTGAGGAGAATTTTTGTTTTAAGCATTCCCGCTAACGCCTCAGAAAGCGTAGTTTCTTGATCGGCCGAGAGCGTTGCAGCACTGGTGACATCTGCTTTTGTCACGCCGTCCGCCGCTAACTGCAAATCATCGTAAACGTGGGTGATGGGCAACAGCACGTCAAGGCGGTTATTATCCCCCAGTGTGCCTAAAAAATGTAGGAGTAATGCATCAGGTTTTTTCTTCCCCAGTGCGGCTTCTAATACAGCGACAACACCTTGTTGCTTTAGTGCGTTCGACAAGGATTTGTTGGCGATGAAACGCTGAAATTCAGGGGATGCTTCTAGGGCTGCACGCAGAGCATCCACACCAAGCGTGACTGCTGCAAGCTTTTTTTCTGCAGCCGCCATTTCATATAAGGCTTGCCCATATTTTTCAGCTATTGCTTTGATTTTTAAAGAATTCTGCACGGTTTTTCATCGTTTCAATAAATAAGTTTGTAGTTGCTATCATAATGATACGCTAAGCGCAAGTGGTGACACGCATTTTTCTGTTTTGAAATAATCTTTCTCTGCTTGCACCTGTCACAAGTGCATGATAGGAAATTTTCAATCAATAAGAGGAGATACCATGACAGACATTGTTATCGTCGCCGCAAAAAGAACCGCTATTGGGGCTTTTATGGGCGGGCTGCAAGGCTTTTCAGGCGCAGAATTGGGCGCGGCGGTTATCAAAGATGTGTTAGAGGCAACAGGCGTTGCCGCAGCAGATGTATCAGAAGTTATTTTAGGGCAGGTGCTCACCGCAGGTGTGGGGCAGAACCCTGCACGGCAAGCGGCTGTGTTGGCAGGTATTCCGCATGAGCAAACAGCGTATACCCTTAATCAAGTTTGTGGGTCTGGTTTGCGGGCGGTCGCTTTGGGACTACAGGCGATTAAGAACGGCGATTCCACCATTGTGGTTGCAGGCGGGCAAGAAAGCATGAGCCAATCTCCGCACTTTATCAATTTGCGTAATGGCACAAAGTTTGGCGATGCCAGCCTTGTGGACACCATGATTAAAGATGGCTTGTGGGATGTGTTTAATAACTACCATATGGGCATCACGGCAGAGAACGTTGCAAAGAAATGGGACATTACCCGTGAGCAGCAAGATGCGTTTGCGTTAGCCTCTCAAGAAAAAGCGGAAGCGGCGCAAAAGGCAGGAAAATTTAAAGACGAAATCGTTCCTGTGACTGTGAAAAGCAAAAAAGGGGATACGGTGATTGATACAGATGAGCATCCGCGTCATGGCACAACGCTAGAGGCATTACAAAAACTCCGTCCTGCGTTTGATAAAGAAGGCAGTGTGACAGCGGGCAATGCGTCAGGTTTGAATGATGGGGCAGCGGTTGTCTTGCTGATGACAAGCGATGAAGCGAAAAAACGCGGGCTTACCCCGTTGGCGCGGATTGCCTCTTGGGCAACAGCGGGGGTTGATCCTGCCATCATGGGCAGTGGTCCCATTCCTGCCAGCAAACTTGCGCTGCAAAAAGCGGGCTGGAAAGCGAGCGACCTCGACCTTATCGAAGCCAATGAAGCTTTTGCAGCACAAGCCTGTGCGGTGAATAAAGACATGGGTTGGGATTTGGCAAAAGTAAACGTCAATGGCGGCGCGATTGCCTTGGGGCACCCGATTGGCGCGTCAGGCTGCCGCGTGCTTGTGACCTTGCTGCATGAACTCAATCGACGCAATGGCAAGAAAGGTCTTGCCACCCTATGCATTGGCGGTGGGATGGGTATTGCGTTGTGTGTGGAGAGATAGGGTTTCGGGGCTGGGGTATCGCGTTTTGTTATTGCTTTTACCGAAACCCCAAACCCGATACGCGAAACCCGCTGTTATATAAGGAAATTCGAAAATCATGACTTCACTCCCCAAACTCGCTCTCGTAACAGGCGGCACCCGTGGTATTGGTGCGGCAATCTCCACGGCACTAAAAGCAGCGGGCTATGACGTCGCCGCGAATTATGCCACCAATCACAAGGCAGCGCACGCGTTTGAAAAACAAACGGGCGTTGCAGTGTTCCCGTGGGATGTATGTTCGTTCCCTGAAACGGAGGCAGGCATTGCCAAAATCGAAGAAAAATTTGGTCGCCCTGTGGATATTCTTGTCAACAATGCGGGGATCACCCGTGATGGCGCGTTCCACAAAATGACAGAAGCTGATTGGGATTCGGTGCTGGATACCAACCTCCGTTCTTGCTTCAACTTGTGCCGCGTGATTTTCCCGAAAATGCGCGATAAGGGCTTTGGGCGGATTGTGAACGTTAGCTCGGTGAATGGTCAAGCAGGGCAATTCGGGCAAGTGAATTATGCCGCTGCTAAGGCAGGGATGCTGGGCTTTACCCGTGCGCTCGCCCTTGAAGGCGCGAAGAAAAACGTGACGGTGAATGCGGTGGCACCGGGGTATATTAACACCGAAATGGTGGGCGCGATTGATGCGGCTGTGTTGAAGACCATCGTTGATAAAATCCCCGTGGGACGCTTAGGCGAAGTGAATGAAATTGCGCGTACTATTCTGTTCCTGATTGCCGATGAGGCAGGGTTTATTACAGGGGCGACGTTCAATATTAATGGTGGACAACATAGAATTTAGGGGAGAGGGTTTAGGCATTGGGGGTAGAGGTCTCGTTATACCAATTCGCTTAAATTTCTAAAGGAATGCCTTGTAAATCAAGTAACTGGACACCAGCTTTCGCTGGTGATTCGCCACTGCCGCAACGACTGCCTGTGGTGCGAATTACCAGCGAAAGCTGGTGTCCAGAATTTTTAGAAATTTATTATGCCTTGTATTACGTGCTTGACGCATCTCTATGAACCATACTTTCGATAACAATTCCCTCTACTCGCCTGAGTCCTTCGCCTTGCTGTCTTCACTCTGGACAAAAAGTGCGTGGCAAGAAAAACATCACTATAGCTTTTCATGGTTGGGCGTGCCAATTATCCAACTGCCGCACGATATGATCCGCCTCCAAGAGTGCATCACGCAGCTCAAGCCTGACGTGATTATTGAAACAGGGGTCGCCTATGGTGGATCTCTGTTATTTTATGCCACGTTGTGCGAAGCGTTGGGGCAGGGGCAGATTATCGGCATAGAGCACAAACCCCGTGCAGAACTCTATCCCAATCTCGCTGCCTACCCTGCACTGGCAAAGCGCATTCAGGTTATTGAAGGTAGTTCTATAGACGCTGAAACAGGGGCAAGGGTGCAGCAATCTCTTGGTGGCATATCTCCCATAAGACGTACGCAAAACGATGTCTCCGAGTGTCATCCCCTCGAAAGAGGGGAACCACGTTTTTCTACTTTAAAAGTGGACTCCCGTTTGCACGGGAATGACAAAAACGGCATAGGTTTAGATGTCTCGCGGAAGCTCGATCTCAAAACCACCCTCGTAATTTTAGATGCATCTCACAGCAAAGCACATGTGCTGGCAGAGCTAGAACTCTATGCCCCGTTTGTCTCGCAGGGCAGTTATATGCTGGTGGCAGACACCTGCTTTGCAGAAATGTTTGACACACCCCGCGGCAAAGTCCGTTGGCAAACAGATAATCCACTCGCCGCAGTGCAAGAATTTTTGCACACCCATTCCGAGTTTGTCGCAGAGGAAAACAGAGCCGAGCCAAGCCATTTTAAGGGTGGCTGGTTGCGGCGAGTGATGAAATGACAATATCACAGTGCATATTCCTCCGATATAATAAAATTCTTTACTAATATATATATATATATTACAAGATATTTAGTTATAGTGTTTATTATTTTGCACTTATAACCTTGTAAACGATCGTTATCGAGGTTCAAATCATGTATTTAGGGTACAATGAAGGCGATGTGGAACGAGGTGAAGCATCTGCTAATCGACGTTTTCTGCAAGCACAAAAATTGCCGAAAGACGGCGACTGGACAACCTTAGAAAAATGGGGTGTTCAGAAATTGGAAGAATCAGAAGACCATCTTTTTTATTCCGTCAACCTTCCGCAAGGTTGGGAAATGAGGGCAGGAGAAGAACATCGAGAAGGGCTTCTTATTGATGAACATGGCTTTGTTCGGGCTACTACTTTCGTCAAGATCACGTCTTACGATAGATTAGCATATATGCTTGTTATTGCAGATCGATACAAAGCTCGTGAATTTTCTGATCTTTGCTTTAAAGTCTATGATAATGGAGGGCGCATTTGGGTAAGACAGGAATTTCCTGTTGGGCAGTACGCACAAGCAAGAGTGGAAGAGCGTTTCCTTTGGTTTTTTAAACGTAAAAAATATTGCTATGGATTGTTGTTCGAAGGGGTTTTTTACTACGAGCCCTGTGAACGCGTTTTTCAGAAGCATTTTGAGTGTCTCGAAGCCAAGGTTATAGATGCCGATGCATTGCAAGATGCATCGTATGATATCTACCGAGATATCAAAGATGCCGCATATAGCATTTGCTCAAAACAGGCGAGCGACTATGCTAAAACGATGTGCGGCTGGTAAAAACCTCCCCAATAACTAACTAAAAACACTCCAAGCTTCTGCAAGGGGTGTTTTTTTCGTCACATAACTCTTTAGCTATCAGTTAGTTTGTGGCAGAGGAAAACAGAGCCGAGCCAAGCCATTTTAAGGGCGGGTGGTTGCGGCGGACATAATCTTTTATTGTGCCGCCACCTTCAGCAAAACGACTTTCATCCGCTCTAACGCACGGGCTTCAAGTTGCCGCACCCGTTCTTTGCTAATGCCGAGCTTTGCCCCCAAATCTTCTAAAGTCACGGCGGTGTTGCTGAGTTTACGCGCAAGAATAATCTGCCGTTCTCGTAAAGGAAGTGCGTTGAGGGCTTGTTTCAACCAGCGCCGTTCTTGTTTTTCGGTGTTAAGTGTTATTGCGGCTTCTTCAGGAGTAGGGCGGGTATCGACCAAGAAATCCTGCCACGCATCATCTGAATCAGTGTGACAAATAGCATTGAGCGATTGGTCAGCGGCTGCAAGGCGCACCTCCATTTCTTCCACGTCTTTTACTTTAACTTGTAGGGTTTCCGCAATTTTCACGCGCCCTGCTTGGTTGAGGCTCTCGCTGGTTTTTTCTTCAATCTGCCCGCGTAACCGCCGTAAATTAAAAAATAAACTTTTGTGCGCGGCTGTTGTGCCTGTGCGCACAATAGACCAATTCCGCAATACAAAATCTTGGCAACAGGCTTTAATCCACCATGTTGCATATGTGGAAAAGCGTACGTCTTTGTCTGTTTCAAAGCGGTTGGCTGCTTGCAATAAACCAATGTGTCCCTCTTGAATAAGGTCGCTAAGCGGCAAACCATACGGGCGGAATTTCTGCACGATGCTTACAACCAATCTTGAATGCGCATTAATAAGGCGTTCTAATGCTTTCGCATCTTGCAGTGTTTGCCAGCGATCAATAAGTGCGTATTCATCTTCTTTGGAGAGAAGATTTTCTTGCATGGCGTGCCTTACGAAAGACTTCGTGCCAGCCGAGGAATTTGTTTCTTGGGTGAATGCCATACTATTTTCCTATTTTAATACTTCTTATACGGGTGTGGGCGTATTATGGATCACAGCAGGGCAAATAAATAATTTTATGTTTATTTGTTGATATAGAGTGCGTTTTGTACTATAATATGATTTTAAAGATCAGAAAAGTTGAGAATACTATGGAAAACAGGACTTACGCAGCTGAGTGATTCACATCACAAGTCTGAGTGGATTATTCAACGCTGAATATACATAGTCATAGAGTAATTTTTCTTTTAGTTGATAGACGGTAGTTTTGAGGGCATATGCGGCGCGTTTAAGGATAACCCAAGC
>CANGXP010000048.1 GCA_947457935.1 Alphaproteobacteria bacterium | reverse complement strand
CAATTATAAAACAACGCGCTACGCTTGACTATACCGCTCGCACCTCAAGATTTGCAAAAAAATTTGCGAGCGGTAAAGCCCGCGCGGCGCTTGAGCGAAACATCGCAACTTCTTCAGTTACGATGAGTATAGAACTGCGTAAGTCCTGTGTTTTTAAAAAGAACTTTTTTTACAGCATTACGCGTAATTATTTTGCATTTTTCAGCAGAAGTGTATAGGTAAGAGACGCTGTTTTGTTTGTTTTTCGAGTATATAGTATGTCTTCTTCTGATACCTTTAAAAATGCTGCTTTAGATTATCACCGCTATCCAACACCCGGGAAATTGGAAGTTATTCCCAGTAAAACGTTGGCAACACAGCGTGATTTAGCGCTTGCCTATTCTCCGGGGGTTGCTTTCGCGTGTGAAGCGATTGTGGAAAACCCGCAAGAGGTTGATACTCTTACGAATCGTAGCAACCTCGTTGCCGTAATTACTAACGGCACAGCAGTGTTGGGGTTGGGCGCAATCGGCGCGCTGGCCTCAAAGCCCGTAATGGAAGGAAAAGCTGTACTCTTTAAGAAATTTGCGGGAATCAATGTTTTTGACATTGAAATAAGTGAGAATGATCCTGACAAACTCGTTGATATTATTGCGAGTCTGGAACCAACATTTGGCGGCATAAATTTAGAAGACATCAAAGCACCAGAGTGTTTTGAAGTTGAAGAAAAGCTGCGCGCACGCATGGGAATTCCTGTGTTTCATGATGATCAACATGGAACCGCTATTATTGTAAGTGCCGCTATTCTTAACGCCTTGCGTGTTGTAGGAAAAAACTTCAAAGATGTTAAGCTGGTTACATCTGGTGCAGGAGCCGCAGCAATAGCCTGTCTTGACTTGTTAGTGTCACTAGGATTGCCGATTGAGAATATTACCGTAACCGACCTCAAAGGCGTAGTTTACAAGGGGCGTACCGAATTGATGGACGCTCGCAAAGCAAAGTATGCAAAAGAGACGAATGCACGCACCTTAGATGATGCAATCGCGGATGCTGATATTTTCTTAGGACTCAGTGCGCCCCGCGTTTTAAAAGCAGAATCTGTGATGAAAATGGCGGATAAACCCATCATCATGGCGCTTGCGAACCCCACCCCTGAAATTATGCCTGATGAGGTAAAAGCAGTGCGTCCCGATGCGATTATTGCAACAGGGCGTTCCGATTTTCCGAATCAAGTCAATAACGTGTTATGCTTCCCGTATATTTTTCGGGGCGCGTTAGACGTTGGCGCAACTACCATTAACGAGGCCATGAAAGTGGCGTGTGTTAAGGCTCTTGCGGATTTAGCGATGGCGGAACCCTCTGAAGTTGTTGCCAAAGCATATGGCAGCAACGAACACCTTATTTTTGGCGATACCTACCTTATTCCAAAACCCTTTGATCCCCGCTTGATTGTTGAACTTGCGCCTGCTGTTGCAAAAGCGGCGATGGAGAGCGGTGTTGCAACCCGCCCCATCGCTGATTTTGATGCCTACCGCATGAAATTAGAACAATTTGTGTTCAAATCGGGGCTTGTCATGCGCCCTGTGTTTGACCAAGCGCGGAATAATCCTAAAACTATTGTGTTTGCAGAAGGCGAAGAAGAAAGAGTCCTGAGAGCCGCACAAATCATTCGTGACGAGGAATTAGCGAAGCCTATTCTGATTGGAAATCCGCAAATTATCGCACAACGATTAGAAGAATTGGGGCTGAGACTCAAGCAGGGTGAGGATTACGAGGCTATTAGCATTACAAAGAATCCTCATTTTGCAGAACATGCGAAATTGTATCATTCGTTGATGGCGCGCAAAGGCATTTCTCCCGATGATGCCGCGGCAATGGTACGCACTCGCCCCACAGTGCTTGCGTCTTTGATGGTGAAAAGTGGGCAGGCAGACACCCTATTATGTGGGACAGTGGGACGATACCACCGTCATCTGCAGCATATCGGCGACATCATTGGTTTAAGCCCTTCTGCACATAAATTTGCGGCAATGAACGCCCTGTTGTTGAACAAGGGCACGTATTTTATGTGCGATACCTACGTTAATCCTGAGCCAAGTGCAGAAAATATTGCAGAAACAACCCTGCTTGCCGCGGAGCAGGTGCGTCGTTTTGGGATTGAGCCAAAAGTGGCGTTGTTATCTCACTCGAATTTTGGCAGTTTTGAGACATTCTCAGCGAAAAAAATGCAGCTTGCGTTGTCATATATTCGCGAACGTGCCCCTCATTTGGAAGTTGAGGGGGAAATGCAGGCGGATGCAGCGTTGAATGAAAATACGCGCAATCGCTTATTCCCTGAGTCTTTGCTGCAAGGCGAAGCGAACTTGTTGGTTATGCCCACCTTGGATGCATCGAACATTGCGTTTAACATGGTGCGGATATTGGCGGAAGGCTTGTCTATTGGCCCGATTTTGCTGGGCGCGGCGTTGCCCGCACATATTTTAACACCATCCGTAACAGCACGGGGGATTGTAAATATGTCGGCTCTGGCTGTGGTTGATGCTCAAGTGCGCGGTGCAGAGCTACTGGGAGCACAAGTTGGGTGAGTTATTAGAGGAAAAAGAGGGGGAAGGCTTATTATCCGCGAGCAATGCTGCGGGTGCTGCCCCTGTTTTTCTTTCTGATTTTATAGCTGCCGTTGAACAAGACGATATTGAGACGATTCGTAAAATTGTTGCAACCCTCCACCCTGCCGATGCCGCGGATTTCCTGAGGGAATTGCCTGTACAACAACGGGGTACGCTGTTGCGTGCGCTTCATGCGGAGATGCTGTCGGCAGTATTATCGTATTGCGATGAAATGCTGCGAGAAGAGGCGTTGCATGAATTGGGCGTGGAGAAACTTGCGAGTGCGGTTGCCGAGCTTGATACCGATGATGCGGTTGAATTTATTGATGAATTGGACGAAGAAGACCAACAAACACTGCTTGCGGCGATTCCCACAGAAGAAAGAATTATTCTCCAGCAAACGCTGAACTACCCCGAGAGTTCAGCAGGACGCTTGATGCAGCGGGAGTTGGTTGCTGTGCCTTCCCATTGGAACGTGGGGCAGACCATTGATTTTTTGAGGGGAACAACGGATCTTCCTGACGATTTTTACGAGATTTTTGTTCTCGATGCGAAACATAAGCCTATTGGCACTATTCCGTTGTCGCGGTTGTTACGCACACGCCGCCCTGCCGAATTAAAAGCAGTGATGCTCACCGATTTCCGCAAAATCCCATTGCAGATGGACCAAGAGGAAGTGGCGTTTTTATTCCGCAAATATAGCCTTGTTTCGGCTGCGGTGGTGAGTGAAAACGGCGATTTGGTGGGGGTTATCACCGTTGATGACGTGGTGCAGGTTATTCAAGAAGAAGCAGGGGAAGACATCTTAAAATTAGCAGGGGTTTCAGGGCAAGAAGATTTTTATCGTGCCACTTTTGCGGAGATAAAAGCGCGGTTTTGGTGGTTGTTTGTCAATTTGTTCACGGCGGTTCTTGCCTCATGGGTCATTTCGTTATTTGATGAAAGTATTGAAAAAATTGTGGTGCTGGCGGTGCTTATGCCGATTGTGGCGTCGATGGGCGGAAATGCAGGCACACAGACAGTGACGGTGGTGGTGCGTGCGCTTGCGATGCGGCAAATTAGTAAGGGCATGGCAAAAAAAGTGCTGTTTAAAGAAGGGGTTATTGGGCTGTTGAATGGATTGATGTTCGCAGCAGTAGCGGGCATTGTTTCATGGTTTTGGTATCACGATGCATGGATTTCTTTTGTTCTTGCGGTGGCGATGATTGTGAACTTGCTGGCGGCAAGTTTAGCGGGTACAATCATCCCCTTAGCATTGCGAAGAATGGGCGCAGATCCCGCGATTGCCTCCGTTATTTTTCTGACAACCGTCACCGATGTTGTTGGGTTTTTAGCGTTTTTGGGGATGGCGACAGCGTTTTTATTATAGAACGCAGGTGCAGCATAACGCATATAGTTGATTAACAAATACTTTTATAAATTTTATGGTGCGCTGCAATATATTTTTATCGTTATATATCAATACATTAAAAATTTAAAAAAATACTCTGTGTAAAATCTTGACTCGTTCACAAGACATTCCTATATTCTAAGCTTCAAAGGCAGAATTTAATAAGCCTAAAAGGTATGTGGGGCATAACATGCCATGGATTGATAGAGTCCTGTTGGTCGTTTTAGGTGTTGGTGTATGGACGCTGTTGGGCTTGTATACGCTAAAGCCCCAGCCCGCTGAATCACAAGATATTTATTTTGAAGTGCAAAAAGCCTTGAATAACTGTGGCATTATTGGGCGTGTCCAAGAAGATTTTTACGGTGTGCACCGCTTAGACGCCAATGTTGATTGTGGCCCTAGCTGGATTGGGGAGCAATAATGCCTTCCTCCCATTCCCCCCATAAACCCTCTCGTTATTTTATGCTCTCTGCGATAGTCGTTGTGTGGACTGTGGTGCTTGTGCAAATTTTTAGCAGCACCACGGCTCAATCGAACACACCGTTCATTGACAATGTGCGGCGTGCTATTAACAGTTGCAAGGTTGTGGGACGACTTGCTAACGAAGAGCAAAACGGCAATAGTTACGTTTCTTTCAATTCACGATTGTTGTGCCTTAATGCGGGGCAACACCAACCCTCTCCTTTTTCTCAACAATAACATAATCAAGGATTTTTATGACAATCTCTCTTCCTGACCTACCTTACGCAAACACGGCACTTGAGCCGCATATTTCTGCACAAACATTGGATATTCATCACGGTAAGCATCATCGCCGTTATGTTGAAGTGCTGAATGATCTCATCAAAGACACACCGCTTGCGACAAAATCGTTAGAGGAAATTATTCATGCAAGCGTGAACGACAACGCAAAACAAGGTATTTTTAATAATGCAGCGCAAGTGTGGAATCACACATTTTTCTGGCATTGCTTATCCCCGAATGGTGGCGGCAATCCTACTGGCGCACTTGCCGATGCGCTTGTAAAAGCGTTTGGGAGTATTGACGCGTTTAAACAAGAATTTACGCAAGCCGCTGTAACGCAATTTGGAAGTGGCTGGGCTTGGTTGGTTTTAGAAAACGGTCAGCTTAAAATCACCAAAACAAGCAACGCTGCCACACCGCTGACACAAGGGCAAGTGCCGTTGCTCACCTGTGATGTATGGGAGCACGCGTATTATTTGGATTATCAAAACCGCCGCCCTGATTTTGTTGCCGCATTCCTTGCGAATTTGGTGAACTGGGAATTTGCGTCGCTGAATTATTCAGCGGGACTGAGTAAAGCCGCCTAGAACCTATTCACTATCTCTACTATACCTTGCTGCAAATGCTGCTTCCCTGCGCTTCCGTTGCTCATGTATGAAGAATACACTGCGCGACGGTTCTCGGAAAAGCCGCATTTTCGCTAGCGGTCTAGCGAGATTTTGAGTAGATTCTTAGATATTGTTTGTGGGGAGGGTGATTTTTTTTCTCCTCCCCCCTTTACAAACTTGCTAAAGTATGAGAGTATACAAGTATAGGTTGCAAGCTTTGTATTCAACAGTTGATTACTCTTGTGGGCAGTATTTTTTGCTGTTAGTCTACAGTTGAGAATAATTATCAACTGTAGAACCTGATGAACTTTTTAGATCTCCAACACGTCGCCTTTGCTCACTCTAAAACGACCATTCTTGCCGATGTGTCGTTTGTGGTGGAAAAAGGCGCGTTTATTTGCATTGTCGGGGCATCTGGTGGGGGGAAAACAACGTTATTGCGGGTAATTGCGGGGCTTGAGAAGATATCTGCAGGGGCTCTAACACTAGAGGGGGCGGTGTTATCGTCAACATCTCTACACGTTCCTACCCACAAACGCGGTATTTCTTTAGTTTTTCAGGACTACGCGCTTTTCCCACATTTAACGGTGCTGAAAAATATTCTGTTCGGGATGCAACAGCGGGATAAGGAAACGGCGCGAAATTGGCTCGCGCATGTGGGGTTGCAAGATTTTGCCGCGCACTATCCCCATCAATTATCAGGGGGGCAGCAACAGCGCGTTGCCTTGGCACGGGCACTGGCGACGCATCCGCGGCTACTGCTGCTGGATGAACCTTTTTCGGGCTTAGATGCAACCTTACGCAAAGAATTGCGGGAGCAAACAATGCAGTTGTTGCGGCAAGCAGGTACTACTGTTTTGATGGTTACCCACGACCCGCAAGAGGCTTTATTGTTAGCAGACAAAATTATGGTGCTGGAAAAAGGGCGGGTGGCGCATTTTGACACGCCCGCCGTGTTGTGTTGCGAGAAAAAGCTGGACTTTGGACGCTATAGACAGATGGCATTAGAGCCGTGAAATATCCTTTTGTGCTGATAGGCGTAATTTTAGCGGGGTTGCTGCTGGCATTGCCGTTGTTCATGGTGATATTGCAGGGCTTACAACCCAGCACGGCGGTGCTGCCTTTGCCCGTGTTGACAAGCGCAACCCAAACATCGTTGCTATTGATGGGGGGAAGTGGTGCGATTGCCGTGCTGTTGGGCACATCAACGGCATGGCTGGTGAGCATGACAGCATTTAAAGGCAAGAAGATATTGGAGGCAATGCTGGTGCTACCGCTGGCAATGCCCGCGTATTTGCTTGCCTATACCTATAGTGATTTTTTGGATGTGAGCAACACAACCGCGACTTTTTTGCAGGGGCTGGGGAGTGCTGCCCCGCAAATTCACTCTGTTTATGGCGCAATGGGGATTTTGGGCGTGGCGTTTTATCCGTACATTTATTTACTGGCGGCGGCTGCCTTCCAAAAACAATCAGCAACGGTGCTTGAAACGGCGCAAAGTTTGGGGCATGGAGGCATGAGCATATTTTGGCGATTGAGCTTACCGTTGGCGCGTCCCGCAATTATGGTAGGGCTTGCCCTCGTGTTAATGGAGACATTGGCGGATTTTGGCACGGTATCGTATTTGGGGGTGGAGACGTTCACGACGACGATTTATCGGAGTTGGTTTGGGCAAAATTCTCCTGAAATGGCGGCGCGGCTTGCGTGTTTGTTGCTTAGTTTTGTTATCGTGCTGGTTTTCTTGGAAGAAAAAGCACGACAAAAACAGCACTTTTATGCAAGTGGGACAGTGCCAAAACCATTGCGCCTTCTGCCGTTGCATGGAGTAAAAGCGGCGGGCGCGATGCTTTTGTGTGGGTTGCCTGTGGTGTTAGGATTTCTGTTGCCGTGCGTCATTTTAGCGCAACAAGTGTGGGAGAGTGCATCGCGTGAATCGGTGTTAGCCGTCATGCCGTTTGTAAAAAATAGTGTGCTGGTGGCGAGTGTGGCAGCGTTGGTGAGTGTTTTCTTTGCTTTAGTTTTGGGCATAACGCAACGGGTGCATCCGCATCCTGCTTTATCTTTTGTGATTCGATTTGCGAGTGTGGGCTATGCTATCCCCGGTGCGGTGATTGGTTTGGGGATTTTGTTGGTGGTGACAAAATTAGCGGCAACCTCCTTTTATGGGTGGCTATATGCAAGCGGTATTGCACTACTTTATGCCTATACGGTGCGGTTTTTGTCGTTATCCAGCCAGACAATGCAAGCAGGATTGCAAAAAATCAAACCTGCTTTAGAGGAGGCGGCACGCACACTGGGTGCTTCAAGACGGCGAGTGTTATGGGCAATACAACTGCCCCTTTTGCGCAAAGATATTGCGGTTGCAATGATTTTGGTTTTTGTGGATGCGTTAAAAGAGTTGCCTGCAACCCTGCTGTTGCGTCCCTTTAATTTTGATACATTAGCTGTGAAAGTACACGCATTAGCGGCGGATGAAAGGCTGGATGAGGCGGCGTTGCCTGCGCTGGTGATGGTTGTCATCAGTTTGGGGATGGTGGTGGTGTTGCAGAAATTAACAGCAACAAAAAACGCGCCCTAGGTTTCTAGAGCGCGTTATACCAAGCCCATTAAATTCCTGCTATTTGGCTGCGCCACATTTTCCAATGCAGTCTAAACTTTCTGCTGTGCCTTTCAGGCTTGCAGAAAGTAAGACTTTATTGGCTTGCAAGTCAAAAAGCAGTGCTTTTTGACTTCTCGCTCAGTCATTGGCGTTGAGCCAATTCCGTTCCGCCTCAATTCGCTCGCCGAAATATCAGAAATTTTCTTGGGCTGGTATTATTTCCCAAGGGAAGTAGGAGCGGGAAGCTACTTCCAACCGCCAGCATCCATCACTCTAATTGCTGTAGGGTTTAGGCTGCCGAGCACTTCAGCAGGTTGGATGTCTTGTTTAAACGTGCCAAAGGCTTTGAGTTGTGGCGGCATGGCAACGCTAGGCACGATGGGGTAATCACTATTGCTGTAGGCATAGAGTTTTTGCCCTTCATCACTGGCAAGGAACTCAAGAAACTTTACAGCATTCTCTTTGTTTTTTGCGGTCTTGGTTACACCTGCACCGCTATAGTTAATGTGTGTGCCGCGATCATTCTGGTTGGGAAATAGAATTGCAATATTCTCAACGGTTTTAAGTTGGTCTTTTGCACCCGATGCAATCAACTTGCCGACATAGTAACTGTTTACAACGGCAACACGACACGCCCCCGCTGCGACACCTTTAATTTGCGCAACATCGTTTGCTTGCGGGGTGCGGGCAAAGTTTGCGACAAATCCTTTAACCCACTCTGTTGCGGCTGTTTCGCCGTCTGCTTTGATGATGGTGGTTAATAAAGATTGATTGTAGAGATTGTTAGAGGTGCGCACGCATACCATGCCTTTGTACGCTGGTTTTGCAAGGTCTTCATAGCGCTCGAGTCCTTCGGGCTTGCCTTTGGTTTTCTCATAAATAATCACCCGCGCCCGTTTTGCAAACGCATACCAAGAACCATCTTTCGCGCGGACATCTTCAGGGATGCGGCTGTTGAGAATGTCTGAGGTAATCGGTTGGAAAAGTTTTTGTTGGTCTGCTTTCCACAACAATCCCGCATCAACAGTGAGGAGAATGTCAGCAGGGCTGTTCTTGCCTTCCAATTCAAGACGCTTCATCAATTCATTGCCCTCGCCTTCAATCAGGTTGACTTTAATGCCTGTTTGTTTGGTGAAGGTATCGTAGAGATTTTTATCCACGGAATAGTGCCGAGCAGAATAAATGTTGAGATTTTGTTCTGCGGCTTGTGTGGTGTTGCTGAGAAGTGCCAAAAGCGATAAAGACAAGAAGATTTTTTTCATAACAAGGCTTTCTGATAATGAGAATTATTCTTAGTTGTTGTATTGTTTTAATCGTTCCGTTAAAAAATGCAACAGTAGAGTTTTCTTTTATAGTCATCCCAATTTTAAATTCCCCATGCCTGCAAACTTCCCTTAGCGTCTCTCATGTACAAAGAGGTACACTTCGCGCCGCTGCACTCGTTTTCGGCTATGGGGAATTTAAAATTGAAATAACTATATTTCTGTGGTTTTCGGAAAAGTTTTAGGCTGGCAAGAAAAAAAATATGGTGATAGGACTGTTGCTAACGTAACGTTAAGCATTAGATTGCTAGAAATAAAAAATAAGAAGAGTATTCTGGAGTATTAAATTTTATGAGTAAAGCCACCACCAGCGATAAAAACACGCTATATTGTTCCTTCTGCGGCAAAAGCCAGCATGAAGTGCGTAAGCTTATTGCGGGGCCTACCGTGTTCATTTGTAATGAATGCGTTGAGTTGTGCATGGACATTATCCGCGAGGAAAACAAGTCATCGTTGGTGAAAACAAAAGATGGTATTCCCTCACCGCGTGAAATTCTTACCGTGTTGGATGATTATGTAATTGGGCAAAAGCACGCAAAACGTGTGATGGCGGTTGCGGTGCATAACCATTACAAACGTATTTCGCAAGTACATAAAACGGGCGATGTGGAACTCGCAAAATCAAATATTTTGTTAGCGGGTCCTACAGGGTGCGGAAAAACATTGTTGGCGCAAACATTAGCGCGTATTCTTGATGTGCCGTTCACAATGGCAGATGCCACAACATTGACCGAGGCAGGCTATGTGGGGGAAGATGTGGAGAACATTATCCTGAAACTGTTGCAAGCCGCTGATTATAACGTGGAGCGGGCACAACGGGGGATTGTTTACATTGATGAAGTGGACAAGATTTCTCGCAAGTCTGATAACCCCTCTATAACCCGCGATGTATCGGGTGAAGGGGTGCAGCAAGCTCTCTTGAAAATTATGGAAGGAACAGTTGCATCTGTGCCGCCACAAGGGGGACGCAAGCATCCACAACAGGAATTTTTGCAAGTTGATACCACCAACATTTTGTTTATTTGCGGTGGGGCGTTTGCGGGGTTAGAAAAAATTGTGGCAGCACGGGGTAAAGGCTCAGGCATTGGGTTCGGGGCTGATGTGCGTGCACCAGATGACCGTACAACAGGGGCGATTTTGCGTGACGTTGAGCCAGAAGATTTGGTGAAATTCGGTCTTATTCCTGAGTTTATTGGTCGTATGCCTGTCATCGCGACACTGGAAGATTTAACGGAAGATGCGTTAATCGAGATTCTGAGCCAGCCTAAAAATGCGTTGTTGAAACAATATCAACGCTTGTTTGATATGGAAAATATTGGCTTGAAATTCTCGGATGATGCGTTGAAAGCCGTTGCAAAACGTGCCGTGACACGCAAGACGGGCGCGCGGGGCTTACGTTCTATTATGGAAGGCATCTTGCTCAGTTCCATGTACGAACTGCCTGACCTCAAAAATGTAGAAGAGGTTGTCATCAGTGGCGATGTGGTTGAAGGCAAGGCCGAGCCGCTGTATGTCTATGGCACCGCGAAAAAAGAAAAAGAGAAAGTTGCGGCAGAGCCGAGTGTTTAAGGCTTAGCTTTTATTATTTAGAAAGGATATTTTATGAGTGAAGATGAATCGCAACTTAATGATAAAATATTTGCTGTATTGCTTGATGGATACTCAACAGGACTTACGCAGTTCTATACTCATCGTAACTGAAGAAGTTGCGATGTTTCGCTCAAGCGCCGCGCGGGCTTTACCGCTCGCAAATTTTTTTGCAAATCTTGAGGTGCGAGCGGTATAGTCAAGCGTAGCGCGTTGTTTTATAATT
>CANGXP010000047.1 GCA_947457935.1 Alphaproteobacteria bacterium | reverse complement strand
TCGCTTGGGTTATCCTTAAACGCGCCGCATATGCCCTCAAAACTACCGTCTATCAACTAAAAGAAAAATTACTCTATGACTATGTATATTCAGCGTTGAATAATCCACTCAGACTTGTGATGTGAATCACTCAGCTGCGTAAGTCCTGGCTTATATCAACGCAAGACATTTGAAATATAAACGAGCGTGTCATTCCCCTGAAAAGGGGAATCCATTCTTTAATTTTGTGAAACGTGGATCCCCTTTTTCAAGGGGATGACATGCTGTTGTATCATGCAGCAAAAAACACCCAAAACGCAAAAACCCCCCCTGCAAGATGACCTGAAAGCCGCCTTTTTCCTTGTTCTTAGCCGATTTTACCTGCACATAAAAACACGCTAATCTATTGATATGTAATAATATTATTTTCTCACACACCATGCATAAAATAATTTTTGCAACACAGGATGGCTTGAAACCCGCACTTTTCCTTACTCTCAGCCGATTTTTTGTGTTTGGTAGTGCTGTTTATCATATTGATATATAACAATAAAATTTTTCGTCATAAAGCACACACAAAAATATTTTTTTGCAGGATGACCTGAAAGGCGCAGTTTTCTTGTCTCTCAGCCGATTATTATCAGTTGCATACCCAAGCAAAACTGCCTATCTTCAGGGCATGACAAAAAAAATTATGATTATTGCGGGGGAAGCATCGGGCGATCTCCTAGGCGCACGGCTGATGACAGCCCTAAAACAGCATGCAACTGAACACCTACAGTTCTCTGGTGTTTTTGGCACGCAAATGCAGGAAATAGGTGGCTCTTCGCTGTTTCCGATGGAAGATTTAAGCGTGATGGGAATCGCAGAAGTTCTCCCCCACATCCCAAAAATCCTGAAACGCTTGCAAACTGCGGTTGACCACGTGATTTCCACCCAGCCAGACGTGGTGATTACCATCGACTCCCCCGGATTTTCCTTCCGCCTCGCAAAAAAAATTAAAGCATTGAAAAATAATGGAAAGTTAAAAGTAGTGCTGATTCACTACGTCGCCCCGAGTGTGTGGGCATGGAAGCCAAAACGAGCTGCAAAAATAGCACTACTCTACGATAAGCTGCTCACCTTGCTGCCGTTTGAGCCACAGTATTTCACGCCACACGGATTAAGCACTACCTTTGTCGGGCATCCATTGGTGGAACTAGAACTTCCTCCACTCAGTCAAAACACCTTCCGCACTACCCATAACATTTCGCCCTATTGCCATGTCCTTGCTCTGTTGGCAGGAAGCCGAAAGGGAGAGATTGCCAAGCTTCTGCCCGTTTTCTTGGAAACGGCAGAACGCCTTGTAAAACGCTATGCAGGATTGCAAGTAGTGCTGCCAACGCTCCCGCATCTTGTGCCGCTTCTTAAAAAGTTAACCCAACACAGCACGCTCCCCTTGCATATCACCAGTGATCCTGCCGAGAAATACGCTGCGCTCCAAACCGCTACAGTCGCCCTTGCGGCGAGTGGCACGGTAAGCCTTGAGTTAGCGTTGTGCCAAACCCCCACGGTGATTGGTTATCGGCTGAACGCGCTCACGGCTGCGATTGTGAAAAAAGTAGTACGCGTGAAATACGTTAGTATAATCAATCTGCTGCTGGATAAGCCTGTGTTTCCAGAGTATTTACAAGAAAACTGCACGGTGGAGAATCTCACCAACGCAGTACAGCACTACCTCGATACGCCTGCCGCACGCGACGCTTTTCAACAAGATTGCCATCGTGCTTTGGCGATGCTCCACCCCGAAGGCGGCATCAGCCCGAGTGAGAAAGCAGCAGCCGTTGTTTTAGGGGCAATATAAATGCAGGCACTACCCCAAAACCGCTTTGCAGCAGGGGTTTCATGGTGTATGAGCAACAGGCAATATAGCGATGAAAGCAAGGCAATGACTATGAATATACGCGCTTGGCTATTCTTTTTCGTAACGCTCTTTCTGAGCGTCTCTGCCGCGTCTGCGCAAGATTTGAAGTTTTTTCGCATTGGCACGGGCGCAACCAGCGGCACCTATTTTGTCATTGGCGGCATGATTGCCAATGCGGTGAGTAGTCCCCCTGGAGCGCGGGCGTGCGGGGATGGCGGCAGTTGCGGTGTCCCGAATCTTATTGCGGTGGCACAATCCACCGAAGGCACGGTTGCCAACCTGCAACTCCTCAAAAAAGGCGAGATAGAATCAGCCCTCGTACAAGCGGATCTAGCAACCCTAGCCTTTACAGGGAAGCCCCCGTTCACCAGCAAAACGGCGGTGAAGGACATCCGACTTATCGCAACGCTCTACCTTGACATGATGCATATCATCGTGCCGAAAGACAGCAAAATTAAGAGTATAAAAGATTTGCGCGGCAAGCGGATTGCGATCGGTGAACTCAACTCGGGTAGTGCCGCCACTGCAAGGCTTGTTTTAAGCGCAAGTGGCCTCGCCCCCTCTAGTTACAAGGCTACATATGGAAAAATTGACAAAGCAATCGCGGGATTAAGCACCCAAAAACCTGCACAAAAAATCGCCGCTATGGTTGTTGTGGGCGGGTATCCCCAGCCCGCGGTGCAAGAATTAGCGCGGAGTATTCCCGTTCGGTTGTTATCTATTGACGAAAAAACGCTGGCAAAACTCACGGAAAAGTACGCCTTTTATCAAGCCGCCACTATTCCCAAAGACACATACGCAGGGATAGATGCAACGCAAACCGTTGCGTTGCAAGCACTGTGGATCGCGTCCAGCACCGTGCCGCCTGAAACAATTTATGGTATTACCAAGGCATTATGGAGCAATCCTACCCAAACCTTGTTGAAACAAGGACACCCGCAAGCCAAGATTATTTCGTTTGAAAATGCGGTGGGGACTACCGCCATTCCGCTCCATGAGGGCGCTGCAAAGTTTTATGGGGAGCAGGCGGAGAAAACTAAAAATAAACAGTAAAAGTATTGTCCGATAGATAAATTACAAGTAGCGAACATCAAAAAGAGTGGATTTCCGCTTTCGCGGGAATGACTATCTAGCTTTATCTGTCATTCCCGCGAAGGCGGGAATCCACTCTCAAATAAATAATATGCCTTAGTGCTTGATAATAATGTTGTGTAATCGGCACTACTCCCACTCAATTGTCCCAGGGGGCTTACTCGTAATATCATAGACAATGCGGTTGATACCCTGCACCTCGTTAATCAGGCGGGTGGCAACGCGCCCCAAGAAGTCATGCGGGAAGGGGAAGTAGTCCGCCGTCATGCCGTCGCTGCTGGTGACCGCCCTAAGCGCGCACACATACTCGTAGGTGCGGCCATCGCCCATCACGCCCACGGTTTTGACAGGCAGTAGTACCGCGAATGCTTGCCAGATAGTGTCATACAGCCCTGCACGGCGGATTTCGTCGATATACACCGCATCTGCCTCTTGCAAAATAGCGATTTTCTCAGGGGTAATCTCGCCTGGAATACGGATTGCCAAGCCAGGGCCAGGGAATGGATGCCGCCCTACCAGCGTATCGGGGAGTCCCAATTCACGCCCCAACACCCGCACTTCATCTTTGAATAACTCGCGCAATGGCTCAATCAGTTTCAGGTTCATCCGCTCTGGTAAGCCGCCCACATTGTGATGCGATTTAATGGTAACGCTAGGACTACCATCAAACGAGACCGACTCAATCACATCGGGATACAGCGTGCCTTGCCCAAGGAAGGTGGGGCGTTCGTCAATACAACTTGCTTTTTCGCGATTTTGTGCTATTATACTCTCATCCCCGCGAAGGCGGCTTGGACGTGTGTGAAGAAGGGTGTTCAGTATTGAGCTATCATGAATCGTCGCGGGGTACTTTCGCATTGTTTGAGCAGCAAGGATTTTGCGCCCATTGCGGACTTCTTCCAGATAGAGCGTGCTGCCATCGGGATTCTTTTTGAGATAGGCGATAACCTCCCGCCCGATATTATTTTTATTACCAAACACAACCGTATCAGGGCTTGCGAGAATTTGCGGAATGCTATCAATATCCGCCGTGGTTACGGGCAGTTGCCCCCGATCTGTTTCGGTTTTTGCGCTCCCCTGCCGCTCTGTAATATGGCGGATAGCATAGGTATCAATGGCATGCGCATAGCCCGTTAGATCCAATCCCGCTTGCTGTGCCTGTGCAATAAGCCATGCAGAAGCATTCCCAATAGGAATCAAAAGTTGTTCGTTGGTTTGTTCTGCGGCTGCTTGTTGTAGCCGCTGCAGCGCGTTATCACTTGCCTTAATCTTCTCCGCCTCTTGCTCGAACAACTCGATGAAAGTAGCACCGATGATTTTGCGTTTTTGTTCGGGGTCGCTGATGCCTTTAAGGCGGCTGAGGAATAATTCCCCTGCATCAAGGTGAATCAGCGGGATATTGTAGTGGTTTTTGAATAGGTCAACCACTTGGGTTGCCTCGTTTTTGCGGAGGAGTCCTGTATCTACAAACACGCAAACGAGTTGGTCACCAATCGCTTTGTGGAGAAGTACGGCGGTGACGGAAGAATCAACCCCACCTGAAAGTCCGCAGATAACCTTGGAACTACCAACTTTCTCACGGATAGCAGCCACCTCTGTTTCTAAAAATGATGCCATTGTCCAATCGCCCGCACAGCCGCAGATTATATGGACGAATTGCGAAAGGAGTGCCGCGCCATCGGGCGTATGTACCACTTCGGGGTGGAACTGCACGCCGTAGTACCGCCGTTTTTCATCAGCGATGGCGGCAAACGGTGCGCCTTGGCTGGTGGCAATGGTGGCAAACCCTTGAGGGAGTTTTGTTACCGCATCACCATGACTCATCCACACAGGGTGGGTAGTGCTTTGCTGCCAAGAGGCAGGGAAGAGGGGGCTTTGAGTGGTAATTTGTATGTCAGCACGCCCAAATTCACGGGCAAAATTGTTGCCTGTTTCGCTGGTATGGCTGCTCTCAACTACGCCGCCGAGTTGCGCGCACAGCGTTTGCTGTCCATAGCAAATGCCTAGCAGGGGAACGCCTAAATCAAAGACAATCTCAGGCGCACGGGGGCTTTTTGCGGTGGTGACAGAGGCAGGCCCGCCAGAGAGAATAATGCCTTGCGGGTTGAAATTGTTGATTTTTTCAGGGGCGACATTATAGGGGAAAATCTCGCAATACACATTTGCCTCGCGCACACGCCGCGCGATGAGCTTGGTGACTTGAGAACCGAAATCAAGAATGAGGATTTTTTGTGACATGGTCGCACAATAATAAGAAGCTGCATGCAAAATACAAGCGAAACATCTTAGGTAATGCAGGTATCTTCCTTTTTAACGGTATATCTAAAACTTTGCACACAACGCTAAATGCCTTGATATGCGAATATTTTAATGATATTCTACAGATAAAGAATGGTTTTTATAGTGAATGCTTCCCTCGCACGTCTTGATGCCACATATTGTCGCGCAACGCAGCAACTGCGGCATGTGCTGATAGAGCAAGAGCGGCAATTTGTAGAGCAGGAACGACGGGTAGTCGCCTCTGCACAAGCGAAAAAGCTCTGTCAAACAGTGGAGAATTTTGCCGATGCGGTTGTTTTTGCCAAAGCAGAGGTTGTCGTTTCGCTAAGGAACGAACAGCGGTTTTTGGAGCTGTTGCGGCAGTCAATAGGGGCTGTGGCACGGCTTGATTTTGCTGCGCCTGTGGCATCACAGGCAGCAATTAAGGGCAAGCAGACTTTTATTCCACGATTGAAAAAATCCCCACCCAAAACGGCGCCGATTGTAGCAACAGCGAGCGCCTTGACGCTTTACAATCCTGATAAGGTGCAAATGACACGCATTACAGCATATTGTAATGGGGAAATCAGTGCAGAAGAAGCAATGCAGCAGAGTGAAGTCGCGATACAGCGCTATCAAGCTGTTGAGAAGTCGCTGAAAGAATTGTGTGAATTACAAAAGAATATTGTGTGGGAGCGCGGCAAAATAACAGTTCTGGATGCCCTCAATGATATTCGTACTTCTTTAAAGGGGATGGGAGATCGTAAGGCATGGGAGTTGTTGCTTAAAGCACTACCGCCTGTTTTGGGGCAGGCAATTATTTTGTGCTATGAAGGTAAAACGGATGACTTTTACGCGATTGTCTCTGGGGGTGAGGCGAAAACCGCTTTGGCGCAGCTTAACGACTATTTTTTGCGGCAGCAGCAGGCGTTAGCGTTGAATTTTCAGCAACTTCACCAAGAGTCTTTGAATGCGCAAGTCACGCTGAATAATATTGAAATAAAAATGTATGCTTTCCTTGAGATGCTGCATAAAATGCCAGAGGGCAATCAGAATTCTGAGGAAATAATTAATGGGGCGATCCACTCTCTTGAAGGGCTGATTACCAAGATAGAACAGCGATCGTTTGGCTATGTGGAAGTGAATCTCACGCGTGATGGGGCGGAATTCAGCACAAAAGAGTATACGCGTTGATTGATAAGGCGAGTAACGAGTTTTTTTCTTTGTATGCGCAGTAAAAATTTCTACTGGCAGTTATGGAAACACGCCCACCCGCGCCAGCCCCATATCCTCCGCAAAGCCGAAGCGGACGTTCATGTTTTGCACGGCTTGACCGCTTGCGCCCTTCAGCAGATTATCCAGCGCGGCAACGATGATGATTTGCCCTGCGCGGCAGCCCTGATGCACGGAAATATGACAGCTATTTGAGCCACGCACAAAGCGTGTCGCGGCTGACGTGCCCATTTGGAGGACTTGCACGAATGGCTCGGCTTGATAGGCTTGCAGCAAGGCGTTGTAGGCGTGTCCGACGGTAATACCTTTGAGTCCTTGGGTGTAAATGGTGGCAAGAATGCCCCTGTTCATCGGCATCAGATGGGGCGTGAAGGTGAGGGAGACGGGTTGCCCTGCTGCCCAACTGCATCCTTGCTCAATTTCGGGCAGGTGTCTGTGTGCGCCGATGCCATAGGCGTGAATCCCATCCATCACTTCACAGGCAAGGTTGCCTTCTTTGAGGCTGCGCCCTGCGCCGCTAACCCCTGATTTTGCGTCAATAATAATGTTATTAGGGTCAATAAGTTGTTGCTCTAGCAAGGGCAGGAGTGCCAAGAGCGACGTGGTGGGGTAGCACCCCGGATTGGCGATGAGCCGTGCGTTTTTCACGGCATCCCGATACCATTCGGTAAGCCCATACACAGCGTTTTCCTGTAATTCGGGGGCATGGTGTGTGCCATACCACTTTTCATAAACAGGAATGTCGAACAGGCGGAAATCGGCGGAAAGGTCAATCACCACGAGGCTTTGCGGGAGGGTTTTAATCACCTGTTGGCTAGCGGCGTGGGGCAGACAACAAAACACCACGTCGATTGCGCTAAAATCAATGTCTTCAATTTTTTGCAGGAGGGGGAGGGGGAAGCCCGTCACATTCGGGAAAATGGCGTGTAAGTGTTTCCCTGCTTGCTTATCAGCCGATAGGGCTTTGATATGCACGGCAGGGTGATTGAGCAACAGGCGCACTAATTCAATACCTGTGTAGCCGCTTGCGCCCAAAATAGCGACGTTTAGAGAGGGGTGATTTTGCATAGAGACCTGATAGTAGTAAAAGGCTGCACCAAGACTGGACCCCTGCCTACGCAGGGGATTCGACCTGTTTTTGCATACTAAGCGCGAATCCCCTGCGTAGGCAGGGGTCCAGAGAAATAGACTTTATTATGCAGGGTTGCCGTGTGTTGCCTGCGTACTGCCGTACATAATCGTTGCACGGCAGAAACACAAATAAAAATGATGCGGAAATTACGGATAGTGGCGCTTGCAATCGGTTTTGTTATGTACTATGGCGAAAGATAGTATATAAAAAAATATAACAAAAGAGATACTTTCCATGCGCTTCCTTAAATCCCTTGGTCTTTTCGCGCTGTGTATTGCGGGAACAACCACTGCTTCTGCACAGGCAAAGCAGAAGCCTACGGCAGATGCGCCAACCCTTGTGAGAAGCACGGCTTTTGAACAACGGTTGCAGGGAATTCGGGTTGAGGGCAATCAGCGGATTGATGCCGACACGGTGCGGAGCTACATTCCTCTTGCTGAGGGACAAGTCCTTACACAGGAAAAACTGGATAGCACCACAAAAGGATTGTTTCGTACAGGGCTGTTTGCAGATGTGAGCGTTGTACAGCAAAATGGCATTGTGGTGGTGAAGGTTGAAGAAAACCCACTGGTGAACGCTATTACTTTTGAGGGGAACAAAGCCTATAAGGATGATGCGTTAAAAGCAGAGATGCAGTTGCGTCCGCGTGCTGTGTACACCCGCAGCAAGGTGCAGGAAGACACGCAACGCTTGCAAGACTTATACTTACGGAGTGGGCGGTTTGCAGCGGAAATCGAGCCAAAAATTGTGCAGCTTGAACAAAATCGCGTGAACTTGATTTATGAAATCACCGAGGGCGAAAAAACCTTTGTGAAACGTATCAGCTTTGTGAACAACGGCGCGTTTGATGATAGCTCATTGCGGGCGGTTATTCGCACCAAGGAAAGCGCGTGGTATCGATTATTAACGAGTGATGATACGTTTGACCAAGACCGCATGGCATATGATGAAGAGCTCTTGCGCCAGCATTATTTGGAGAACGGCTTTTTAGATTTTAAGGTTGTGTCACGCGTGGCAGAATTATCCCCTGATAAATCGGGCTTCTTCATTACCTTTAAAGTGGATGAAGGCGTGCAATATTCGTTGGGCAAAGTGGATATTGTGTCCGCCATGAAAAACGTCAATGCGGCAGATTTTGTTGAATTTCTGACAGTGCAGACGGATGACACCTTCAACATGAAACGGGTGCAGGGCATTGTTGACTCTTTAACAGAGCAGCTTGGCAACAGAGGCTATGCGTTTGTGGATGTGCGCCCTGACATTCAGCGTCGTGAAGGCGCGAAAACCGAAGACGGCAACGCGATTGTCGATCTGACATTCCGTATTAAAGAAGCCCCAAAAGTGTATGTTGAGCGGATTAACATTGCGGGCAACGTGCGGACGGAAGACCGTGTTATTCGCCGCGAATTTAAACTGGTTGAGGGGGATGCCTTTAACACGTCTCGCCTACAAGAATCAGAGCGGAACTTGAAAAACCTTGGGTTCTTTGAGAAAAGCGATGTGAAGGTGAATCAGGGCAGTGCGCCCGATAAAACGATTATTGATGTGAATGTGCTGGAGCAGTCAACAGGGGAATTGTCATTCGGGGCAGGATTCTCGTCTTCAGAATCCATTTTGGGGGATGTACGCTTGCGGGAACGCAACTTCCTTGGGCGCGGGCAAGATGTGCGGGTGTCTGCAACCTTATCTGGTCGTCGGCGTCAGTTTGATGTTGGGTATACAGAGCCATACTTCCTAGGGCGCAAGGTTTCGGCGGGAATTAACCTGTTCAATGCCACCACCGATTTCCAAGAAGCGAGTTCATATGATGAGCAGCGGACGGGTGGTGGATTGACGTTTGGCTTCCCCATCTCAGAATATCTCACCCAAAGCGTGAGTTATGGTCTAAAACAAGTGACCATTAGCAAGGTGAATGTGGGCGCATCGACCTTCATTAAAGAGCAAGAAGGCAAGGCGACGACATCGTCTGTGGGACAAGAGTTGTTCTATGACAGACGCGACAACCGCATTGAGCCAAGCCGAGGCTATTATGTGCGGTTTAGCAACGAATTTGCAGGTATCGGCGGAGACGTAAACTATTTGCGGACGCGCCTTGGCACGGGATATTATATTCCGCTTGCAGAAGAAGATTGGGTGTTAAGTCTACAAGCCGAAACGGGGTATATTTTTGGTATTGGCGAAGATGTGCGTATTAACGACAGGTTCTTTGTGGGTGGAACATCCTTGCGCGGATTTAAAATCGGCGGGATTGGCCCTCGTGATTTGAACACACGGGATGCGTTGGGGGGCAATCGCTTCACCACCGCCAGCACAGAATTGCGCTTTCCGTTAGGATTGCCCACAGAACTAGGATTGTCTGGGCGCACCTTTGCGGATGCAGGAACGCTTTCAGAATTGGATAAAACCGGTGCTGGTGTTGCCGATGAAGCGGATTTCCGTGCCTCCGTGGGGTTGGGATTATCGTGGAGTTCACCGTTTGGTCCTGTGAGGCTTGACTTTGGACAGGCAATCCTTAAAAAGAGTTATGACGAGACGGAAATTTTCCGTTTTAGCTTTGGAACACAGTTTTAATGAAGGGGTATTGAACAAGCTTTAAAACTATCTCGAGGTGTTCTCCTCAAAATAGAGAGATTGATCTTTGTTAAAGAGTGGATTCCCGCTTTTGCGGGAATGACAGTCAGAAACCGATTGTCATTCCCGCAAAAACGGGAATCCACCCTAAAAGTTTCTCTCATCTGCTTGTGCTGTATTACTTTCAAAGAATTAAATATAACAAAAACTTAGGAGCACTAAAATTATGCGTTTTCTCTCTTCCTTCCTCGTTCTGGGGCTGTTGACAGCTGCAACCGTGCAAATGCCTGCACACGCTGCGCCTGATTGGGGTAACAAAGAAGTTATCCGTCAGGGCATCGGTATTGTGGATATTCAGGCTCTTTTGCGCGATTCAAAAGCAGGTAAGTCTATTCAAAAGCAAATGGAAGGTTTGGAAAAAACTTTCAGAGATGATGTTGCGAAACAAGAAAAAGACTTGCGTGCGGCTGATGAGCAACTTGGTCGCCAGCGCACGGTGTTGTCACAAGAAGCCTTTGAAGCAAAGCGCATTGAGCTGCAAAAGCAAATCGCTGAGGCGCAAGGTAAAGTACAAGAAAAAAAGCGTATTCTTGATACCGCATTTGGCAAGGCAGTAGAGCAAGTACAAACAAAAGCAGTACAAATCATTGCAAAAGTAGCAGAAGCCAAAAAACTCTTGCTCGTGATGCCGCGCACCCAAGTTATCTTGGCTGAGAACTCTATGGATTTGACAGCGGGAGTGCTCACCAAGTTGGATGCAGAGCTAGATTACGTGAAAGTGGTTCTTGAGAGTCCTAAGAAGTAAAACTTCTTCTTTAAAAACAATCCGCCTGCAACAATAGCGTCCTCAAACGCGCCGCTGTTGTGGGCGTTTTGTGTTTGTATGGGACACCTTTATTGAATCATACAAGGGCGTCGTTGCGAGAGCTTAGGAGTAAAAAAGCAGTGCTTTTTTCTCCATAAGCCAATGAGCCTTTCTTTTTGCAAAGCCATGCAATGGTTGCAGCAAAAAGATTAGGCGGAATTGTAGCGACGCGGCAAACCATATTGTAACCCTATTGCCGCCGCCGTTCCCCTGCTACCCCGACGAAAGGAGGGGAAGTGCAGGCTTCCATTGATGCGAACGTCACCCCGTGCTTGTCACGGGGTCTGGAATGACTATATCTGTTGCACAACATTCTCCAATTTTAAACTTATGCATTAGTTTCGGGACAAGCTCTGAGGGGAATTTTATTGTTCAACTCAATGCCAACATAAGAATAAGCAGAGAGAAATTATAGTCATTCCAAAACAAAATTACCCATGAGGAGTTGCTCAAGATTTTTCCCTGAATAGATGAGTCTTTTTTTGAGTACGGCAAAAGCCTGTTCAATAGGGTTGAGGTCTGGACTGTATGTTGGGAGAGGCAAGAGAGAATGCCC
>CANGXP010000046.1 GCA_947457935.1 Alphaproteobacteria bacterium | reverse complement strand
GCTTGGGTTATCCTTAAACGCGCCGCATATGCCCTCAAAACTACCGTCTATCAACTAAAAGAAAAATTACTCTATGACTATGTATATTCAGCGTTGAATAATCCACTCAGACTTGTGATGTGAATCACTCAGCTGCGTAAGTCCTGTCTATATTCCCTACTTAAAATACTGCGCTAAATCGTTCCACGTTACTGCCACCACGAGCAACATCACCATGCCAATCCCTAGCACAGCCCCTGCTTCTTGTACGCGGTGACTCATGGGCTTACGAAACACCGCTTCGTAGGCATAGTAAAGCAAATGCCCGCCATCTAATGCAGGCACGGGCAGTAAATTCACCAGCCCTAAATTTACCGACAGCATGGCAATAAACATAAGAAACGCCGCCAAGGTGGTTTGTGCCACCTCGCCTGAGACTTGCGCGATTTTCACAGGCCCGCCCATTTCTTTGAACGACCGTTGCCCTGTCACAATTTCATAGAGCGATCGGAACGTATCCACGCTCATCTCGTAGGTTTGCGTGAACGCGCGTTCCACGGCAGCAACGGGGGCGAGATCCCGCATTTCAATCGCGGTAGATTTAATGCCGATAATGCCAATTTTCGCACTGCCGCCCTTGCCGTCTGTTAGGGCTGATGTGCCGAGTGTTACAAACACCTGTTGCTGCACGCCGCCCCGCTCAATCACAAACAGTAAGGTTTTCCCTGCGTTAAAACGGGCAATGCGCTGCACTTGCGAAAAGCGCTCAATCTCTTTGCCATCAATGCTGATAATGCGGTCTTGCAATTGCAGCCCTGCCTTTGCGGCCGCACTGTCTGCCATAATTTCACTCACCACGGCAGGCGCGTACGGCTCGCCCTTTACGGCAAACAATCCTGCCATGAGCACAATCGCGAATAAGAAATTCATGGCAGGGCCTGCTGCCACAATCATCGCCCGTTGGTGCAATTTTTTATACGGAAATGCGACCTTCTTTTCCTCTTCTGGCATGTCCACTTCGCCAATCGGTGCGCTTGCAGCATTCGTATCGCCATGCATTTTCACAAAGCCACCCAGCGGAATTAGGCACAATTTCCAGCGCGTGCCGTGCTTGTCATTGCGTCCGAACAACTCAGGGCCAAAGCCGATGGAAAATTCATTCACCCGCACGCCGTTCCACCGCGCCACGATGTAGTGCCCGAACTCATGCACAAATACGAGTGTTGTCAGCACCGCTAAAAACGGGAAAATATCTAAGTGTAAAAACCATTCCATCGTACTATTACCTTGTTATATTTAAGAGGCGAGAGTAGAGAGGCGGGAGGCGGGCGTGAAGTATCTCTCGCCTCCCTACTCCTGCTTTAATTTCTCCGTTGCCACACGCCGCGCTGCCGCATCCGCCTGAAACACATCCTCTACTGAATATACACCACAAGGGGGTATCGTTTCAAGGGTAACTGCAATAATTTTTGCAATTGATAAAAACGCTATCTTTTTATCGAGAAACGCCTGCACAGCAATTTCATTGGCGGCATTCAACACAATCGGCGCAATGCCGCCCGTGCGATATGCTTGCCGCGCTAATGATAAACAGGGGAATAATCCATCATCCACCTGCCTAAAATTAAGCTGCCCCACCGCGCTTAAATCAAGTCGTTTCGCAGTGTTTGCCAAGCGTTCGGGATAGCCCAGCGCATAGCTAAGCGGGATGGTCATATCAGGCATTCCCAGTTGCGCCAGCACCGAGCCATCCGCATAATGCGCCAACCCATGAATAACAGATTGCGGATGCACCAACACATGCACTTTATCTTCATGCAAGGCGAACAAATAACACGCCTCAATCACCTCTAGCCCTTTGTTCATCAGGGTTGCAGAGTCCACCGAAATTTTTTGTCCCATCGCCCAAATGGGGTGATTGGTTGCTTGTTCAGGTGTTACGGTGTGCAGTGCCTCAAGGGTATATTCTCGAAAGGGGCCTCCTGAGGCAGTGAGCGTGATGTACTCTAACGCCGCCCGTTGTGGTTCGGTGAAAATCTGAAAAATCGCGTTGTGCTCAGAATCCACAGGCAAAATTTCTGTGCCATGCTTTCGGGCGGTTTCAAGCAACAAATTTCCCGCACACACCAGCGATTCCTTGTTTGCCAACGCAACCCGCGTGCCTTGCTCTAAGGCTTTTAATGTCGGCTTTAACCCCGCCGCGCCCACAATCGCGGAAACAATAATATCGGCGGGAATGCTTGCTGCCTGCAGCACTGCCGCCTCCCCTGCTCCCGCTTTTATGCCCGTGCCAGAGAGGCAATCCTTTAATTCAGTATACGCCGCTTCATCCGCCACCACTGCCACCTTCGCGTTAAGCTCTATCGCGTGTTGCGCAAGGCGTTGTGCGTTTTTACTGCCCACCACCGCCGCAACCTGAAAACGCGCACGATGCTGCAACAGCAACGCCGTCGCTGTCTGTCCGATAGAGCCTGTTGCGCCGAGCAACGTAACGGTTTGGGGGGATGTCATGGCGTTGGGTGTAGAACCTGTTCAAAATCTCGTCAGCCCGCTAGCGAAAATGGAAGGGTTTCGAGTAACGAAGCGCAGTGTATTCTTCATACATGAGCATCGTATCGCAGAAAAACGACATTTGCAGCAAGGGATCACGAGATTGTGTGCAGGTTCTTAGGGGAAACAAGCGCAAGAGGCAAGCCTGTAATAAGTATGTAATAATTTAATGACGCGCCGCGCAAAACACGCTACAAACACCCTCTGTTATACATACAACTATTGAGCAGAACGACCTAAATCAACGAGGAAAGGACAACTCCATGGCATCACCGATAGCCTCAACAGCCCCTCAATCAGGGATTGCCCGCCTTTTTTCCCTCATGTCACCCAAGCACTTAATGTACCATATCTCCATCGCGTTTGTGGTGGCGATTGTGTTGCCGTGGCAGTTCAGAGAAACAGCAAAACCTATCCTTGATGTGATGCAAGCCCCTAAAGATTTATTCGCATTAGTCGTCAAAGTGCTTGCGCCTGTTATCGCCTTTTCTGCCCTGTTTACAGGCATTTTAAGAAGCCTCCGCACAGGCAGCAAAAAATCATTTTTTGGGTCAGTCGCGTTCTATCTTGCCATGTGTTCTGCCGCCGTGTTGATTGCCTTCCCTATTGGCTACGTCGCCTCAGAACACCTTGATAACAGCGCGATAAAACAACTCATCCAAGGCAATATTGATAGCGGCAAAACAAATGGACTTGAAAAAGCCTCCGCGATTGTGCAGCAAATTGCCACTGCGCAAAGCCCGACAGAGGCAACCACACCGCTGTTTGCACAATTAGCCGAAACATTAAAGCCCAAGCCCGAATCCACCTTTGATAAACTCACCCACAGCACCATTTTGTGGGCAGTGTTCCTTGCGGTGATGTTTGCCTTTGTTACCGATGCAAAAATGCGGGAATACGAGCGCGCCGCCAGTAATGCGAGCACCCCTTCAAAACAAGATGCCGCCAAAAAATTGCTTAAAGCAGGGGAAACTTTTGTTGATTTTTGTGAGTGGTTAAAACCCGTTGCCATTCAAACATTATTTTTACTGGTGGCGGTGCTGTCCCCGTGGGCGATTATTGGTTCGCTCGGCAGTGTTATTGAAAAATACGGCTTGCAGGTGTTAAGTGCGTACAAAGATATTATTTTGCTCGTGTTTGGCGCGCTGCTTTGCCAAGCGATTTTTCTTTTTGTGGTCACACGCATTCTCGCAAAGGTTAATCCGTTCCGAATTTTTGCGATGAGTAAGCGCACGTTGTTGCTCGCGTTATCCACCTCCTCTTCCAAAGCGTGCCTGCCATATGCCATGGAAGATGTGGAGAAAATGGGCGTGGGCAGACGCTTTGTGGATTATCAAATCGCGCTTGGCTCTAGCATCAACATGGATGGCACCGCCATTTACATGGGCGTTATCGCGTTTATTTTTTCCTACGCATGGACAGGGCAGCACCTTGATATTGTCACCATGGCGCAACTCGTGTTTTCCTGCACCGTGTTTGCGATTGGTGCGGCGGGCATTCCCTCTGGCTCGCTGATTTTCCTCTCCACCATTTTCCCTGCCGTGGGCGTGCCTGCCAGCGCAATTTTCGCGCTGCAACCCATTGATGCGTTCCTTGACAGAGGACGCACGGTGCTGAACATCTGGGGTGACATCACAGGCGCGGTCACTCGTGCCGCCATGGAGAATGAGCTGGATAAATCCGTGCTGAATGGCACGCCCGTTACAGAAGAAGTGAAAGCGGCGGCGGTGGATAAGCGGGTGGCTTAGGGGTAAAGCTTGGATTGTCTAAACGAGTTTTTAGTGGCGTAAATCAGTTGAGATATTTTTTTGTTGAGTTTTGCATAAAATAGGCTACAATGCACGAGTAAATTTTTTCATCGTGTACCATTGCTATGAAAATTTCCCATAGATTAATTATCGAGCTCGATAGAGTTCGGTATTTCATGCACGAGCACCTTGTGGTGCTGTGCTCTATACTTCTGATCTCCAACCTAATCTCATTCGGCGGCACTATGCCGTTGATTGGGTTGCTGGGGCAGATTCTGATAGGATATCTTCTGCTGCTAAATGAGATATTCTTTTTCGAAAGCAGGCTTCCTGTGAGTATTGTGTATACAGGAGTTGTAGCTATCGTCTGTGTCACCTTTATCAGCAACACTTACATGTATTTTCCGCAATTTATACGCCTTGCGGTCATTGTTGTCGTAATTGCAGAACTTTATTTCTGGTACGTTTGGGTTGAGTTAAAAAGACTCAACCGTTAAAAAAATCCCTGCACTATGCTAACAATGTTAGCAGGCGGGGGGATTTTTTATGCGTTGAAACACCCCTGATTTCCCACCACGCTCTATCCGATGAAGGGTTGAAAAAGCCGCCTCACATTGTGAGCGGGAGCGCTAACAAGCCCCCTAAGACGCATGCTCTTAACGCTCTTTTTTCAATTCTGTATGCCCGTTTAACAACCCCTGTTCCTGCTCTGCTACGGTCGCTTTGATGATTTCCAAAAGGTCTTTGGAGTGGTCTGTCAGAGGGATTCTTTCTGCTGCTGTAATTAAAATTCTTGAGAGTTGTGTGCCCAAGCGCCGCACTTCCTCCTCCTTTGATGTATCGGCAATTTGTTGGCAGATTTCTTGTAATTTTGCGTGTTCCGCTGCATTAACAATGATGTAAGATTTGTTTTCTTCTTTTTCGTAACCATTCACGGCATAATAGTGGCACGAATTTGAAAATTCATGCAAGATGCCCTTCGCGGTTTCAAACGGTGAGTCGGGTTCCAGCCCTAGGCTTTCCGTAATGTATAACCCCGTTGACGTTACAAAAATCAGCATGCTGAAAAAGTGGGATTCCCCTACGGAAAATCCTTGCAGCGGGGCTAGTTTAGATTGCGGCGGTTCATAGTCGCCCAAAAACTTCATTTGTTCTTGAAAATAGGGTTCTTTTCGCTCGTCATTGAGAAGGTCGCCGAGTGCCTCTGCCAGCGGCATAGCTTCTTCGAGAATTTGCGTTTTTACAACTACCTCACACCCTTCCACAAAAGCATTGCGCGTTTCTTCGCGCACAAAATTTGCGCATCTGTGAGCGGTTGCTTTTCCCATGAGTTAAAAAGAGTCCCCGCCACCTTGTGTAAGATATCGAGGTTGTTAAAAAGCCGCGCCGCGTTGATAAAGCGCATCATGCCGTGATAGCCAGAGACGAGAAATTTTACTCCAGTGTCTGGCATATTGTGTTCCATATGCACGTCTCTTAAAGAGTGCTCAGGAATTTCGCAAGGCTTTTCCCCGCTGTTGTATTCCCCCTGATTGACAGCCGCCCCTCCCCTTGCTACACAACAGCATCACAAAGGATTACTGCTGTATGTTCGCCGCCAAACCCAAATACACCCGCATTATGCTGAAGCTTTCAGGCGAGGCACTGATGGGCGATGGGGAATATGGCATCAGCACCGAAACCCTCAACCGCATGGCGGATGATGTATTAGAAGTGCAGAAACTCGGCGTTGAAGTGTGCATGGTAGTGGGCGGCGGGAATATCTTTCGCGGGGTATCAGGTGCTGCGAAAGGCATGGAACGCGCCACTGCTGACTATATGGGGATGCTGGCAACCATTATGAACGCACTCGGCTTGCAAAGCGTGTTTGAGTCAAAGGGACTGCAAACACGGGTGCAGTCTGCCATTCCCATGTCTGCCGTGTGTGAACCCTACATTCGCCGCCGTGCCATGCGCCATATGGAAAAAGGGCGGATTGTGATTTTTGCCGCAGGCACAGGCAACCCGTTTTTCACCACCGATACCGCCGCTGCCCTCCGCGCCGTTGAAATGCAATGCGATGCCATTTTCAAAGGCACGCAAGTCGATGGTGTCTACACTGCCGACCCCAAAAAAGACCCCACCGCCAAACGCTTTGACAAAGTAGGCTATCTTGAAGTCCTCGCCAAAGACCTCAAAGTGATGGATGCCTCCGCCATCTCCCTCGCCCGTGAAAACAACATCCCGATTGTGGTGTGCTCCATTAGCAAAGCAGGTAACCTTGCCAAAGTGGTTAAAGGACAAGGGGTGTTTACGGTGGTGCAGGATTAAGACGCCTAATGCCCCTCATTTGCCTCACAGGAACAGAAATCGCCGACACCCTAGATTTACAAGAGTTACGCAAAGCAGCTGGATTATATTATGATACTGTATTGCGTTCAAAAACATGCAATAATGGCTTCATCAAGCCTGTATGTTTTACCAACAAAGGCAAAAAGAAGTTTTTGTGGAGTAGTGCGACAGTTGAAAAATTGTGCCTACTTCCTGCCGTTCCCGTCATCATTGGTGAAGGAACATACCTTGGCAGCACAACAATTAGCAAAAACCGTGGAGATGAGGCACTCGCCTTTCACGGATTTTTAGGAACTATACAATTACAAGAGAAAATGATTGAGGTTTTTGTGAATGTTTATGAAGACAGCAACGGCTGCAAGTTCTACAATCTCAATAAAAATGATGAGACCAAAGGGAGTATCGTACACTACGAAGAACGACTTTCCTCAGTCTCGGAAAAATAGTACTTTAGAAATCTCGAAAAGTCAACTATTTCTCTAGTTGATATATTTCCCACGGCTGATGGTATCTCAGCCCTGCTATAGGAAGAAAAACACAGATGGATGGCGGCAAACCCGTAAAACTCCCCTCGCTACACGTCCGCAACTTTCGGATGCTGGAGGACTTTACTCTTGAAAAGTTAGGACGCGTGAACCTGCTTGTGGGGGGAAATAATTCTGGCAAAAGCACGGTGCTGGAGGCGGTGCGGGTGTATGCCACAGCGGCAGAACTTGATGTGCTTTTAGATATTTGTAAGAGGCGAGAAGAAAACATAAAATATTCTAGTGCGTTTCAATCGTTATGGACTCGTCAGCAAACACCTAAACAAGAACAAGTGATGAGAATTGGGGAGGCAACACCCGATACGGATAATGTGCTTATCATAGAAATAGCTCACATCGCCAATACTGAAAAAATAGAACCCGATGGCTCGCGTAGTGTATCCACAACGGTGATACATACATCCTCTTCTCCGCGTCCATTTAGTATTACAGATACAATAATACCTGTTTGGCATGTGCGAAAAAATAATTTACATCAGCGATTCATAAGTTTTCAATATCACCAACCATCGCAAATTAACGGAGAATATCGCCTCTCCCCTCCCTGTGAGTACAGACCCGCAACAGAATTTATGTCTGGAGATGCGCTGAGCAAGATATGGAAAAACATTGCCTTAACACCGAAGGAAAAAACGGTGTTGCAGGTTTTAAAAATTATTGATTCTTCAATAGAAGACTACCGCTTTATCAGACATGAAGAATATGGTGAATCAGCAATCGTAAGGCTTAAAGAGCAACAATCGACTATCCCTTTACGTAGCATGGGTGATGGTGTTGCCCATGCACTACAAATCGCGCTGCAAATCCACGCTGCACAAGGCGGCTTCCTCCTTATCGATGAATTCGAGAATGGCTTGCACTATAGCATCCAAGAAAAAGTGTGGGAAATGGTGTTTGCCCTCGCGGAAGATCTGGATATTCAGGTGTTCGCGACCACACATAGCCGCGATTGTATCAGCAGCTTTGCCGCCGTTGCAAATCGCAATAAAGTAACGGAAGGTATGCTGATACGCATGGGGCGTAGCGTACTTAAGAGGGATAACAACAAGGTGATAGGCACGGCTTATAACGAAGAAGAACTGGCGGCTGTCTTAGAAATGTCACGAGACGTGAGATAGTATGACTGACTCGTCTCGCGTTTTACTAGTTGAGGGGGCTGGTGATAAAGAATTTTTTGAGGCGTTGTTGCCCAAATTGGGCTATATTGACGTTGGGATTCAGGTATATACGCCGACAGACTTAAAAGCAGAGACGGATGGTAAAAAATCCGTCCGCGTAAAACTTTCTGCCCTCATTAACGGATTTCAAAGTGGGACAACGAAACGTCTAGGAATTGTTTTAGACGCGGATTACAAAACCGCTGGCGGGCAGGGAACTGAACAGACCATTAAGGATGTTGCAAGTACCTTGAATGTTTACGGCTATGCAAACAGCCCGAAAAATGTTGTTGCCGAGGGATATGTATTTGAGCATGATCGCCTACCTTCGATTGGGCTGTGGATAATGTCAAAAGACAATAAAGAGGGAATGTTTGAAGATTGGCTTAAAATGGCAGTGAGCCAAGAAGAACAGCCCTTCTTTCAAAAAGTGCTCAATACTGTTAATGATATCGAAAGCAAAAGATTCAGTGCTATTCACCAAAGCAAGGCAGAAATAAACACATGGCTTGCGTGGCAAAAGAAGCCTAGCCTCGGCATTAAGAGTGTTGTTCAAGACAACCTAATCGATTTAGATTGCACCGCTATCAAGATGCTGCATCAGTGGCTGCAAGTAGTTTTTCCAAAGGAGACTTTATGACTAATACCTTCGACATCAAAGAATTTCACCGCCGTATGGATGGCGCCATCCAAACTCTGAAAAAAGAATTTTCAGGCTTGCGGACAGGACGCGCCTCGCCTAACTTGCTTGACCCTGTGCAGGTGGATGCATATGGCAGCAAAATGCCACTCTCGCAAGTGGCGACCGTTTCTGCCCCTGAGCCGCGCCTGTTGTCCGTACAGGTGTGGGATATTGGCATGGCGAAGCTGGTGGAAAAAGCCATTCGGGAGTCGGGTTTAGGCTTGAACCCCGCCGCAGAGGGCGCGATTATTCGTGTGCCGCTACCAGACCTCAGCCAAGAACGTCGCCTTGAGATGGTGAAAGTTGCAGGGAAATATGCGGAAAGTGCGCGAATTGCCGTGCGGAACGTCCGCCGCGATGGCATGGACACCTTAAAGAAACTCGAGAAAGACGGCAAAATTTCTCAAGACGAGCAAAAGCGGTTTGAGAAGGATTTACAGGCTGAAACCGATACGTTTGTAAAACAAATCGATACCGATTTGGCATCTAAAGAAAAAGAGATTAAGACGGTTTAGGGACAAGGGCTATAATCCTCCGCTCCTTCCATCCGCACCTTGCGCCTTCAAGTTTGCACTCATTTGTTTTGCCCAAGTTTCAACGTCTCGACCGTTCGGTTCTGCTGTGACGGGTGCAATACCTGTTCTTAAAGAACCAATATCGCGATTGATACCATTTCTTTCACGGAGTTCGTCTGCCCAAGCAGGAACAGGTTGGCGAGAAAATGGCGATATGTTGTTTTTCGCTCCAATGGAGTCGAGGTTAATTGTTTGCGGTGCGCTTGGTGGAACAACGAGAGTATTTTCCTGTGATGCAACAGCGTTAGACTGCAGTTGTGTTGCCGTTTCTTTCGCGGGCACACCCGCTTTCTGCATAAGGGTTCTTAATGGATCTACATCCGTAAAGCCCGAGTTTCTTTCATATTGCGCTTTTAAAAGATTGGTTGCCGTTGAGCCCCACAAAGCAGGATGCGTTGTGTTGATGCCTACGAATACCCCCTTATCGTTAAAAGTCCCGCCGCCGCTCATGCCCTTACTTAAAGTGTGTTTTGGCGCTGCAAAAGAGAGGTTTTTACCATCTTGCACTACATCTTGATTGGTCAAAACGGCTGCTTGCCTAATAACTTTATCTTGTTCAGAATACGGATATCCCACACTATAAACAGTAGCCCCCACGGCAGGATCACGCCCTTTTTCTTGCAGTTTTGCCACGTTGTTTGCATAGCCATCACGATTAAGTTGAACGAGTGCCAAATCTGCACCGTTAACCCTTTCGGGGCGAACAGTGGCTGTAAATGTGTTACCATCAGGCATCACCACTTTTACTACTTCATTTGCTTTCACAACGTGTTCGTTCGTTGAAATAATAGTTTTGCCGTTTGCGGAGCACACAATAACACCACTGCCCATAGGGCTATTGTTAGCATCGAGAAGTCGAACAACAGATTTTTGTGCCTCTTTTACAGCAGTAGGGATGGCAGAATTAGGTGTACTCATAAAATATTCTTTTCGTTCTATTAGTGAAACATATCACAAATAAACAAAAATGCAATACTTAATTATCTATGCATCAGGACTCATTATGTTAGCATAATACCGTTTTCTAAAAAAACAAGCCGTGTGCGAGGCAATCCGCCCCTTTGAGGGTGATAGAGAGCAAGATCCTATTTTTTTATGCGGAGAGCTATTTTTAAATAGTGTTGTATATCAATATGTTAGCGTTTTACAAAACAGCAAAAAATCACCCTCAAAGGCAGGGAATTTAAGGGTTTCAAAGAAAGTACGGTTTTTGGGGGTGTGTTTTTATCGACATTCCCAAGAGGATACAACGTATCCCGCATGAGAGTTTGCTCCCGTTGGCGTTGCAGCCGTCCCCACAGGGCAAGAGCAGGATCCCGTTGTTGAATTTACGGTTCTACACCCGTGATCGGATATGGTATACCCACCTACCCCACTATTCCTGCACTGCCAGACCTCAGATACCCATCCAGCATGAGAGGTAACATCGACAGGCACCTGAATGGTATGCGTTGCAGGGCACGAGCACGCGCCAGTTGCGGGATTGGGAAACCAACATCCTGCATCCGCACGGACATAGCCTCCTCCACCCTGATCATCCCCGATACGAACCACCTGCCCTATACCCATTACTTTTGTAGTGCCACCAGAAGTGAAAAATTTACTCACAGGGGTGATGAAACGATATGTAATCACCGCTTTCATTGCTAAAAAATGTGGTTTTGTTGCTGATGTTGTGACAAGAGGACAAGATGTACACGTTCTATCTGCGGCAAACGTATCTGCTGCCGCTTGCGTTGTAAATGTTTGGGTACAAAAACAATTTCCTACTGCGTTGAAATTTACAAAGCCACTGCCCGCTCCTGCTACAAGAGCATTCAATTGTGCCGCGGACATCGTAGGATTATCTTGGATACTGCGGACTATACCACTTGCACCCGAGGTTGCAATCATGCGATTGGTGAGCAATAGACCATAATCAATCATCGCAAACGTAATCCCTAAAAATATTGGCAGCAATAATGCCGCCTCAATCATCCCAAAGCCGCTAAGACTTTTGCGAAATGCTTTGCAGCGTTGTGTAACGCGCGCTAATAACCCTTCAACTCTTGGCTCTTGGCTCATAAACTAATTCCTCTGTTAAAAATACTGCACAAAGAAAATGGTTAAAAAGTGTTATAGTCCTTCCAAAACAAAATTACTCATGTTATAATGGTTTCATGAGCTACAGCATAGATCTGCGGGAACGAGCAGTAAAATACGTTCAAGATGGTGGGTTGCAGTCTAAGGCATGCGAGATATTTAGCATTAGCCG
>CANGXP010000045.1 GCA_947457935.1 Alphaproteobacteria bacterium | reverse complement strand
CAACAAGAATCAGCGCTCATTATCAAGGCTCTCAACACCATGACCAGATTGGGCATGCCAGACACCTATAAAATCGCTGCCTGACTGCCTCCTTATCCCTTGCCTTCGGCGGCTTTTAACGCTCCTGTTTATTTGTGCAACAAAGCCTGTTCCCTTAATGAGTAGTCATTATATATAAAATTAATTGCAATGTCAATGCAATTCTCGTGTGACTATAGCTGCATAAAACTTCTTTACTCTCACCAAAAATCGTCCTAATCGTTGAGAAGAAAACAAGATGAGGTAGGCTATGTTCGGCAGTGTTAATAAAGTTATTTTGGTGGGAAATTTAGGAAAAGATCCCGAAGTGCGCGCCATGCAAAACAGTGGTAAGGTTGTTAGCTTCGCACTGGCAACGTCTGAATCGTGGAAAGACAAAAGCACAGGCGAACGCCGTGATAAAACCGAATGGCACAAAGTGGTTATTTTTGACGAAAAGTTAGGGGATGTTGCCGAACGATTTCTTAGAAAAGGTTCAAAAGTTTATTTGGAAGGACAATTACAAACACGCAAGTGGAGTGACCAAAGCGGTGTTGAAAAATACACAACAGAGGTTGTTTTACAGCGTTTCCGTGGTGATTTGACTATTCTTGACAGCAAAGGCGGATCTGGCGGTAACTCTGGTGATAATTTTGGCAGTCATGATGACAATCACGCACTTGGTGGTGGCAGTTCTTCAGCCCCGGTGGCGATTGACCTTGACGACGATATTCCTTTTTAAATTTTACGGAACACCCCAATTAAATGTACACTGTTGCTCCCGCTTACCTCGCGGATTTTGAGGGTATTTGGGAAATCGTCCATGCGGAACTATCGCACGGCGATACCTATTGCTATGATCCTGATTTAACACCCGAAGAGGCAAAAGAGATTTTCTTTGCCCCCAAAGTGCAACAGTATAAAATTGTTGTAGAGAGTAAAATTGCAGGGTTTTTCTATTTGCGCCCCAATTTCCACAAACGCGGCAGTCATGTTGCCAATGCTGGATTTATGGTACACCCTGATTTTCGCAAACTCGGTATTGGACGCGCGTTAGGCGAAGGAGCATTGCGGATTGCCAAAGCCGAAGGGTATCAAGCCATGCAGTTTAATACGGTGATTAGCACAAACGAAAAAGCAGTTACTTTGTGGAAATCATTGGGATTTTCTGTGATTGGCACGGTGCCAAATGCGTTTCAGCATCACACTAAGGGGTTAGTGGATGTCTATATAATGCATCGGTTTTTGTGACGCGCAATTATAATGCTCTTAACGCTTCCGCTACTTTACTTGGCACAAATCCCGCCACATCTCCCCCCAATCGCGCTACTTCCTTTACCAACTTTGACGCAATAAATTGGTGGCGTTCGGATGCCATGAGGAACACCGTTTCAACATCGGGCGCAAGCCGTGCATTCATCATCGCCATTTGAAATTCATAGTCAAAATCGGCAACGGCGCGAAGCCCCCGAAAGACAACCGTTGCGTTAAAAGAACGGGCAAACTCTACCAGCAAGCCCTCAATCGGCATGATTTTTATCACGGTGCCATTATGCGGAAAATCGGGCAGATGCTCTTCAATAAATTGAATGCGTTGTTCAAGACAGAATTGCGTTTGTTTGCCGCTGTGTTTCGCCACGCCAATAATCAGGGTGTCCACAAGGCGGCTAGCGCGTTGAATAATATCAAAATGCCCGAGTGTCACGGGGTCAAACGTACCAGGGTAAATGCCAATGCGAGGTGAGGTCATGCTGCTATCTTTTAGAATCTGTTCAAAATTTCTAGCGTTTGTAGCAGGTTTTTGCAGTGCAGCAAAGGGGAGTTACACCTCAATAGCAGAACATTCGTAACTACCCAGCTATGTGAGTGTCGTCATCTTTTGCGCAGTCGTAGCGCAGCGAAGACGGAGGCGGAAGATCCATACAAAAAGATGGATCCTCCACCTCCACCCTTGTTTCACAAGGGTTACGCGAAGGATGACGCTACCCTCCTACCTAGGGAGTTACGATTTATGCGGCTGAAGAATTTCTTTGATGATTGCGAGGCAAAAAACTGCGAAAAAGCGGAGTTTACTAAACGTAAATGAGCATTTTGAGCCATTTTTTAACGCTGAAAGCGCAAAAAAGACGAGCACTGCGTAAGTCCTGAAGTGCTTACAATGTATACACTCTCATAAACAGAAGGAAAAGTCAATACGCCTATTTCAACGACTGTTCCCTCCTGGAACCCTTCGTGTAAACAGCAAGGGATCGCTTTGTGAAACACTCTTAGGTATTTCGTTAACGACGATTGGGGCAATATCAATCGGGTCTTCAATTTCTAACTCTTCTGTTTCTATTTCTATAGGCACAGCTATAAACTCTGTAGGTATTTCTACGTCTATAATTAAATTCTCCTCTTCCGAAGAGAGAGTCGGGAGTGGGGATGGAGGATGCTCAATATAAGAATTCGTGCCTGCCGAAGTCGACAGAGTGCCAGTTTTCTGGAGCGCAAGAGCAGCATACATAGTTGCCAAGGGAGAAGGTATGTCCTTAAAACCGTCAAAGAAGGTTCTAAGTAGATATTTTTTCATGGGATGATTTAATTGGCGTAAAGCTGTTTTCAGCTTTTCCTGAATGGCTGGTGCTGTAACCTCCATAATTTTACCAATTGCAGAGAATGTCATCCCATGAAAGTAACGCATTTTGATAATATCACGTTGTGTTTGCGTAAGACTTTCTTGAGAGGCTTGTAGTGCTGCTATCAATTGCGGGTAAAAAGCAACGTCAGTAGGAGAGGGAGTCTTAGCATGTAAGTGATCAATTCGTCTTATCTGCAAATAGTCAATGCTAGATTCACCTTGATAAGGTATGTTAGTCATTTCATCTATAGAAATAGGATGTTTGAATCTTTGCAAGCGGGCTGCGTTTTTTGGAGCTATAGTCATAAGGTTGGCAGGGCGTTGCAAGTGAAAACTACCATCCTGATCTATACGTAGTTGTGCGGCCTGCCGCATTCCTGCCATGGCATATGTTGTAAAATTTGCCCGCGATTTGTGAAAAAAATCATAATTTTCCGCTAGCAGTAAAAGCCTTACACTTAACTCCTGCATAAAATCGTCAAGTGTTAACCGCTGTTCTGGATGCGTTGAAACATAGCGCGCATGCGCTTCATTGGCATGATTATGCAGAAACTGAATATGTGCTTGAAGCATAATACTTTGTAATGCTTGGTGTTGTCTGGCGTATAGCGGGGGAACTTTTTTCACAGCATCTTGAAATTGTTTTTGGACTTTTCTTTTGTTTTCAAAATATTCTAGGCTGTAATTTTTTGCTTTAGTCTGCTTTTCTATTTCTGCCGCATGCGTACCCAAATTTCCTCTGTAATGATTCACGATGGCATAGCTGACCTGCAGCGCTGCAATGAGCAGGCGTTTTTCGGGTTCTGAAGGATAAACCCCTGTGTCATATTTTTCCCACTCCCCTTGAAGGGTCGCATGGGGCTTTAAAAAACCGTGGCTCTTTTGATTTTCGAGTGGGTAATTTCCCCCCATATGGTTGGCTAGATTATGCAGAAAGGCATTTAGCTTATCAGGTGAATTACGGTATTTCGCGGTTATAGATTTTACCAGAAAATCTGTTGATTGCCCGAGGTTTTCAGCTGTTAGGGTGGGGGCTGATTCGCTGCCAAGTAGAACATTTATAGCATCTGCTAGGTCTGTTTTTTGCTGAGCAGTAAGCTCATCCGCCGCCATCTGCTCGCATAGTTTACGCACTCGAAAATCAAAAGAGCCAAAACCTTTATATCGTGGGTTTTTGATGATGCCATCTAAAACGCGTGAGAGTGTTTTAATTGTGTCGTCGTCTAACGTTACTTCTTCACCCTTAAGAAGGGCTTCTATTGGAGGAATTTCAAGAAAGTCTTCAAAACGCAAGACATTTTTTTCGGACATAATATATTATCCATATAAAATTAAATATGAAGAACAATATATTTAACCATAAAAAATGTCAATATTTTTATTCCTCCGTCCCTTCCCCCTCACCTGCATCATCCTCAGCAATCCGCTCAACAGAGACAACACGCTCGCCACCCGCAACCTTAAACAAGGTCACGCCTTGGGTTTTGCGTCCCGCAATCCGCACGTTCGCAAGTGGCGCACGAATGAGCTGCCCCGCGTTGGTTACCAACATCACTTCATCGGTTTCTTTTACAGGGAACGCCGCAATCATGTTGCCATTACGGGCAGACATTTCCATGCACGCAATCCCTTGCCCGCCGCGCCCTGCAATGCGATATTCGTAAGCAGAGCTGCGCTTGCCAAAGCCTTTATCGGTGACAGTAATCAGGAATTCTTCTGATGCCGCCATTTCTTCAAAGCGTTCAGGCGTGATGGTGGCAGACATATTCAGGTCTTCGCCGACTTCTAATTCCTCGCGATTGCGGCGTGAGCATTCCACTTTATACGCGTCGCGCTCTTCAGGCGTTGCTTCAATGTGTTTAAGGATAGAAAGCGAGATAACCCGATCTTCACCGAGCAAACGCATACCGCGCACGCCCGTTGAATTACGACTGAAGAACACGCGCAAATCAGCGAGCGGGAAGCGAATGCATTTACCGAGTTTGGTTGCAATAAACACATCATCTGCTTCGGTGCAGGTTCTCACGTCCACCAGTGTTTCATTATCCTCATCAAATTTCATGGCGATTTTGCCGTTTGATTTAATGTTAAGGAAATCCGCCATCGCATTACGGCGAATATTGCCTTTGCTGGTGACGAACACAATAGACAAATCTTGGTTCGCTTCAGCATCTTCAGGCAACGGCAGAATGGCGGAAATACGCTCTCCAGGGGTAATATTGCTGAGTAAATTCACAATCGGCTTACCACGCGTTTGCGGCGTACCCAACGGCAAGTGATACACTTTTAATTGATACACGCGCCCTGTAGAGGTGAAAAATAAAATAGGCGTGTGGGTGTTCGCCACAAACATGTTTTCTACAAAGTCATTTTCGCGGGTGTCCATCCCTGAACGCCCTTTACCGCCTCGCTTTTGCGAGCGATAAGTGTTAAGCGGTACACGCTTAATATAGCCATTATGGGTGACAGTCACCACCATGTCTTCGCGTTGAATAAGATCTTCGGTTAGACGTTCAAATTCATTCACCAGAATTTCTGTGCGGCGCGGGGTGGCGAATTTGTCTTTTACACCCTGCAACTCGTCTTTCATCACTTGGAAAAGTTTTTCTTTTGAGGCGAGAATGGACAACAGATATTCAATCTGGCGCACCACTTCTTCTAAGTCAGCGGCGATTTTCTCGCGCTCTAACCCTGTGAGGCGATGGAGGCGCAAATCAAGAATCGCACGCGCTTGCGCTTCACTGAGGCGGTAGGTATCACCCGCGAGCAACGTATTATCCCCATCCACAAGGCGAATGAGCGGGGCAACGGTAGACGCCGCCCAATTTTTCGCCATTAATTCAGCACGCGCCGTTGCAGGATCAGGCGAACGACGAATCAGCGCAACAATTTCATCAATGTTTGCAACAGCAACCGCTAAGCCAATGAGAATATGTGCTTTATCACGCGCTTTGCCGAGGTCAAACATCGTGCGGCGGGTAATCACTTCCTCACGGAACTGCACGAAGGCTGCAATAATTTGCAGCAGGTTCAGCGTTTGTGGTTGCCCATGCAACAACGCCACCGTGTTCACCCCGAATGAGGTTTGCAGCGATGTATGCGTATACAGCTGGTTCAAAATAACTTCAGGTTCAGCTTCCTTGCGGAGTTCAATCACGATACGCACGCCGTCTCTGTCAGACTCATCGCGTACTTCCGAAATGCCCTCAACGAGTTTCTCGCGTACCACTTCGCCGATGCGTTTCACCAACAAAGATTTATTAACCTGATAGGGTATCTCATTGATAATAATCGCGGTTTTGTCTTTGCCATAGGTTTCAAACTTGTGTTTCGCTCGAATAATCAGCGAACCACGCCCTGTACGCAACGCATCCTGCACACCTTTTACGCCCAAAATACAGCCGCCCGTAGGAAAATCAGGGCCTTGAACATGCTCCATCAAGCCATCAATATCAATTTGCGGGTTATCAATATAGGCGATACACGCGTCAATCACTTCACCAAGGTTGTGCGAAGGGATGTTGGTTGCCATCCCCACCGCGATCCCGCCGCCACCGTTTACTAACAGGTTCGGATATTTTGCAGGCAGAACCGTGGGTTCACTCTCTGAATCATCATAGTTCGGGCGGAAATCAACGGTGTTTTTATCAATATCTGCCAGCAATTCTTCTGCTGATTTTGCTAAACGTGCCTCGGTATACCGCATCGCGGCAGGCGCATCGCCATCCATCGAGCCATAGTTGCCCTGTCCGTCAATCAGCGTGAGGCGCATCGAGAAACTCTGTGCCATCCGCACCATTGCGTCATAAATCGCGTTATCACCGTGCGGGTGATACTTACCCATCACATCCCCAACAATACGCGCCGATTTACGGTAAGGCTTGGTGGAATCATAACCGCCTTCTTTCATCGCATAAAGAATACGGCGGTGTACGGGTTTCAAGCCATCGCGCACATCGGGCAACGCCCTGCTCACAATCACGCTCATCGCATAATCGAGATACGATTTGCGCATTTCATCTTCAATGGTGATCGTGGGAACGGGCAGTTTAGTTATGTCAGTCATCGCGATGCTCTCTTTTGTTGAGAGGGACTTTAGAGCGGAGAGCGGCTGTTGTCAAAGGGGTTGTTAGAGAGTCAAAAACAAGTAAAGCATTTGCTTATTTTGCAAAACTACAGTAGAATACAAAAGAGTACGGAGCATGCACTTTATGACTAAAAATGTTATTACCGTTCGCTTGGATAATCCGTTGCAACAAGCAATAGAGGGACTCGCTGCAACTCTTGAGCGTCCGCGTTCTTGGGTTATTGAGCAGGCATTGCAAGAGTATGTAACCACGAACGCTTGGCAACTGCAGGCAATACAAGAAGGCATAGACGCGCTGGATAAAGGACAGGGTATTGTACATGAAACCGTCAAGCAGCGGTTGCTTAATAAAATACGGTTACACAACTAATGCCGCGTGAAATTATTTGGTCTCCACAAGCGGTGGAGGATATTGAAACAGCCTTTGATTATCTTGTTGAACGCAATCCTACAGCGGCAGTAAAGATTTATAATACAATCATGCAAGATGTTGAAGCCCTTGCAGCACAACCTTTTTTAGGAAGGGTTGGACGCATCAGTGGCACAAGAGAACTGGTAGTAAAAAATACACCGTTTATCGTTCCCTATCGTGTTTATCAAGAGACGCTGGAAATTATTCGCGTATTTCACACAGCGCGAGCGTATCCTCAAGAATTTTAAAGCTGTATAACAGCACTTCCCCATGTAAATCCTGCACCCATGGCCACCAGCAAAACTTTTTGTCCTGCTGTGATTTTTCCTGCACTTGCGGCGGCATGAAATGCAAGCGGAATGGAGGCAGCCGATGTGTTGGCGTGGCTATCAACAGTTATCACCACTTTTTCAGCGGGAATTTTTAGACGTTTCCCTACACTCTCAATAATACGGCTATTGGCTTGGTGGGGGATAAGCCAATCAATTTCTTCTATTGTTAGATTTGCCTCATCAAGGGCGTGCTGTGCGGCTGCACTCATGTATTCAACGGCATGTTTAAACACTTCTTTGCCATTCATGCGCACCTTGCCGACCAAATCTCCTGATGATGCGCCGCCATCTGTGTAGAGCATCTCTGTATGCGCCCCATTGGTGTAAAGATGGGTGTTGATAATACCTTTTCTGCCCGTGGTTTCAGCTTGCAACACAAAGGCACCCGCGCCATCGCCAAACAGCACACAGGTGCTTCTATCTTGCCAATCAACAATACGCGAAAATGTTTCAGCGCCAATCACCAAAATGGTTTTATACTGACCGCTACGAATAAAGCTATTAGCGGTTGCAAGGGCATAGACAAACCCCGCGCACACGGCTTGCACATCAAACGCCGCCGCTTGATAGGCCTGTAAGCCATGCTGGACTTTACTCGCAACAGAAGGAAATGTGTTATCGGGTGTGGATGTTGCAACTAAAATTAAATCAACGCTTGTTGCGGCAATGCCTGCATTTTCTAACGCATTTCGCGCCGCATTTATAGCGAGAGTTGAGGTTGTCTCAGAATCTGCTGCGATATGACGCTGGCGAATTCCTGTGCGCTGTTGAATCCATTCATCCGATGTTTCTAAAGCGGGGGGCAAATCTGCATTCAGCAGGATTTTTTGCGGCAGATACACCCCATACCCTTTTAAAACTGCGGTAGGAAGGGGGTGTGTCATCTTATACCACCGCTGCCACGGGTGTTTCATGGTGCAGCGCGAATTGCTCTGTCATTTGTGCAAGGCAGTCATTCTTGATCATTTCAACTGCCACATCAATTGCCGCTGCAAAACCCACAGCATCTGTGCCACCATGGCTTTTAATCACCACTTGTTTAAGCCCTAAAAACACAGCTCCATTATAACGGCGCGGATCAAGCCGATGGCGTAATTTATGAAAGGCGGGTTTTGCCAATAGGTAGCCTAGTTTTGCTAAAACAGAACTTTTGAAAGTTTGCCGCAAAAATTCTGAAACCAAATTTGCTGTGCCTTCTGCAGTTTTCAACGCAACATTGCCCGTAAATCCGTCCGTTACCACAACGTCAACCGTACCTTTCGCAATATCGTTCCCTTCAATGTAACCGTGAAAGTCAATTTGCGGATAATTCTCTTTGATAAGACTGGCAGCCTTTTTAATTTCGTCATGCCCCTTTTGTTGTTCTGCTCCCACATTTAGCAAGCCAACAGAAGGGTTTTTCCAGCTAAACACTGTTTTTGCAAACACCTGCCCCATCAGCGCAAATTGCGAGAGAATTTCTGCGTCGCAATCAACATTTGCGCCCAAATCAAGCATCACCACTTCACCGTGGGATGTTGGTAACAATGAGGTAATAGCGGGGCGACGAATGCCTGCAACAGTGCCTATTAAAATTTTAGACAGCGCCATCAGCGCACCCGTGTTGCCTGCGGAAATAACAGCCTGCGCCTCTCCTTCACGGACAGCACGAATGGCTTCATACATGCTTGCGCCCTTGCCGTTACGCACAGCTTGAGAGGGCTTCATATCGTTGGTAATTGTTTTGTCGGTATGACGAATCGTAATGCGGGATTGCAACCGCTTCAGCTTCACTAGCATCGGGGCAATAATTTTTTCATCCCCGAACAATAAAAAATGCAGTTCGGGACACCGATCCGCCGCGATATTTGCGCCTTTAAGCACAATTTCAGGGGCGCGGTCGCCGCCCATAGCATCTAAAGCAATGATGAGTTTTTGCGTCACGCTAAAATTATATGCGACTAAGCAGCAACAGCTTTAGGCGCAACAACTTGCTTGCCATCGTAATGACCACAGCTACCACAAACGTGGTGGGGGCGTTTTAGTTCGCCACAGTTTGAGCATTCTGTTGCAGCACCCGCACTGATGCTATCATGTGAGCGACGCATGCCGCGCTTAGAGGGGGAAGTTTTTCTTTTAGGAACAGCCATGACGATAAGCCTTTAATGTATAAGACGAGTGCAGGTGTTTACACAAATTCAACACCGAAAACAAGAAAATTATGCTTTGTTGTCCAGTAAGGTTGCTAAACCCGCAAGTGGTTGTTTTTTAGGGGGATCGGCCTCATTGTCCTGTTGCACAATTCCCAATGTATTCAGCAACTCTGTCAAGCTTACACCTTCTTTGCGTGGGAACATATCCATGCCCAACGCTAAATATTGGAATGCTACGTCTGCAACATCAATGGCGCCCTCAATAATTTCTTCAGGGTGCTCATCTGCATCCGTAATAAGCCCTTTTTTCTCCAGCTCTTCTAAATCTTTTTGCGTACCACAATAACAGGAAAATTCTTCAGCGACTTTTTCATTGATGGGCTCAAGCGTAACACTGCATGTTTGCTGTAAATGCGCTTTAACCCCGCCTGATAGGATGTAGATATTTTTCCATTGCGCAGGTTTTAGGGAAAATTCCACCTCTGTTTTGTGCACAACTGCAACTTTAAGGCGCGCTACAAGCGCAAGTCTTTGTTCTGCATTAAGGGTATATCTCCCTGATATTCCCTTGGGAGGTAAGGTTTCAAGCAAGATTTTATGTGCTAAAATATCCATTTCCATGCGTCTATTATCCCCATTTCCTTGCAAAACGCAACTAATTTGATTGTAATGCATCTGCATTTTGTATAAGATGAGTAAGTGTTCACTCATTTAATTGAAGAGTATAGTATGCGCGTTGCGACAAAAACAAAAGACCTTGTGCTGCGAACAGCACTGGAATTATTTGTGGAAAAGGGCATTACGGCAACAACTATCCGCGACATCGCCACAAAAGGTAAAATAGCAGAAGGTACATTGTATCGATATTTTACCAGTAAGGATGCACTGGCAAAAGAGCTTTATGAAACGCATTGTGCAACTGTTGCAAGCGACATACAGAGCCTACGCGCAGAATCGCACGACTTTGAATCGTTCTTGTCCTCGTTCATTATCTATTTATGCCAGACTTTTGATAAAGACATTGTCTTGTTTCAGTATGTTTTTTTGCTTTCCCCCAATGATTTCAATCGTTTGAAAGTAACAGAAACATTGCCACAAGATGTGTTGTGCGATGCAGTGACGGAAACATTCAAAAAACGAGGACAGGTTGACCGCGATGCTGAATTGGTAACGGCGCAAATTATGGGCTCTATTTTGCAAACAGCACATTATAAAATTTGCGGCAAGTTGCCGCGAGCGTTTTCTTATTATGCCGATGAACTTGTTTTTGCGGTGTTCCGTATTTTACGGGACTAAAAAACTCGCCTATGCGAGTGCCCGCAACTGTTTTGCGATGTGCTGTAGTTCATTGCGCACTTCTTGCAAAAGTGGCACGAGATTCCCTGCATCGCCCGCTTTTTTCTCTGCTAAAATCTGCATTGTTGCTGTGTTTGCAGCGGTTTTAGACTCTTTTTGAAGCAACTGCTGCACGCCTTTAATGGTGTAGCCCTGCTCGTGCAGTAAATCACGGATGCGTGTTACAAGGGCAATATCTTCAGGGCGATAATACCGCCGTCCTCCACCGCGCTTGAGGGGTTCGATTTGTTTGAATTTCGTTTCCCAGAAACGCAATACATGCGCGGGTAATTTCAAATCATCCGCTACTTCGGTGATTGTTCTAAATGCAGAATCGGCCTTCATTGTCAGTCTTTCTTAGCTTGCAACAGCAAGAGGCTTAGTCGCTGCTTTGCTTAAGCCGTCGTTAATGTTCTTCTTGATAAGGTTGGAAGCCTTAAAAGAGGCAACGCGACGCGGCGTGATCGGCACTTCCACACCTGAACGGGGATTGCGACCAATACGTTCTTTTTTAGAGCGCACACTGAATGTGCCAAAGGAGGAAATTTTGACTTTATCACCTTTGACAAGAGCTTGGCAAATTTCTTCCAAGACGGCTTCAACTAACACAGCAGACTCACTGCGTGATAAACCTATTTCGCTATACACTGCATCCGCTAATTCAACACGGGTAATTGTTTTGGTAGTCATTCCTGAAGCTTCCTCCCTATTCTTATTATCACATACTTCTTGTAAAAATACTCTTCTTCTTAGCGCGTTAGGCTTGAATGTAAAGTCCTTTTGTACACAAAAGTATCATAAAACAATGCACACGATACTATGTTGCATCCACAGATGCTAAGAACCCAGGACTTACGCAGCTGAGTGATTCACATCACAAGTCTGAGTGGATTATTCAACGCTGAATATACATAGTCATAGAGTAATTTTTCTTTTAGTTGATAGACGGTAGTTTTGAGGGCATATGCGGCGCGTTTAAGGAT
>CANGXP010000044.1 GCA_947457935.1 Alphaproteobacteria bacterium | reverse complement strand
GGGCATTCTCTCTTGCCTCTCCCAACATACAGTCCAGACCTCAACCCTATTGAACAGGCTTTTGCCGTACTCAAAAAAAGACTCATCTATTCAGGGAAAAATCTTGAGCAACTCCTCATGGGTAATTTTGTTTTGGAATGACTATATCTCTTCAGTAAGGTGCTTATCTTCATGTTTTGGACTGCGTACCCCAATAGTACTCTCTGCAAAGTTGATATCTTTTAATGCCTTTGGAATAAAGTCTACAGATATTTCTTCCTTAGGGAGGAACAATATGGGGATAGAGTCATAGAAGTAGCCATAGATTTGCACTTGTTGCGCTTGGATTTTTTCAAAAAGCCACTCTTCCCACAGCCGAAAGACTTTGTATCGCTGAAGTGCTGCTGCGTAATTATCTTCACGAAAGTTTTCTTCATCCCAAAAGCCTGTTGTAAATTGGCTGCGCTTCGGTGGATTATCTTTTACAGGATATATACCCTCATCTAGTTTATCGTGTTGTGCACCAAGAGGCTGCTCATTTTCCGCCAAAAAGAACATAGCCTCCCTTAAAGAACAAAGCCCTACTTTTACGTCTCTCTTATCTAGGAAACTTGGTAAGTTTACCATCTCGCACCCCTGCTTGCCCCCGCAAGAGAGCGTGGCAATGGGGCAGGGGTTGCCCATGTTCGGTGTACAGCCTAGCCACGCTCAAGGGGGACGCTACACCAAAAACGGGTATTTAGCAACACGAGGCAACACGCTGCAATAATCAGCAACAGCGTAATTTACACGGCGATTGACTAAACCGCTGTAATGTGTATACTATACACAAAACAAGAAAGGCGAGATATGCCGCTCAAGTCCAGTGAAGTAATAAAGCTGTTGTGTCAGGCAGGGTGGGAGATTGTTTTAGGCGGCAAGGGGTCGCACACTAAACTCCGTAAAAACAAGCAAATAACCATCGTGCCCCATAATAAGGAAATTCCGCTTGGAACGCTTCGTGCTATCGAGCGGCAAACAGGCGTTAAATTGAGAAACGAAAGATAAAGATATGGCTATCGTATATTACCCCGCATTTATCACGCAATGGGAAGGAGAGGCAGGCTTTAGCGTTCGCTTTCCTGATTTAGACGGCTGCAACACCTGTGGTGATACTTTTGAAGAGGCGTTGTTTATGGCGCAAGACGCACTAAGCACCTATGCGGATGGGGAAGTGTTGCCCCCGCCAACGCCCTTTGAGCGGGTAGACTATCAACGGCTAGATGATGCGGATAAATCTGTGCTGGTCGCGGTGCAAATGATTCCGCTCACCCTACAAAGCCATGCAAAACGCTATCAAATCACTGTGGATGAAGCCTTAATGCAACAAGCAGAACGCTTGGCGGCATATAAACATAGCAGTCGTAGTGGCATTATCACAGAGGCGTTGCGTTCTTACCTGCGTGATGCATCACAAGGGCAAGGGGTGGGTGTACACGCATAACACCCCTGTTGCCACAGTTGTTTCCAGTGAAAAATCAAGTGGTAACACTGAAAGCCTTATAGGCAGTGCCTCTTCAAGGGCTGTTACCACTGTTACCGTTGTTTCCACTAGTTTTACACTTGATACCCGCAAGGGTTTGTAGCGGGGGCTGTGATTATTTTTTGTCCTCTGCCTCCGCAACATTCCGCAAGGCTTGCAGGAAAAAAGGCAAGTCGCCCTCTTGTTCATACTCTTCTAGCGCAACATCAAGATACGCCTCTGCTTGCAGGGGGGCTTCCTTATTGCAGAGCACCCATCACCACATGCGGATTATGAGAGATAACCTGTAAATACGCACGGATAGGGGCTTCAGGGGTTCGCAATCCCTGCTCCCAGTTTCTTACAGCAGAGGGAGAAAAATAAAACGCCTCCGCAAAACCTTTTTGCGTCATGTTCAGTTTGGCGCGGATAGCCTTCACGTCAATGGCTTGCGGCACATTATAACGGCGGCGCGGTAACTTCTTTGTGCCTGTAATATCATCACGCACTTCTTGCAAAGCCATCAATAATTCTTTGGCAAGCGGCGTGGTTAATTGGCTTTCAATATCTGTATGTTCCATTTTTATCTCTCCAACTCCTCAATAAACCGTTTTAAGAGCTTCTTTTCCTCTGGTGTTAAGTCTTCTCTGTCACTTTTGGTGTAGGCGGTCAGCATATACACCACGTTATTCATGCGGTAATAATAATACACTATCCGCAATCCACCCCGTTTTCCCTGCCCACTACGCCCCCAACGCAATTTCCTCATACCCCTTAAACTTGGGATAACAACGCCTTGTTCAGGATTTGCAGCAACGGACGCTTCAAGCGTTTCTGCTTCTTCCTCACTCAACAGCTTCTTAATGCTGCGCTCATACAATGATGTACGGACTATTTCTATTGTCATACTAATAAATACCTCAATGTAGTACTTTTGTCAACATGCATCTACATACAGCAACGCTTAAAGGCTCTTGCGCTCATGCAAGAGGATTACTTCACCACTCGATTTGCCACTCATTGCCGCCATCAATTCACTACCAATGCTACTGCTTGCTTGTTTGAGGGGATTATCAGCCAAGTGTGCATAGCGTGCGGTTGTTTGTACTTGAGCATGTCCCAATAGCTTGCCAATCATAGGAAGGGATAACCCCATTGCTGCCCCAATACTTGCATAGGTGTGGCGCAAGTCATGCAGGCGTACATCCTCAAGCCCCGCAAGTTTTCTGATACGCCGCCACGGTTTTTCAAGGTTCACAAGGTGATTGCCCGTTTTTGCACCCATTATAAGATAGGGGTTGTTTTCTTGCACGGGAATAGACTGTATAAGTTCCAAGGCAACGGGAGAGAGAAATATCGTTTTCTTGCCTGTCTTACTATCAGGCAGGTTAATCACGCCTTTTTCCCAATCCATGTAAGAGCGTTTTAAGGTGAGCACCTCATTGCGGCGGCAACCTGTAAGAATAAGCAGGCGTATCGCGTAAAGGACGGCTGGCAATTCTCGCCCCTCTGCTTCCAAGGCAACAAGCACCTCTGCCAACGTCAACAGCTCTTGCTGGCTTAAAAACCGTTCACGCTTAGTTTCTTTGTATTTTTCAACGTGGCGGCAAGGATTTGTGCCATCGGGTCGCCATCCCCATTTTTCTGCAAGGTTCATCATCTTACTAAGGCAGGCAAGCAAGCGGTTAGCATTATAAGGCGTGTCGCTCAGTTTATGGTGCAGCTTAATCACATCCGCACGGGTTAAGGCTGTTACCTTCTTTGTACCAAAAGTAGGGAGAATGTAGGTAGCAATAAAGCGTTTGTCATTCTCTACACTACCTTGTTTTTTGCGGATGTTGGCATATTCCTTCAGGTAGCGTTCGCACAACATTCCCATTGTTGGGGCTTGCTGCTCTTCACGCTTATTCTGGCTTGGGTCTTTGCCTGCGGCAACCTCGCCTAGTATCTTTGTGGCGATTACCCGTGCTTGCTCACAGGTTATTGCGCCGTGGTCGCCTAACTTGGGTTTACGTTGCTGCCCCTCTTTTGTACGGTAATAAAGTAAATAGGCGCGTTTGCCCGTTGGCGTGATTTTACAGCAAAACCCTTTCAGTTCGTTATCCCACAAGAACACATCCTTTGCTTGCGGTTTTTCTGCTTCGATAATCCGCTTGGTGAGTTTTACAGTTGCCATGATGCACCCCTTATTTCTGCTACCTAAAAATTCTAGGTAGCAAATAGGTAGCACTAGGTAGCAACTCACGCAATATCTTTATCTACGCACATCTACATCTTAACCCTTCAAGAGCGTCTTATAATATAGCATTTAGCAACATATATAAACTTCTATCTACACCCATAAACAGGGCGAACTTGAGATTGTGGTTCTTGAGGTCGGGGGTTCGAGACCCCTCGCTCGCCCCATTTTTTAACTATTTATGAACAGTTCTTCACGCTGTTTATGTTGCACGGCAAGAGACTGCATCACAGGTTCAATCTCCTCTGCTACAGAAGTATGAATACTACGAAAATCTTGTTGAAGTTCTTTGCGCTCTTCTTCTAATCCTGCAGATTCGAGCATTCCTTGAAAAGAGGCAACTGTTGCACGCGCTTTTGCCGTAAACGCACCGATTTTTCGCATAAGAACAGGCAAGTCTTTGGGGTCTAAAACAACAAGCGCAACAACGGCGATGAGCAATAGCTCAGACCAGCCAATGTCAAACATGCCATTACCCTTCTTTTTTATCTTCTGATTTTTTCTCTAACGTGGCGGTTCCGTTATCTTTTAGTCCTTTTTTAAAGGCGTTAATGCCTTTACCAATATCCCCCATGGCGTTGGGTAATTTGCCCAAGCCAAACAAAATCACGATGGCAATGAGTACAACCAGCAGATGTCCTAAACTTAACCCCATAAAACTATCCTAAATGTTGCAAACTTTTTTGTAGCCGCTGCCAGCTTTCTTTACGGATAGCAGGCACTGTATTTGCAATCTGTCGCATTTCTTGTAACACACCTGAGCAATGCAATGCAATATCACACCCTGCCTCTAACGCGCGCCGTGCATTTTCACCCACAGAATACGGCAGCGCTTTCATGTTGACATCATCGGAGACCAGCACCCCCTCAAAGCCAATTTTTTGACGGATAACGTCTTCAATTAACGAGGCAGAAAATGTTGCAGGAGACACCGCATCTATGTCTTCGTAAACAATATGCGCTGTCATTGCCCATGGCAGGGTATTCAAAGCCACAAAAGGCGCGAAATCTATCTGTTGGAGTATGTCTTTTGGTGTTGTGACTGTGGGTAACTGTTCGTGACTATCAACAATCGCCCGCCCATGACCAGGGATATGTTTTATTATCGGAATAACGCCGTTTTCAAGATAGCCCTCTGCCGTTGCGCGTCCTAAATCAACAATCGCGTTTATATCGTTGCCGTAAGCGCGATTACTAATAATCGCATGGCTGCCTTCTGCGGGAATATCTAGCACAGGGGCGCAATTTACGGTAATGCCAAGTTCGGTTAAATCAAAGGCGATGCTTCGTGCCTGATCATATGCGGCAACTTTTGCGCGTTCTGGATTATCTTTCCATAATTCGTAAAAGAACCATGCGGGCTTGCGTTGTGGCCACTCAGGCGGTGTAAGCCGCATTACCCGCCCGCCTTCTTGATCAATCAGCACAGGCACAGGATCAAAGGAAACGCATGCTTTGAGGCTTGCGACTAAATCACGCACCTGCCCACGATTTTCACAATTTCTCGCAAAGAGAATAAACCCAACAGGCTGCACTGCTTCAAAAAACGCTTTTTCTTCTGCGGTGAGCGTTAATCCTGAACAACCAAAAATAACGGGAAGCATTATTTTGCTACAATACAGGTTTGATTTGCGGCTTTCAGCTTCGCACAGACACTGTCTGCTGCTGCACGACTTTGCAACATTCCTGCTTGCAACCGATAAAGTGTTTTACCATTCACGGCAACAGAGACAACGTGGGAATTAAGCGTTCCCAACGCTGCAGGGTTTTTAGCAGAAAGCATTTTCCACGCGTTGATTGCTAAGGCTTCTGAACTGAACGCCCCTAATTGAACGCGAACGCCTGTTGTTGTGCTTACGGGTTTAGCGGCGGCTGGTTTAGGCTGCACTGCAGGGGCTTTTTTCACAACAGGCTCTGCTTTTTTCACAGTAACTTTTTGCACAGGTTTTGCAACAACTGCTTTTTCCTCTACTGGTGCCACAGGCTTTTTGATTGCTAGAACGGCGGGTGCATCGTCTTCAACAGGAGCAGATTCTTCAACAATAGCTGTTTTGGAAGAAGAAGAACTCGGCACTATTGGCTCTGGTTGTGGCTTAATGTTGAGCGGCACAGCCACAACATTTGATTTTTGCTGATACGCCTGTTGCAGAACAGTGCGTGCGTCCTCAACATTTTTTTCAAGTGCAACAGGCGCTTTTGCACTCTCTTGTGCCTCACGAATAGCTTGTTCTTCTTTCGCATCCGCAATATCACTTAAGGATTTCCGTTCCATTGCCAAGGCAGGACTTTCAACAGCTTTGATGAGAGGTTGCTCAGGCAAAGGGGCAAGCTTCTCAGGGGTGGCCGTGCCCGCTGTATTGCCGCTCGCGCCTTTATACACTTCCATTTCTTGATAAGGGGCTTCTGCTCCTTCAGGGTTATCAGGGCGAATGCGGGTATAGGGTGTTTTTGGTTCAACGGTTGCCACAACAGCTTCACCGCCAGATTGACGGCTTTTATTATAGCTAAACGCAAGCAGGGCGACAAACGCACCAATGGCAAGGGCAGCTATCAGCAAACGCTTTTTGCTCCGCCCTGCATCCTCGGCTATTTCTTCCGCATATATAGTGCTACTCGTAAAACGGTGCAGGGGAGTTTCTTCTTGTTTTTCTGCTGTGTTTTGCATGGTTATACTCATAAATACTGTTTAGACTTCTTGCAAAAGTCTATTGGTTACATTTCTTCAACAGGGACAACCCCCATAATACCTAATCCCGAGCCAATCACAGCAACAGTTGCTTGTATCAGCGCAAGACGTGCTAAAGTGGTAGCAGAGTTTTCTGTATCAATAAAGCGTAATTCTGCGTGTTCACGCCCTTTATTCCACAGCGCGTGAAACGCATGGGCGATGTCATATAAATAAAACGTCAAACGGTGCGGTTCATGGGCAAGAGCGGCTGTTTCCACAACGCGCGGAAACCCTGCCAACCACTTGATAAGATTTAATTCTGCCTCATCAGTCAACACGGTTAAATCGAGTACGTTCCAATCGGTGATTATTTCAAGCGAAAAATGCGTGGCGGCATGACGTAACACAGAATGTGCCCGTGCATGGGCATACTGCACATAAAACACAGGATTATCTTTGCTTTGCTCCGTTGCTTTGGCAATATCAAAATCAAACACAATATCGTTTTTGCGGGTAAGCATCATAAACCGCAGCACGTCTTTGCCTAAATCGTCAATAATATCCCGCGCGGTGACAAACGTCCCTGCCCGCTTTGACATTTTATAGGGCTGCCCGTCTTTAAACAGATTCACAAGCTGACAGAGCTTAATATCAAGGCTCACTGCGCCACCTGATAATGCCGCCACCGCGGCCGCCATCCGCTTTACATACCCTGTATGGTCTGCACCCAGCATAATAACTTGATGATGGAAGCCACGCTCAAATTTATTCAGCAAATAAGGCATGTCGCTCGCAAAATATGTCCACGAGCCATCGGCTTTTTGCAAAGCTCTGTCTTCATCATCGCCAAACGCTGTTGAACGGAACAGGGGTTGTTCGCGGAGTTGCCAATCATCGCCTTTTTTGCCCTTAGGCGGCTCTAATGTTCCAATGTAATAATAGCCGCGCTCTTCCAGCACCTTAATGGCTCTTTCAACACCGCCCGTATCTAAAACCGCTTGTTGACTTACAAACACATCATGGTGAATGCCTAAGGCGGCTAAATCCTCACGAATTAACGCCATCATGGCATTAATGGCTTTTTCCTTGAAAACAGGCAACCATGCGGATTCTGGCTTATCGCGCCAAATATTGCCCTCTTCCGCCGCAATACTCTCCCCAACGGGCTTTAAATATTCCCCCGGATAAAATCCTTGCGGAATATCGCCAATATCTTCCCCCAATGCCTCACGATAGCGCAAAAATGCCGACCGCGCCAAAGTTTCCACCTGTGCGCCCGCATCATTAATGTAGTATTCTTTTGTGACAGCATAACCCACTTTTGTAAGCAAATTCGCCAGCACATCCCCAAACACCGCACCCCGCGTGTGCCCCAAATGTAAAGGCCCTGTAGGGTTTGCAGACACATATTCAATATTAACGCGCTCTCCCTTACCGAGTGTGCTCGCGCCATATGCAACGCCTGCCTCTAATATGGTGAGGACGTGGCTTTGCCAAAACATCGGCGTAAGCGTTAAATTCAGGAAACCAACACCTGCAACACTTGTGTGTAAAATATCGGGATGAACGGCGAGTTGCGCTTCTAACAACGCGGCGAGGGCACGCGGCGGCATCCCTGCTTGCTTGGAAAGAACAAGGGCAGCATTGGTTGCCATATCCCCATGTGCAGGATCTTTACATGGCTCAACAACCACTTTTGCGGTATCAAGCATTGTTGGTAGTCGCCCGTCTTGCTGTAACTCAGCAAGGCTTTTCGCAATAACGCGTTCAAAAAGGGAGTAAATGTTCATGGTTCTAAGCAGGGCTAATAACTGTTTGTTCTGTACGCGCTTTCAGACCGCAATATTGCAAAATGGGGGTTGCGATATACAATGAAGAATATGTGCCAATCAAAATGCCCCAAATCATCGCCAAACTAAACGCTGCCGTTGTCGCCGCACCGAAGAAATACAGGCATAAAACGGCAATAAGCGTTGTTGAGGCAGTGATAATGGTGCGTGACAATGTTTCATTCAGGCTTTGGTCAATAATGCCCAACAACGGCATTTTTTTGTATTTGCGCAGATTATCCCGCACCCTGTCAAACACCACCACGGTATCATTCATAGAATACCCTGCAATCGTCAAGATTGCCGCCACTGTAGAGAGGTCAAAATCTAATCCTAACAACGCAAATAAGCCGATTGTGGTAATCACATCGTGCAATAAAGCAACTAACGCCCCTACCCCATACTGCCATTCAAACCGCGCCCAAACATAACACACAATCGCAAGTAACGACACCAAAAGGGCTATGGTAGCTTTTTGTGCCAAATCTCCTCCAACACTGGGCCCCACAAATTCTATCCGCCGATATTCAAATGTTGTGGGCAAGGCTTGTTTAATACGCTCCACTGTTGCTGTTTGTTGTTTGGGGTCTGCTAATTCAGCCCGAATAAGAATATCTGTGGGCGCACCGAAATTTTGCACCGATACATCGCCTAAATTTAAGGTCGCCAATGTTGCACGCACCGCACTTGTATCAATTGGCGTAGTTGCTTGCGCCTCTAATAACAATCCTCCCCGAAAATCAATCCCGAGGTTTAAGCCCTTAGTAAAAACCAATGCTATGGAGGCAACCGTGAGCACAACCGATAACATCAGTGCAGCAACACGCCATTTCATAAACGAAAAGGTTGAGGTTTGTTTGATGTAGCGAATGAGCATAATAAGAACCAGTCATCTCAAAAATTTTAAGAAATAGTAGGCGGAATTTTTATCGGATTACGAGGAAAAGACCGCGACCAATATCGAGATATTGGTAAGGGATTTGACGATGTAAGGCGAAAAAATAACCCTGCCCCTTTGGGGTCGGGCTAAAATGAATTCTTGCGGCATCGAATTCGTTGCCAATATCTCGATATTGCCTGCCTCTTTCTCTTAGCAATCTCTTCATTTTATCTCCGACTATTTCTAAAATTTTTTAGATGACTGGTTCTATCACTGATTAATTAAACACGCGCCGCCATTGGCAGCGTTTTAGGTTTTGTTTTAAGCCAAAGAATAACAAGCCACCGCGTCACCACAATTGCCGTGTACACAGAGGTTACAATGCCGATGGTGAGTGTTACCGCAAAGCCTTTAATGGGTCCTGTGCCGAATACAAACAGCGCAAACGCAGCAATCAACGTCGTAATGTTTGCATCGGCAATGGTGGTCGAGGCTTCTTTGAACCCCACATCAATCGCTTGTAACAGCGTTGCTTGACGGCGATATTCTTCGCGCATCCGCTCAAAAATAATCACGTTCGCATCAACTGCCATCCCGATTGTCAAAACAATGCCCGCAATTCCTGGGAGCGTCAGCGTTGCATCCAATACGGTCATGGTCGCAATAATCATCAGCAAATTCAACACCAGCGCAATGACAGAATACCACCCAAAACGCCCATATAAAACAATCATATACACAGCAACGGCAATTAACCCAACAATACTAGCAACTTTTCCTGCTGTTATCGAATCTGCCCCAAGCCCCGCACCCACGGTACGCTCTTCAATAACGGTTAGAGGGGCAGGCAATGCGCCAGAACGCAATAACAACGCTAAATCTTTCGCTGCTTCTGTGGTGAAATTGCCACTGATGATGCCTGAGCCGCCCAAAATAGCCTCTCTAATAACGGGGGCACTAATAACTTCTTTGTCAAGCACAATCGCAAATCGCTTGCCCACGTTCTCGCTGGTTGCACGACCGAATTTTTGCGCTCCCACCGTATTAAAACGAAAACTCACAACAGGCTGCCCCTCCTGAAAGGTCGCTTGAGAATCTATCAATGTTTCCCCGCTCACCATGGCACGCCGTAAAACAGGTAAATAGCCTTGCTGAGACGTTGCCGCCTCCTCTTGTTGCACAGGCATAACAACTGTGTTGAGCGGCACAGCAGTTTTGGCATCCAACACCACGCCCACTTGCTCATTCACCAAATTAAAGCTTAGCTTGGCGGTTTTACCCAATAACTGCTTCAAGCGTTGCGGGTCGTTTACTCCAGGGAGTTGCACCAAAATTTTATCCGCACCTTGTTGCTGAATCAGCGGCTCTTTCGTGCCTGTTTCATCAAGGCGAAGGCGGATAATCTCTAACGACCGTTCTAAACCCCGCTTAGCAGCTTCCTTTAAAATTTTCTCATCGAGTGTTAGTTGAATGCCCTGTGGCGTTTCTTCCCACACACCCTCTAGTCCTGATTTGCTCCGTAAAACTTCTAGTGCAGTGTTGTCTGTAGCAATAAGAAACACGCCTTCTTGCGGCTGTGTCACCCCCCCTTTAAGGTTTTGCAAACGCATTGTGTCCTGCAAGGTGTTTTGCACTTCTTGCAGCGTATCATTTTTTAACGTGGAGGTGTCTAATTGTAGTAACAAATATGACCCACCCTGCAAATCAAGCCCCAAATTAATGTGCTTGGCAGGTAACCACGACGGAAATTTTTCCGTCACAGAGACAGGCAAAAACGTAGGCAACGCAAGCAGCACACTAAAGAATGCGGCAACAAAAATGCTTAGAACATTAAAACGACTAATATGTATCATGAGGGTGTTTTTGATGTAATTTTTGTTGTACGCGCCGATTTAACAGCTTTTTTAGGCGGTAACACATCGTTTGCAGGTATTTTATTTAACACGGTTGCAATGGTATTTTTTTGAATTTTCACAACAACGCCGTCTGCAATTCTTGCCGAAACTTCCGCGCCATCCATGCCATCAACAACAGCAATAATCCCGCCTGCTGTCACAATTTTATCACCTTTTTTCAATTCATTTAACATTGCCTGATGAGCTTTTAATTTTTTCTGTTGAGGACGAATCAGCAAAAAATAAAACACGCCAAAAATTAGCACAAGCGGCAACATGCCCATGAACGGTGCGGGCGCAGGTGCTGCAGCGGTAGTTGCCTGTGCTAGGGCAGTAGAAACAAACATTATATCTCTCCTCGAATGAATTTTCACGCACTATAACGAAACTGAAAGCAGATTCCATAGAAAAATTACTAGAGTCGCGCCCCAGACCTGTTATAAGAATGGGAGAACAAGGAGAAACATCATGAATAATCAAATGCAACAGATGCTGAAGCAAGCGCAAGTAATGCAGAAAAAAATGATGGAAGCACAAAGCCAACTTGAACAAATTGAAGTTGTAGGTGCGTCAGGCGGGGGAATGGTGAAGATATCGCTGAACGGCAAACATGAAATGAAACGCATCACGCTCGACCCCACCTTGCTAAATGTAGAAGAAAAAGACATGCTAGAAGATTTGATTATTGCAGCATACAACGATGCACGGACGAAGATTGAAGACGAAACTGCTAAGAAAATGGGCGCGGTTACAGGTGGCATGCAATTACCTGGTGGATTGAAATTACCCTTCTAAATTTATGTCCTCTCCAAAGACTGAAAACGACCTGCTGACACTTATCAAGCTATTAGCGCGACTGCCAGGAATTGGGCAGCGTTCGGCACGTCGCATTGCCCTACATTTGCTCAAAAAACGCGAATCACTGCTTTTGCCACTTGCGGCATCCTTAAACACCACGGCGCAAAACATTCGTAATTGTTCGGAATGTGGCAATTGGGATACGCAAGATCCGTGCAATATTTGTGTGCACCCTACCCGCGATAAAACTATTCTTTGTGTTGTAGAAGATGTTGCGGATTTATGGGCATTAGAGCGTAGCAACGCTTTTCGCGGTTTATATCATGTACTAGGTGGTACTCTTTCAGCCCTTGATGGCGTGACTCCCAATGATTTAAATATCCCAAAACTCCTTGAACGATGCCGCGAAAATGGCGTGTTAGAAGTAATTCTTGCTATGAATGCTACTGTGGAAGGGCAAACTACCGCACATTATGTTTCGCAACGATTAACCGCCTTGCCACTCAAAATAACTCGCCTTGCGCATGGTGTGCCGTTAGGAGGAGAGCTTGATTTCTTAGATGAAGGCACACTAACAACGGCGTTGATGGCAAGGTTGGCGTTGTAAAAGTATTATTTCACGGGGCTTTGTTGCACAAATAAGAGTTATGCAAGAGGTGTTATCCCTGATAAGGCTTAATTAACAATAAGAAGCCGGATCAGTGCCATGAATGATAATAATAAGCCGAAGTCAAAGTACAAAATAAAGAATTGGCCTGAGTATAACGGTTC
>CANGXP010000043.1 GCA_947457935.1 Alphaproteobacteria bacterium | reverse complement strand
TATGCGTCTCACCTCCCTCGGCAACAAGCACACACGCCTTAACAGGCGTGTCAGGCGATCATCATGTCGGATACACTTCTGTGCCGCCTATTTTTTACGAACTCTCACCCTGAGCGGTTTTCCGCATCGGGGCTTTTGGTGTGCGCGGGTATCGGGTAGAAAATCTTACCGAGCCCCTAAACCCCATACCCTATACCCGCAATTATCCCCTCATTCGTGGTCGAGGCATTCGCATACAACTTTTGCGGAATCCGCCCCGCCGTGTAAGCAAGCCTCCCCGCCTCCACTGCCAAATTCATCGCGCGCGCCATTTGCACGGGTTTTTTGGCTTTGGCAATCGCCGTATTCAGCAAAATGCCATCAACGCCCAATTCCATCGCACGGGCGGCATCTGAGGCAGTGCCCACCCCTGCATCAACAATAAGGGGGATTTGAATTTTCTCGCGGATAATCGCGAGATTATACGGATTGCGAATCCCCATACCAGAACCAATGGGAGCCGCCAGCGGCATCACCGCCGCACACCCCATATCCTGCAATTTCATGCATACAATCGGGTCATCACTGCAATACGGCAGCACAATAAAACCTTGCTTAATGAGTTCTGCGGCGGCAGGCAACAACTGCTCAACATCGGGGAACAACGTGTCTTCATCGCCAATCACTTCCAGCTTAATCCAATTTGTCCCCAAAGCCTCACGCGCTAATTCTGCCGTAAAAATGGCATCTTTTGCTGTGTAACACCCTGCCGTGTTCGGTAGAAAAAAATATTTGTCTTTAAGCAGCCCTGCAAGAGAATCTTGCTCGCCTGATAAATCCATGCGGCGAATCGCCACCGTCACCATCTCTGTGCCACTTGCTTCTAAGGCTTCTAGCATCACTTTAAGGTTGGGATAGCCAGACGTTCCCACCAACAGATGAGAGGAAAAGGTTTTATCAGCAATAGTCAACATACGCGTTTATTACTATTAATTAGTGTGCAAAAATATCAACCTCTGCCCAACCGAGCAAATCAAGCGTTGCCCGCGCTGGCAGAAATTCAAAACACGATTGCGCAATAGCCGTGCGCCCTTCACGGTGCAAGCGTTCATCAAGAGCTGTCTTAATTTTGTGCAGATACAGCACATCACTTGCTGCATATTCTTGCTGTGCGGTGGTAAGCGTCGGCGCACCCCAATCAGAAGACTGTTGCTGCTTAGATAAATCAACGCCCGTAATATCTTTGCATAAATCTTTTAAGCCGTGTTTGTCAGTAAAAGTCCGCACCAACTTAGAGGCAATCTTCGTGCAATAGACAGGTGCACACTCAATTTTGAGAAAGTGCTGAATAATCGCAACGTCAAAACGCGCAAAATGAAATAGCTTTAATAAATCAGACCGCTGTAACTGTTTTTTGAGGTTAGGGGCATCGTATTCGCCTTGGGCAAACTGCACTAAATGCACATCCCCCACCCCATCATACATTTGCAGTAAACACAATCTGTCCCGCAACGGATTAAGCCCCATTGTTTCGCTATCGATAGCAAGGATTTCATGGAAGTGAATATCAGCAGGCAAATCGCCTTGGTGTAAGTGTATTTTCATATGGCGTAGTCTATGCGATAGACATGCGTAATAATCAAGAAATAAAGATTTATGTGTCGCGTGGCTAGGATTTCAATTATAAGATAAGGGGTAATTTAAAGGAGGCTAACATGATTCGTCGCTTTCTCTGTGAAGAAACGGGCACTGCCGCAATAGAATATGCGCTGATTACCGCGCTCATCGCCGTGCCGCTCATTGCCAGCTTTCGTACTATTGGCGAGAAACTTTCTGGCGTATTTAGCAACATCTCCACCAGCTTGTAGGGAGATATTTTCAAGGTCTTCCTTGACAGCAAGACTCTAAAATCCTACATAATTAAGTCTTATAGACTATATTTAAAATTGAATTGTCGAGCTTATTCATGACCGCTTCTGATACCACTGATGCCCCTAAACTCTCTGCTGTGGAGGGGATGAAGGTTGAGAGCCGCCAACTGCGCGGCACAATTTTAGAAGACTTAGCAAACCCTGATACAGGTTCCCTCAGCGAGACGACATATCAACTGCTAAAGTTTCATGGTATTTATGAAGGGTATAACCGTGACAGTGCCACAACCCGCAAAAAACAAGGACTAGACAAAGAATATGAATTTATGGCGCGGATTCGCGTTCCTGCGGGAAGACTCACCGCTGCCCAATACCTACGTTTAGACGAATTGGCGGATGATTATTCTAATGGCACGCTGCGGATTACAACGCGCCAAGCCATCCAATACCATTGCATCCTCAAAAAAGACCTGTGGTCAACCATTCACGAGATTAACAAGGCGCAACTGTCCACCATTTCTGCTTGTGGGGACGTGGTGCGGAATATTACCAGTAGTCCTGCACCGATTCGCGATGTGGTGCACAATACCTTGCGAGAAGTTGTCGACACCCTTGTGCCTGAAGTCGAACCAAAAAGCACCGCTTATGCCGATATTTGGATTAATGGCGAGCAACACAAAGAGTTTCAAGAGGTGGAAGAGCCACTGTACGGTAAGACGTATTTGCCGCGCAAGTTCAAGATTGGGGTGGCAACGCCAGAGGATAATTCTGTGGACGTGCTCACCAATGATTTGGCGATTATCGCGCTGTTTAATGGGCAAACGCTGGAGGGCTTTAACCTTGCCCTTGGCGGCGGGTTGGGCATGACGCATAATAAGCCCGAAACCTACCCCTATATCGCAAAGCCGATTGTGTTTGTGACCAAAGAACAGCTTATCGATGCCGTAAAAGCCGTGATAAAAATGCAGCGCGATCACGGGGATAGAACCAATCGCAAACACGCTCGCCTTAAATATCTGGTTGCAGAAAAAGGCGTAGAATGGATCAAAGCAGCGGTCGAAGAACAGTTTGGCGCACCCTTGCCACCTGCCCGCCCTGTTGCAAAATATACAGTTATTGACCATATGGGCTGGCATGAGCAAGGCGATGGCTTTCTATACCTTGGTTTGCCCATCTCTTCAGGGCGGATTCAAGACACGGCAACACAAAAAATTCGTACAGGCTTGCGGGAAGTGGTGAAACAATACGGTGTTGACCCGATTTTGACACCGAATCAGGATATTATTCTCAGCAACATCAAACCTGCTGATAAAACAGCGATTGAGGCATTGCTGCGGGCGCATAACCTGACGTTTGCCAGTGACATTAGTGTGGTGAGTCGCTGGGCAATGGCGTGCCCCGCACTCCCTACCTGCGGCTTGGCATTAACGGAAGCAGAGCGCATCAAAGAACCGATGGTTGCCAGCATTGAAGCAGAAATGCAGAAATTTAACCTGCATAATGAAAATATTTCGATTCGCATTACAGGCTGCCCGAACGGCTGTGCACGCCCCTATGCGGGAGAAATTGGCTTAGTGGGCAGACAACCCGGATTTTATGCGCTCTATTTGGGTGGTGATTTTGAAGGAACGCGCCTTAATGAGCGGATCTTAGATAAAGTGCCAGAGGCTAATATTGCCTCAACCTTAGGCAAAGCATTCGCACTCTATAGCACCCAACAACAATCTCAAGAATCGTTTGGCGATTTTTGCCACCGCTTGGGCGCGGACGCGTTGAAAACCGCGCTGGAGGCAGCATGAGTAGCTTAACCCAAAAACTGGAAGGGTTGCTTGGTGAGGTGAACGGTCATGGTGCAGAGGATTTGCTGGACAAGGCCATTAATAAATATTTTGCAGAGCGCATTGCGATGGTGTCGTCGTTCGGCACGGAATCCGCTGTATTACTGCATTTGGTTGCCAGCGTGAATCCCGCTACGCCGATTTTGTTTATTGATACGGGGAAACTGTTTCCTGAAACGCTCGACTATTTGCATACTCTGCAACAGCTCTTACATTTAGAAAACCTGACAATTCTTGCCCCCAGCCGTGCCGATTTAAGCCGTGAAGACCCGGAAGGGATCTTATGGCAACAAAATCCTGATAAGTGCTGCGAAATTCGTAAAGTGCTGCCGCTCGCAAAAGCTATTGCGCCTTACGATGCGTGGATTAGCGGGCGTAAGCAATATCAAGCGGTCACCCGCGCAGGGATTGGTGTTGCGGAAGAAAAGAACGGCAAGATAAAAATCAATCCCATTGCGCGTTGGACACCAGAAGATATAGCGGCGTATACTGAAGCCCATAATCTCCCTGAACATCCGTTGAAAGCCGACGGGTATTTATCGGTAGGATGTGTGCCGTGCACCGCCAAACCAAGTATTGATGGCGATGCGCGGAGTGGTCGTTGGGCAGGACAAGAGAAGACAGAATGCGGCATTCATTATATGATTTAATCATATCTCAGAGCTTGTCCCGAAACTAACGCATAAGGAGAAAATTGAGATTTTTGTGCGAAAAATGACACCAAAATAGCGGGATATACTGGGGTATTTTCCCTATTTTGGGGTCGTTTTGCAGCCAAAAAGATCTGTTTTAAACTTATGCGTTAGTTTCGGGACAGGCTCTCAGACCTCTACCATTAAGTTTCTATTTTAGGGCTTGAGGCATGTAATCCAGCACTATATACTAGCTATCCAATTCAAAAGCCCACCCCTAAGCAGGTATTCCGTGCAACAGCCCCTCTCTCTCGCCTTTAACCTCACCTTTCCTGACCTCTACACCCGTGACGGGATAGTGAAAATCGACCAGCAATTCTGTGCGTTTTTGCAAGCATCAAATGTGGATCTCTTTAACCGTTTGATGACGGCGCGTGCCAAGCCTGAGGAACTAGAGAAAAAAGCTGAATCAACCTTGTTGGTAGATGTTGCGCCCTATATTGATGATTTTATCGGCGAATTGTTCAATATCCGTAAAGAAGTGCAAGCCTTGGCGGCAACCCATCAGCAGCTTGCGCCGCTGTTCGCCGTGCGCAGGTTGTTTGTGCAACGGACGGCTGCAAAAAAATATACCGCTGAACAAGCAGCAACCTTTGATAGCAAAGCATTGGCGGAAAAATTAGGACTCAGCTTGCCGCTTAATGAGCTGGACTATGCAACCAAAGTGCAAGCGTGGCAGCTCGATGAAGCGGCGAACGCGGAAAATTTAGACCTTGCCGCACAATATGCCGCGTGGGCAATTCACACAGAACACGGGCGAGAATCCGCAAAAACAGGCGTATTATTCCATATGCCGAAAAAGCTGGATTTCCAGAATCTTGTGCCTGTGGAAACATTCACGCGCCATGGAGTGACCATGATGCGGTTGCCTGAGCATGAATGGCGCGCGCGCCATGGCTTTAGTTTGACGGACGAGGGAGCAAGTCTTGAAGGGGCATTGGGCGAGGCAAACTATTGCATTTGGTGTCATAACCAAGAAAAAGATTCCTGCTCAAAGGGGCTTAAAGACAAGAAAACGGGCGAATTTCAGAAAAGCACGTTTGGCGTGACGTTAGCAGGCTGCCCGTTAGAAGAAAAAATCTCGGAAATGAACTTCACCAAGGCAGAGGGGTATAGCTTAGGCGCGCTCGCTATTGTGTGCGTGGATAACCCGATGACCGCAGGAACGGGGCACCGCATTTGCAACGATTGCATGAAGGCGTGCATTTACCAAAAACAAGACGCGGTGAACATTCCGCAGGTGGAAACGCGCACCCTCAAAGATGTGCTGAATCTGCCGTGGGGTTTTGAGATTTACAGTTTGTTGACGCGCTGGAATCCGCTCAACATCAGCCGTCCTGTGCCAAAACCAGATACAAATTATAAAGTATTGGTGGTGGGGTTAGGGCCGTCTGGCTATACCTTATCACACCATTTGCTGAATGATGGGCACACGGTTGCAGCGGTGGATGGGCTTAAAATTGAGCCGTTAGCCCCTGAGATTTCAGGCGTGGATGCGCTCGGCAATCGGAAGCAATTTCAGCCAATTTACAATATCGAAACCCTGTTTGATGACCTTGATAACCGCATTGTAGGCGGTTTTGGCGGCGTTGCGGAATATGGGATTACGGTGCGCTGGAATAAAAATTACCTGAAGATTATTCGCCTGTTGCTGGAACGCCGCGCCGCGTTCGCCATGGCGGGTGGCGTGCGCTTTGGCAGCACCCTCACCATAGATACCGCGCTTGCAATGGGCTTTGACCACATCGCGCTGTGTGCAGGGGCGGGAAAACCCACCTTCATCCCAATGCCGAATGCGCTTGCGAAAGGCGTGCGCCAAGCCTCCGATTTCTTGATGGCGTTGCAGTTGAGTGGCGCGGCAAAGCAAGATTCTATCGCCAATTTGCAGGTGCGCTTGCCTGTGGTGGTGATTGGCGGCGGGTTGACGGCGATTGATACCGCAACGGAATCCCTTGCCTATTATCCGCAACAGGTGGAAAAATTCCTGAAACGGTACGAAACGCTGGTGGCAGAAAAGGGCGTGGACGCGGTGCGTTTGGGCTGGAATGCCGAAGAAACAGCGATAGCCGATGAATTCATTGCCCATGCGAAACAAATTCGCCTTGAGAAGCAAAAACCCAGCCCGAACGTTGCGAAACTGTTACAAAGTTGGGGCGGGGCAACGCTTGCCTATCGCCGTAAGCTTACCGAAGCACCGTGCTATACGCTGAACCATGAAGAGGTGCATCTCGCGTTAGAAGAGGGCATTAATTTTGCGGAATGCCTTAGCCCGCAAGCGATTGAGGTAGATGAATTCCAGTCCGCCACGGCGATTCAGTTGAAGAGGACGGATACGGGCGAAATTGTCACGCTGCCTGCTAAAACCATCCTCATTGCTGCAGGAACGCAGCCTAACACGGTGCTTGCCCGCGAAGAAATGACACATGCTATTGAACTAGATGGCAAATATTTCCAAGCGGTTGATGAAAATGGCGCGGTGGTACGCCCGCAAAAACTCTCAAAACCTGACGTGGTGAATGTGTTGATGCATCGCCTTGAAGATGCCCGTTTCCTCAGCTTTTTCGGGGATTTACACCCATCATTCGCAGGAAACGTCGTCAAAGCCATGGGCAGTGCGAAACAGGGCTATCCTGTGGTGAGCAGCATTCTTACCAAACGTCCGCCAACAATCGTTTCGGGTGCAGAATTATTACAGAAATTCAACGAAGAGTTGCGGGCGGTTGTTCATGCCGTGTATCGTTTAACACCAAATATCGTTGAAATTGTAGTGCATGCGCCGAAAGCCGCGCGAGAATTTGCTCCAGGGCAATTCTATCGCTTGCAAAACTTTGAGACGTTCGCGCCCTTTGTGGACAACACCCGCCTTGCCATGGAAGGCTTGGCACTTACGGGCGCGTCTGTGGATAAAGAAAAAGGCTTGCTCTCCACTATTGTGCTGGAGATGGGCGGCTCGTCTGACTTATGCGCCTCCCTCAAGGTAGGTGAACCTGTTATCCTCATGGGGCCTACGGGCACGCCAACGCATATTCCGCACAACAGCACGGTGTTGCTCGCAGGCGGTGGGTTAGGCAACGCGGTGCTGTTCTCCATCGGGCAGGCGGCACGGGCGGCAAACTCCCGTGTAGTATACTTTGCAGGCTATAAAAAACTGCAAGACCGTTACAAAGTAGAGCAAATTGAGGCAGCTGCGGATGTGATTGTCTGGTGCTGTGATGAATCCCCCGCTTTCACGCCCACGCGCCCCCAAGATAAAACCTTTGTGGGCAACATTGTGCTCGCCATGAAGGCATATGCAGACGGCGATTTAGGCGAGGTGCCGATTAAAATCGAAGACGTGGAGCATCTCATCGCCATTGGTTCAGACCGCATGATGGCAGCGGTGGGCTATGCACGGCATGGCGTGTTAAAGCCGTATTTCAACCCGAAACACGTGGCGATTGGCAGCATTAACTCGCCCATGCAGTGCATGATGAAGGAAATTTGTGCGCAATGCTTGCAACCACACAAAGACCCGATAACGGGCGAGGAAACCGTGGTGTTCTCGTGCTTTAACCAAGACCAAGAGCTGGATAAGGTTAATTTCCAAGGCTTACGCACACGGCTTGAGCAAAACAGCATCCAAGAAAAACTCACCGCGCAATGGTTGAAAAAGTGCCGTGTGAGTATGGAGCTGGCAAAGGCGGGGTAGAGCTTCGAATCCAGAGAGGGATTGCTTTTTGCGTGTGTCTGTGGTATGTATATTTAATCATGCAAACACTCACCCTTTCTCCTGTTGTTAGTGATTTACTCGCCCAAGTTGCTTCGCGCTTGGGGCAATCGCCTGCAATGGTTGCAGAAGAAGCGTTACGCCGTTTCATTGCACACCAAGAAGACGTGTTGGCAGAGAAAAAACGGGCGTGGGATGCAGCGGTGCAGGTAGGACTGGATGATGTGGCGGCGGGGCGTGTTGTGCCATGGAATGCAGAAACGCGTGCTCGTATTCGCCAAAAAGCTCGGGAACTTGTTGATAATAATACAGTGCCGATAGCATCAGATACCACCCCCTAACACCGTTATTTTCACCGTTGCCGCTGAAAAAGATCTGCGTGACATAGAGGTATACACGTTGCAGGAGTGGGGCGAACGGCAGGCAAAACGCTATGTCTCCTTGATAGAAGAGGCGATAGATACGGTGGGAGATAATCCCAAATTGGGGCGTGTGAGACCGAGTTTCTCTGCTGATTATCGCGTCTACATCGTCAAGAGTCATGTACTTGTTTATACCGTCCTACAAAACACGGTTAAAATCGTGCGTATCCTTCACCAGCGCATGAATATTTTTCAGCATATAGAGTTATAGCGTTTCTGCTTTTGATTGAGACTAGGAATGCGAGACGATGTGTATTAAACATACATGAGTTGAAGCATGACACCGTATCAATCAAAATGAGAATTGCTATATAATGGACAGTTTCCCGATTTTTTTGCAGCTCAAAAGCAGGAAATGCCTTGTTGTTGGCAGTAATGAAGCAGCGTTTCGTAAAGCCTCCGCATTGCTTGCGTGTGGGGCGGTGGTTGATCTTATTGGGCGTGATTTTACACCCGATTTGCAACAATTAATCACTGCTCAAAATTTATCCGTTGTCGCGGAGACCTTTACGGAGCAAGCCTTAGAAGGCTATGTTCTCGTCATTGCTTCAGGGGAAGATGAAGCAACCGACAAAGCCGTATATACCGCCGCTACAGCCCGCAACATGTTGGTGAATGTGGTGGATAAGCAGCACTATTGCGCGTTTATTACCCCTGCAATCGTTGACAGATCGCCCTTGCTGATTGCCATTTCCTCCAATGGGGTTGCGCCCGTGTTGGCGCGCCATGTTCGTTCCCTTATTGAGGTGACTATTCCCGCTAGTTTTGCGCGGCTTGCCCAACTCAGCGCCGCTTTTCGGGAGAAAAGTAAACAACTCCTCCCCAACTTCCAGAAACGCCGCCTGTTTTGGGAGAAAGTTTTTACGGGCACGATCGCAGAAAAAATTTTTATAGGCGAAGAAAAACAGGCTGAAACCCTTTTAGAACAAGCGTTACAGGCAGAAGCTCTTAGTGATACCGCGCAAGGCGAAGTGTATATTGTGGGCGCAGGGCCGGGAGACCCCGATTTGCTCACGTTCAAGGCGTTGCGCTGTATGCAAAAAGCCGATGTGGTGGTGTATGACAGGCTGGTATCGCCTGAGATCCTTGCGTTGTGTCGACGGGACGCGGAAAAAATTTATGCAGGCAAGCAGCGCGCAAATCATTGCTTACCGCAAGACGAAATCAATGCGCTGCTGATTGAAAAGGCACGAGAAGGCAAGCGTGTGGTGCGCCTGAAGGGGGGAGATCCTTTTATGTTTGGGCGGGGCGGGGAAGAGGTAGCTGCCGTCACAAAAGCAGGGATTCCCTGTGTGGTGGTCGCGGGTATCACTGCCGCTTTGGGTTGTGCGGCGGCAGTCGGCGTACCCTTAACCCACCGTGATTACGCGCAAAGCTGTGTGTTTGTCACAGGACACCTTAAGAGTGGCGAGTTGTCCCTGCCGTGGCAAAAACTTGTGGATGATAGGCAAACAATTGTTGTCTATATGGGCAAAGTCACACTCAATCTGATTGCAGAAAATCTTATCAAGCATGGCTTATCGCCCGATACACCTGCAATGCTCATAGCCAATGGCACAACACCACAACAACAAGTGATTACGGCAACATTGGCAACGCTGCCAGAACGAGCAACCGCTCTTCCTGACACAAAAGCCGCACTGCTGATAATTGGACACGTTATTGGTGCGTCTTTAGAAGAAAATTAACGGGTGTGCAGTATAACGGTAGGGTATTTTCTTTTGGAGCTACTCTCATGTCCCCTCTTAATGCTGTTCTCATCGCAAAAGGCGATGATTTGGTAGAAAAAGTTCGTGCCTACATCCATGATCGTTTTTTTGCAAGTCTTCCCGCAGAAATCGTTGATATGAGTGCAGAGCATGTTTTATCCGTAGGACACGCCCCGATTGTGGCAGAATTCCTAGAAAAACTCGATTCTCTCAAATTCGCTATTAAGCCCAGCACGGCTTCAAAACGCACAGGCACAAGCCTGAACCCCTTGTGGCGCAAGGAATGTGGCGCAACGATGGCATGGCGGGAATTGTTGGTGCATAACACCTACCACCAACCCTGTGCCATTGCGCGTCTGATGACGGGCAGTTTGTATGCCCATACAAGGCATAGCAGCTATGACCACAAGAAAATTTACACCGAAGAATGGGATTGGGATGTTGTCCGCGCTTTTACCAACGTGGCGGTAGACTACGCCATCCAAAAAAACATGGCGATTTATTATCCTAACAAGCGCACCGTCTCTGTTTCTGAAGAAGATTTTTGCCAAGCGATTGAAGTTGAACTAGCAAAACGGGGCGTGAAAGGCACAGACATCTTAAGTGATGATTTTGTGGCACAAGTTGTGGACTCTGGCCGCTTTACGGATGAACCGTTTGCTGCATTATGTTCTAACCTGATGGGCGATCTCGTGATTGACCTCATGATGCATTGCAATCAGTCATATGCCGCATCCAGCGTTGTGTTCACGCTCTCTGGTGCCAAAGTGTGGGAGCAATCAGGCGGCACCAACGAAAGCATGCTGGCGAAATATCTCAAGGGCGATCCTGTAAAACACGATAGCCTTGATATTTTCCTGATGTATACCGAGGCGTATTCTGCGGCAAACCGCAATAACAAAGATTTTTGTGAGAAGCTAAAACGGCTGTATCAGATTGCTTACGAAGCGCATCAGTATCATGATAAAGAGTGGAGCACGCAAGGATTGTTGCAGCAGTTAGAAGCGCAAGCTCACCAAGAAAACTTGCTGTTCGTATAAGAGCTTATGCCAATCCAAGAAAATTTCGGATATTTTGGCGAGCGAATTAGCGAGGATGGAAAACAGCAGTGCTGTTTTACACCGCAAGCCAATGATCCTTGCCCAACACAAGCGCGAAGGGCGCAGTGATTGCCTTAGGCGGAATTGGAACGAAGTTGGCTCTGTGCCAATGAGTGTTGCCGAAAATGTGGCGCAGCCAAATAGCCGAGATTTAATAGGGTTGGTATTACTTAATTTTCGCTTCTTTGAACTCTACGTGCTTGCGAACGCGCGGATCATATTTCTTAAGGCTCAATTTTTCTGTCTTTGTGCGGGGGTTTTTCTTGGTCACGTAGAAAAAGCCCGTGTTTGCGGTGCTGAGCAATTTAATTTGAATGGTGTTTGACTTAGCCATGATATAACTCTTTACGAAATATAGTGATTCCGAAATAAAGTTACCACGCCTGCAAACTTCCCTTAACCTCACTCGTGTACAAAAGTGTACACGCTCGCTCGGTTGCGGTCGTTTTCGCCAGCGGTAATTTTATTTTGGAATTACTATAGTGAACGCTGCTTATCGGGAAAATTCACCGTAGTGTCAAGCAAAATCATTAGTTCTCTCGTTGCTTACTTGCCATTTCTCATTTTAAACTTACATTTCAAAGAGAGACCAAAGTGATTTTTATGCAGACATCTCAAGCCTTGCTTTGAGAGCCTCTTGAACGGCGGCTATATCAGATCCTGCAAACATAGCATTCCCTAAAGCTTTCAAAGCCTTCATAGCCCCAGAAAATTCAGGTTTAGATTCAAAATCTGGATCAATCTTTTCACAGCTTCTCTTGTTTTGACTCACCGCTTTCACGCGCAAAGCAAGAATCTCTTCTGGCGTGATGTTTTCATACATCTGACCATGTAGCAACATTCCCCCTAAGCCACCTTGGAAAGCGGTCTGCTCGCCATGAGCTACTTCATAACCTAAAACTTGGCGGGGCAAATAATCAACATGTTCCCCCATCGCTTGTTCGATTTGTGTTGCGAGTTCAACGAGTCTTTCAAACTTTCCTTCCGCATTGATACGGCTTTCAAAAATAGGAACTAGTTTCTCAAGAAGTGCATCATGTTCTTGCTCCCATTTTTCTTCTAATTCTGTCACGTCCTCTGACATATCTTCTTCTTCTGCTGCTTCCGCAGCCTCGGCCAATTCTTGTTTCTCGTTAGCGCGAAATTCACTAAGTTCTAAAAAATAACCCAACAAGCTTTTCAAATCTTTGGATTCTAGGAATAGCGGGTTTTGATCCTCATTCCACGGATCTTGAGGGTTATTGTTACAAACTTTTTCAATTAAATCTAAAGATTTGGTAAGTGGGGAACGGTCAGGCTTTGTTGCACAAATAAACAGGAGCGTTAAAAGCCGCCGAAGGCAAGGGATAAGGAGGCAGTCAGGCAGCGATTTTATAGGTGTCTGGCATGCCCAATCTGGTCATGGTGTTGAGAGCCTTGATAATGAGCGCTGATTCTTGTTG
>CANGXP010000042.1 GCA_947457935.1 Alphaproteobacteria bacterium | reverse complement strand
CAATTATAAAACAACGCGCTACGCTTGACTATACCGCTCGCACCTCAAGATTTGCAAAAAAATTTGCGAGCGGTAAAGCCCGCGCGGCGCTTGAGCGAAACATCGCAACTTCTTCAGTTACGATGAGTATAGAACTGCGTAAGTCCTGTCACAATATAGTATTACGCAAGTCAGCCAACAGCAACAGGATGAAATTATCGCATTTATTGAGCAACTTGCACAGAAAGAAAGTCTTAAAGCTCGGTCTCCAGAAGACGTGATAGAGAGCATTCAAGCAGGCAATGCTTTTGGGGTGTTTGCGGATGATCAACTTATAGGGACAGCTTTAATCTACAAAAAAAGCGAGAAGTTAGTAGAGTTTGGCAGTTATGGTATTTTGCGAGAACATCGAGGTTATGGGTGGACGCTATTTTTACAATCCGTGCTTGTAGGGCATTTCACTGACGGATTTAAGAAATTTTACCAAGAAGATGCAGCTATCCAAACATTACCTGAAGTGCGCATCAGCACTGATAACGCGCTGGTTATAAGACAAAACCGTGCCGTAGGCTTACCCGAACGCCCACACGAGAAAACGCCGAATAAGTTTGTTTTTTCACTTGATAATACCAGCATAGAAAATGCTTGTATGTATCTTGCTAGCCTCGTGGGTACAACAGACAACGGTGTGCAATTTTTGCTAAAAAACAAAAACGACCAAAGCATTGTCGTAACTCCTGAACAACAAGCTTTTTGGCAAAATGTTTTTTTAAGGCAAAGTGACCAAGGCCTCAGGAATATAAGTGCACGAGGATAGAAAAAACCACTAAAGCGCTACACCCCACCGCCCCCCTTGGCGATACAATTCCATTTAACGCTACGCCGCCAAAAACCGCTCCGCATCCAACGCCGCCATGCACCCCATGCCCGCCGCTGTAACCGCTTGGCGATAAACGGGGTCGCTCACATCGCCTGCTGTAAACACACCCGCAATATCCGTTTTTGTTGAGTCAGGATGGTGCAATAAATAGCCCGTTTCATCCATGGGCAGAATGCCTTTGAAAATATCGGTGGCGGGTTTGTGTCCAATCGCCACAAACAATCCATCAACGGGAAGTTCGCTGATTGCATTTGTTTTGAGGTTTTTTAATCGAAGGTGCGTCAGGTGTTTTGGCTCACCGCCGCCACACACTTCTTCTACCGCACTGTCCCAAATCACGCTCACTTTCGGGTTTTTGAACAGTCTATCTTGCATGATTTTTTCTGCCCGCAAGTGGTCACGGCGGTGAATAAGCGTCACTTTGCTAGCATGATGGGTGAGGTAAAGAGCCTCTTCAACAGCGGTGTTGCCACCACCCACGACAGCAACATGCTGGTTTTTAAAGAAAAATCCATCGCAGGTTGCACAAGCAGATACGCCAAACCCTTGAAATTCTTGTTCTCCTTTAACGCCAAGCCATTTTGCCTGTGCGCCCGTTGCGATAATAACGCTATCAGCGGTGAACACGCTGCCAAAATCGCCGTAAGAAGTGAAGGGGCGTTTAGAAAAATCCACCCGTTCAATCATTTCGTAAATAATTTTTGTGCCTACTTTTTCGGCTTGGAGGCGCATTTGCTCCATTAGCCAAGGGCCTTGCACCGCATCGGCAAATCCAGGGAAGTTTTCAACTTCCGTGGTGATGGTCAACTGCCCTCCGGGGAGCATCCCCGCCACAATAACAGGGTTCATGTTGGCGCGTGCGGCATAAATTGCAGCCGTGTAGCCCGCTGCGCCAGAGCCAATGATAAGTATTTTAGTATGAAGAGTTTCAGCCATTTTTGAGGGATTCCTTAGATTTTTTTTGCGTTGCAATAAAATTATGCTGCAATGCAATAAAAAAAGATGTACAACACAATAGTACGACCATGATATGGACGTTAACGCATAATAATTCAACTTAGGGCGTGTCATCAATTAAAATCGGCTATGATTTTTGAGGAAAAAACGAGAGATTGCAACGCAAAGGGCGCAGAGGGTATCGAGATACCCGCAAGACCTTTAAGAGCGAGGAGGTAAAAAGTAATACTTTTTACCTCGCAAGCCAATGAGCCTTCGTTTGCATCAGCAAACGTTAGGCGGAATTGCAAGAATCGTTTTTTACCAAAAAGCATACTGAAAAAGAGCCTCTCAAAGCCTTTTCTCGTCTTTTTGCCCTCTGACGGCGAGAAAATCCTTTCTGGTATCTCGATACCAGTTACGGATTTTCCCTTGTCATAGAACAAAAATCCTTCAAAATGCTCTTGCTTTTTAATTGATGGCACGACCTAGGACTTAACCGATAGGGATAAAAAAATGACCCCCAAAGTGATGCGCCTTGATGCTATCGACATTCAGATCCTTAGTGACCTGCAAAAAGACGGTCGTATGACCAATGTTGAGCTTGCGAAACGTGTGGGTATTTCTGCACCCCCCTGTTTGCGCCGTGTTCGTGCGTTGGAAGATGCAGGCTATATCAAATCCTATCATGCAGATATTGACCCGCAGTTGCTTGGGTTTAGTGTAACTATTTTTGCCTTTGTGGGGTTATCAAGCCAGAAAGATAACGATTTACGAGCCTTTGAAGCCCTCGTGGAATCGTGGCCAGAAGTGCGCGATTGCTTTATGTTAGCAGGAGATAGTGATTTTTTGTTGAAAATCGTTGCGCGTAACTGGGATGAATATCAGCAGTTTTTATCACGCAAACTTACAACCGCACCCAATGTGGCACAGGTCAAATCATCTCTTGCGGTGCGACATAGCAAATTTGAAGCGGGTGTGCCGATGGAGGTTGCTGTGGAACAGCGGCGTAAGGCAGCGGAGTAGGGGTTATTCTGCCGCCACGTCCAACAACGCATTCCCCATATCTGTAAGAAAAACAGATCCTTGCACGGTACGTTGCACTAAAATACTCCGTTTATCCTTAGGGTCTTCTTTGCGTTTTACCAGCCCGAGCATCTCCAATTTATCCACCGCGCGGGTGACGGCGGGTTTTGCAATGTTCATGGCTTCTGCCATACCGCGAATGGTGTGGGGCGGCTCAACGGTGTATACGGTGAGCAAAATGCACATTTGCCGCATGGAAAGATCATTCTCTGATCTCCGCACCATAGCAACATGGGCACGCCGCCAAAGATTTAACGCAGTCACACTATCTTGAAAAGAAAACACGTTTCGACCTCGTAATTATTAATATTTGAGGATAATATACTTCAAAACGAATTTTGTAAAGGTAATAAAAATTCTTGCACTGTACTGTCCTTGCCGCGTATTCTTGATTTTATCAACACAGGTATTTCTATGTCCCTCCGCACCAAACTTTCTGACGATCTAAAAGAATCGCTTAAGGCGAAAAATCCTGCCAAAACGGCGATTGTGCGCCTCATTCTCGCTGCTTTGAAGGATAAAGATATTGCGGCACGCGATGGAGTTAATAATGCAGGTATCAGCGAAGCAGAAATTCTACGGTTGTTAGAGTCTATGATTAAACAACGCCGAGAAAGTATTGTAATGTATGAAAAAGGTGGCGGTATTGAGCAAGCAAAAGCCGAGCAGGCGGAAATTGATCTTATTCAAGAATACCTGCCGCAAAAACTCGATGATGCGGCAGTTGACGCGATTATTGCGCAAACCATCACCGCGGTGGGCGCAACCAGCGTCAAAGACATGGGCAAGGTGATCGCTGTCTTGCGCGAAAAATATAGCGGACAGATGGATTTTGGCGCAGCGAGTGGGATTGTGAAGGCGAAGCTTTCCTGATATTGACAAAACCTGCGTAATTCGTTAGTACCACCTCATGTTACTCACAGGTCTTAAAGCAAAAATCCATCGGGCGGTGCTCACCAGTGCAGAATTGCACTATGAGGGGTCGATCGCGATTGATAAAAACCTCTGTAAAGCCGCCAATATTCTTGAATATGAACAGGTGGATATTTACAACTGCACCAACGGCGTGCGCTTTACCACCTACGTTATTTATAGCGATAAACCCGATGAAGTGTCTGTGAAGGGCGCGGCTGCCCGCCTTGTGCAAGCGGGGGATGTGGTGATTATCGCGGCTTATGCGCAATTCACTCCTGAAGAACTCAAAACATGGAAGCCAACCATTGTGTTGCGTTAGCGATATAATTCAAAAAACAGGCTAAAACTATGACAAAAGTTATATCCCTATTTAACCACAAGGGAGGCGTAAGCAAAACAACAACAGCCTTTCATCTCGGTTGGAAAATGGCATCTTTAGGAAAAAAGGTGCTGATTGTTGATGCCGATCCACAGTGCAATTTAACGGGGCTTGCTCTAGGACTAGAGGATTATGATTCTTTGTTTGCGTTTTATGATAGCAAACAAAACACAGATATTTTTAACAGTCTTGCACCCGTTTTCGCCCTTGATAGTAGCATGGCGAGTCGTTCAGCAATTGGCAGAACAGTTGTTGCCAAAACACGCAACAGTAACCTCTATATCCTCGCAGGAAATATAAGATTTTCTGAAATAGACATCCAGATTGCCACCGCACTCACCAGTAGTGGTACAATACCTATTTTGAAGAGTTTTGTAGGGGCTATCAACAAATTAGTACGCGATATTGCAGATGAGCAAGGGTTCGATGTCGTCCTGATAGATATGAGCCCCAGTGTGTCGGCAACAAACCACTGTATTTTAATGAGTTCTGATTACTTTATTATTCCGATTTCTCCAGATTTTTATTGTTATCAAGCGATAGATTCTCTTAGCAATGTGCTCCCGAAATGGGCTGTTGATATAAGAGGATTTAGGGGGAATGGGAATGCAGGGTACGATTTACCCAAGAACAATCCTCAGATGTTAGGCTTCATTTCGCAAAATTATAGAGTCTACACAACAGAACAAAACGGGGAAGATGATATGGAACAAAAAACCATGTCTAAAGCCTATAAAGAATGGTTGGAAAAGATAAAAGATGTTGCAACAAGAAAATTGGTACCTTCTTTAGCAAAAGCGGGCATGGTAATAGATAAGGATATTTTTCAACAAGCGGTATCCTACGACATTCCTTATCACCTTGCAGGCATACAAAATTTTAATAGTCTTATCCCTGTTTCTCAAAGGCTTTCAAAACCTATTTATGAACTTAAACAAGAAGATGGTCGTTGGGCTGGTGCTTTGTGGGCGCGTATGCAAAACAAAAAAGAATATGGTGTGAAAATTAATATTCAAGAAGCGGATGCTGTATACACAAAATTGGCAGACTCCATCCTTAAGATGATATAATAGGCTAAAAAACATGAAAAAATCTCCCCTCAAAAAAATCGTGCTCGCCTATTCAGGCGGGCTTGACACAAGCGTTATCGTCAAATGGTTGCAACAGCAATACAACGCGGAAGTTATTACCTTCACGGCAGATATTGGACAGGGCGAAGAGATTGAACCTGCCCGCAAAAAGGCAGAACTGCTCGGCGTGAAGAAAATGTATGTGGAGGACTTGCGCGAGGAATTTGTGCGCGATTTCGTGTGCCCCATGTTCCGCGCCAATGCTCAATATGAGGGGTTGTATTTGCTCGGCACGAGTATTGCCCGCCCGCTGATTGCTAAACGGCAGATTGAAATTGCAGCGGAAACAGGTGCAGATGCTGTCTCTCACGGTGCAACAGGCAAGGGCAACGACCAAGTGCGGTTTGAGCTTACCTATTACGCGCTTAACCCCAACATTAAGATTGTCGCCCCATGGCGCGAGTGGGATTTATTGTCCCGCCAGAAGCTCCTTGCGTTTGCGGAGCAGCATCAAATCCCCATCGCCAAGGATAAATATGGCGAAGCACCGTATTCCGTGGATGCGAACCTGCTGCACACTTCGTTTGAAGGCAAAGCCTTGGAAGACCCATGGGTTGCGCCTGATGAATCGATGTTCCTCCGTACTGTGTCGCCAGAAAACGCGCCCAACCATGCAACGGAAATTACAATTGATTTTGAAAAGGGCGACCCCGTAGCCGTGAATGGCGAAAAACTCTCTCCTGCTGGTGTGTTGACCAAACTCAATGAATTGGGCGGCGCAAATGGCATTGGGCGGTTAGACTTGGTGGAAAATCGCTTTGTGGGGATTAAATCCCGCGGGGTATATGAAACACCGGGGGGAAGCATCTGGCTGCTGGCGCATCGGGCGATTGAGAGTATTACGCTGGATAGAGAAGCCGCGCACCTGAAAGATGAGCTGATGCCGCGCTATGCAAAGCTCATTTACAATGGTTTTTGGTATGCCCCTGAACGCAAAATGCTGCAAGCCGCCATTGACCTTTCCCAAGAGCGCGTCACAGGCACGGTGCGCTTAAAGCTCTATAAAGGCGGTGTATCGGTGACAGGGCGCAAATCTCCCTATAGTCTCTACCGCCAAGACCTTGCCACGTTTGAGGAGGGTGCAGCATATGACCACAACGATGCTGCAGGGTTTATTCGGTTGAATGCGTTGCGGTTACGGGTGGGGGCGAAGCAGTAGTATTCTCCTGCAACGCCCTATACAACGCATCAAGCACGTTGGGGGATACACCTCTGCAAGAGTAGCAGCGATGTCGGATCTTGAGAATTCTTTAAGTAAATATTGCGAGAGTTCCCTGTTAAGATATCTTGTATTACACGAGGCATTAAATCAACGCTTCCCGTTGCAAAGTTTCGATCTTGCAGCCAAGAATCAACTAATGCCCCCACCATGCGAAAGGGGCTAATGGCGATATTACGATCTTCTTGTAGGCCAATATGCATGGTGTGGGGATTAACACCAAAACCAGATCGTTTATACTGTTGAGAACTATTATTCGTATTTTGTACACTATACGTGCGCGATCCATAACCTTCCTGCAATAATTGCTGAATAAAGGGGGAGGGATGGTCGGAAACGTCTCGCTCTTGATTGGTTGCATCATAGTAATACGCAACATTAATTCCCTCTGTTCGACTAGGCAACGTTACGCTCAACGTTGAGCTTTCCTGCGTAGAGACGTAACAGGAATCCGCCCCTAATTTTTCTACCTCAAGGCAGTTTTTTTCAAACAAAGCCTTTAGTTTTTCGCCGTTTATCGGGGACATAGGCGCAAGATAACGAAGAAAATGACTCAAAAACTGCTCGTTGAAGAATTTTTTATCTTCAGGATGAAGTCGTTCAAATACCCCACCGTGTTGCATAAAAAACTCTGCCAGATCGGGATTCGTATGCGCCCGTAAATCTCCGTATGCCATGACAGATAATGTGCAAAATATAGGCGAGGCTTGCTGTGCTTGTGATAATTCAGATTGTAAGCAGGTATAAGCATTTGCAGCTTTAAGACCCAGTAATTCTAGCCAATCAACAGGGTTTCCTGTTTGTGCAAGAATTTCTGCCTCTACTAAGGGAATAATCCCAGAGAGTCGAAAATATTGATTCTTATCAAGAATGGATTCTAAATTTTCTTTCGTCCAATGCGTGAAATCTTTGATGGGTTGCCATTGAGGACGAACATTGGGCAATAATCCTTTACGACTTGCTGCTATAATAAGAGGGGGTGTATCGTTGTGAGAGTTATAAACTAAACGCCCTGATGAGGAATCTCTTTGAAAATCGCCAAAAGTATCGGCTATTTGTAGGATATAATCAATGCCCGTTAACCCTGTTCCTTTTACAAAAAAAGGGTTGTCGTTTTTGGCCGTCTTTAAAATTTGCTGTTGTTTTTGTAAAGGAATGCCACTTAAAATATGAGGATGCATGGGAGGCGTTGGTCGCCAATGCCCACTACAGATCAGTGTTTCATTAATAGATTTAAACGCATCGGAGCCAAGGGGGCGCTGTGTTAAAGAATTCTCACATAATAAATCTACAGCGGGCAGCGTTTGTGTTTGCTCATTCGTGTTGTATGTATATCCGATAACTTTCGTGTTGTTAAAACAAAGGATGGTAATTCCCTTGTTTTCTAGTTCAGAAACTGTTTTTTCAAAAACGTCTTCGAGATATAAGCCAAACAATCCTCTAGGATAATATTCGGTTAAGCTTGGTTGCCATGTGTTAAGATCAACAATATCTAACTCCTGAGCATAAGCAGGGTGTTCCTCAAGGATGCGTCTTCCGTTTTCTTTTAGCCAATTGTAAAAATCTCTGAATTGCCAGTCTTGTATGGAGTCTTCTGCGGTGAACTGGGGTGGTTGTTGTGATCCTGCATCGTGATTAAGACGATGGCATGCACTCCAAATGTCAGGATTATAAGCATATCCACAACCAAAACGAGCACCTTGTTCGATAACGGTGATTTCGAGATCTTTTTTTAGCGCAGCTTTTATCTCATTACTTTGAGTTTCTGTTAAGGTTTTTAATATTTCACAGAGTGCGGCTGTTCCTGTAAAGCCAGCGCCGATGATACAGAGTTTCATAAATTTTATTTTCTTCCTAATAAGAAATACACAATACTCTCCTGCAACGCCGTATATGACGCATCAATGACGTTAGGCGAAACACCGACCGTTACCCATGAATCGCCCGTCGTGGTGTCGCGTGATTCTATGAGCACGCGGGTAAGGGCTTCCGTGCCGCGATTGGGGGTGAGGATGCGCACTTTATAATCCACCAAGCGCACGCTTTCTAGGGCAGGAAATGTGGGAATCAATACACGGCGCAAGGCACTGTCCAGCGCGTTGACAGGCCCGTTTCCTGTGGCGGTTTCTGTATAGGTGTCACCGTTGACAAGCACTTCCACCGTTGCTTGCGAGAGAGTTTGTAACGTGCCGTTTGCTTGGCTCACCCTTTCATCCACCACGCGGAAACTTTTTAAGGTATAAAACTCAGGCACTCCCAACAAATGCCGCTGGGCAAGCAGTGCGAAACTTGCTTCTGCGCCGTCATAGACATAGCCCTCAAACTCGCGTTGCTTCAGGGTTTCTAGTAATTCTTGAATTTTGGGATTGGTTGCGTCCACCGTCATGCCAATATCATGAAGGCGGGAGAGAATGTTGGCGCGTCCCGATTGGTCAGACACAATCACATGGCGGCGATTGCCCACCACATCGGGGTTGATATGCTCGTAACTGCTCGGGTCTTTGGCAACGGCGGAGACATGCAGCCCGCCTTTATGGGCGAACGCCGCTTCCCCCACATAGGCGGCGTGGCGGTTAGACGGGCGATTGAGCCTATCATCGAGAATGCGGGAAATATGCGTGAGGCGTTCAAGTTTTTGTGGGCTTACGCTAGTGGTATAGCCCATTTTCAGCATGAGCGTCGGGATAATGGCGGTAAGATTCGCGTTGCCGCAGCGTTCGCCCAATCCATTGAGCGTGCCCTGCACGAGGCGCACCCCTGCTTTCACGGCGGCTAAGCTATTCGCCACCGCATTTTCGGTATCATTATGGCAATGAATGCCAAGGTTCTCGCCGCTGATGTGGGGGATGACAGCGTTGACAATTTCCTCAATTTCAAACGGGAGCGTCCCGCCGTTGGTATCGCACAGGGTAATCCACCGTGCTCCCGCCTGATAGGCGGTTTTGATGCATTCTAGGGCATACTCAGGATTGCTTTTATAGCCATCGAAAAAATGCTCGGCATCAAAGATGAGTTGTTTGTTGTGGGTGACGCTGTGGCGGACGCTGTCGTCAATCAGCGCGAGGTTTTCAGGCTTCGTGAGTCCTAACGCCGTTTCCACCTGATAATCCCATGCCTTGCCCACAAGGCAAATGCTAGGCGCGGTGGTGTTAAGCAGCGCATTAAGGGCAGGGTCATTCGCGGCAGAGCGCCCGTGCCGTTTTGTCATGCCAAACGCGGTAAAACGGGCATGGGCGAGGGCAGGGGGCTGTGCGAAAAACGCATCGTCCGTGGGGTTCGCCCCCGGCCAACCGCCTTCGATATAGTCAATCCCCAACGCATCAAGCGCTGAAGCAATAGCAATCTTATCGGCAACGCTGAAATCAACGCCTTGGGTTTGTGCGCCATCGCGCAGGGTGGTGTCGTAGAGGGTGATGTGAGTCATAAGTTAGGATTATAGAGGAAGTGGGGGGGGATTTGAAGGGGGAATTTAACAAGCTTAGCGACCCAAAAAGATGGCGAGCACATTAACACTTCTTTAACCATTTTCTTGCATAGTGATTTCAAACAGAGGAATATTTTATGAGCCAAGAGCCAAGAGCCAAGAGCCAAGAGCCAAGAGCCAAGAGCCAAGAGCCAAGAGCATGCTAGCGCGCTTTCAACACGCATGCCAAAATTTCCGCAATAACATTAGCGGCTTTGGCGTTATTGAAGCAGCGTTTACGCTGCCGATATTTTTAGGGCTTACTTTTGCAGTTATTGATTATGGCTTGATGATGAGCAATCGGAGTTCAACGGTTGGGAGCATTAGTGGATTGGCGCGTACAATACAGGATAATCCTGGTATTTCTGCTGTAGAGCTGAATGCGCTGGTTGTGAATGCGGGAGGCGGGAATGTTAATTTCACCACAACAGGGAATTGTTTTTGTGCAAAATCTTTTGGAGACCAAGCGTCTGCACAAGCCTTTGTGAATGGCGCGGGATGTTCTGATGCTGCTTGCTCGTCTGGGGGTCGCAATACGGGCACTGGTACGCCGCGCTATATTGGGGTTCGGGGGCAGGTGACGTATAACTTTATAACCCCCGTTAACAAGATTTTTATGGGCTCAAACACCAAAGTGCTTAAATTTGGTCAAGTTGTACCTGTGGGGATAACGGTTTGTCCTGTTGGGCAAGCATTGACCAGTGCAGGTGTGTGTGCGGCTTCAACAACAACGTGTAATGCGGGTGAATTCCTCACTGCAAGCGGGACGTGTAGTAATCCTGTGCCTAATTGTAGTGCCCCAGGACAAGTGCTGCAATTTGATTCTAGTACCAGTAAATTTAATTGCATAACGCCAGATATCGATCAGTGCACAACTGTTTACGGCCCCATACAAGATTATCGCTCTGACGCAGTGTGTCCATCGAGTTTTCCGTACCTAAAATCAGGAAATACTGTTTGTGAAAATGATACATTTTGGCCAGGGAAAGGCTTTTGCAAAGGTGATAACACAGGGTATGTGACTATAGCATATCCAGACTATGCTAATAATCAATTTCTCGCGGATTGTGCGAATGCAAAGGGTGGAGGGAGCTGTGGGCAAGCTATAGCAATCTGCTGTAAGTTTAGGACTAGATAGCAAAATTAAATATGATGAGGCGTTTTGTAGATCTATAGTCGTTTCGATAAATAATTGCCCATCGAGCGAAAATGTGCGTGACCGAGAACCGGAAGCGTACTCAAAAGTACATGCGAACCGGAAGCGCAAGTCGCGTGCATTTGCAGCTATGGGCAATTATTTAGGGGAATGACTATATGACAGACGACATTGACGAAGAAGAAGAGGAAAAATTATTGCTGGATGCTTTGGAGCAGGGGACGCTTATCCCATCACCAAGGGCAGCGGAACAGCGGATTATGTTAGAACAGGCAGCAAGAGAGTTTATGCGGCAGCGCAGCGAGAGTGCATTCTCAACCCCTACCCCCGCCGCCACGTCGTCCCACTTGCCGCATCATCCACAATAACTTTCGACTCATCGAGTTGTTTGCGGAGAGCATCGGCGGTCGCAAAGTCTTTGGCTTTGCGGGCGGCAATGCGTTCTGCAATAATTCTTTCAATTTCAGCATCGTCTAACATGTTGGTCGGTTCTTTCTGTTGAGGAATAAGGGTGAGTCCCACTAAAGCCGCGGAGGCTTTAAGGGTGGCGGCAACGGTTGCATCTTTGCTTTTGTGCAGCGTGTTGGCGAGTTGTTGCAGGCGCATGAGCGCAAGGGGAGTATTAAGGTCATCCAGCAGGGCATCGAGAAACGCCGCGTCTGGTTCAGCAGTATTGTTTTCGGGCAGTTCTATACCGCGCAACGCGGCATGAATTTTCTCCAGATTATTCGTTGCTTGGTCATAGTTTTTCGCTGACCAATCCACAGGTTGCCGATAATGCGCCATGAGCAGCACATAGCGAATAGCCTCCCCGCTCAATCCTTGCTCTAACAGTTGGCGCACGGTGGTAAAATTGCCCAAGGACTTTGACATTTTTTGCCCGTCTACCGTCACGAACCCATTATGCATCCAATAATTTGCATACACAGGGGCATCGTTTGCACAACAGCTTTGGGCGATTTCATTTTCGTGGTGGGGGAAAATCAAATCATGCCCGCCGCCGTGAATATCCAGCGGCAGTCCTAAGAGTTTGCCGCTCATGGCGGAGCATTCGATGTGCCAACCAGGGCGGCCTTTACCCCACGGACTATCCCACGCGGGGGGCAAGGGCGATCTGGACTGCGAAATCGCCTTAGCTTGCCCTTGCCCTGTTGCAGTATCAACAGATGGCTTCCACAACACAAAATCAGCAGGATTTTTCTTATAGTCCGCCACCTCAACCCGCGCACCCGCTAGCATGTCATCCGCCGTGCGACCCGAGAGACTGCCATAGTTCGGCATTGCTGCTACATCAAATAAAACATGCCCGTCTGCAACGTAGGCAAAGCCCTTTTTAATCAGGCTTTCAATGAGGGTAATCATGTCAGCGATATGGTCAGTAGCGCGTGGCTCAAGCGTGGGGGGCAGGGCATTGAGTGCCGCCATATCCGCATGAAACGCGGCGGTATAGCGGGTGGTGAGCGCGTCTATTGGCTCGTTATTTTTCTCGGCCGCCGCAATGATTTTATCATCAATATCGGTGATGTTACGGGCATAGTCCACACGGGGATAGAGCCGTTGCAACACCCGAAACAGAGTATCAAACACCACCACAGGGCGGGCATTGCCAATGTGGGCGTAGTCATACACGGTCGGGCCACACACATAGAGGGTGACACGCTCAGGATTATGCGGGGTAAACGGTTGTTTCGTACGGGTAAGCGTGTTGTAAAGGGTAAGAGACATATTGAGTTGTTATAAGAACGAGGGGCAGGGCTGTCTATGGTAAAAGTTTTTAGGCTAT
>CANGXP010000041.1 GCA_947457935.1 Alphaproteobacteria bacterium | reverse complement strand
TTATAAAACAACGCGCTACGCTTGACTATACCGCTCGCACCTCAAGATTTGCAAAAAAATTTGCGAGCGGTAAAGCCCGCGCGGCGCTTGAGCGAAACATCGCAACTTCTTCAGTTACGATGAGTATAGAACTGCGTAAGTCCTGTACAGCATAGATCTGCGAGAACGGGCAGTAAAATACGTTCGAGAAGGCGGGAGCCAAACGAGTGCGAGCAAACTTTTCAAGGTGGGCAGGCGTACATTGTACGACTGGCTGCAGCGGGAGAGTTTGGAACCCAAGAATCCGAGTGGTCGCAAGCTATCAAAAGAAGCGTTAGCGGCAGATGTAAGGGAGCGACCAGACGCTTTATTACGGGAACGCGCAGCATACCTTAAGGTGGGGATTAACACGGTTTGGGTAGCCTTGCAGCAGATGAATATTTCTAAAAAAAACGACACGGTACGCGGAAAGAAACTTTGAAAGCAGGATAAGTTTCCTGCGTAATTTACGAGAATGGGTAAAGAAAAACACCAGCCGTAATGTTGTTTATTTTGACGAGACTGGCTTTAAAACAGAGTCTACGCGTCTTCATGGATGGGCTGAGCGGGGGAAAAAGATCTTTGGGGATGTGCGTGGCAATAACCGCAAAATGATCAACCTGATTATGGCGCAACGTGGCAAAGACTGGATTGCACTCATGCTGTTTGAAAAAAGCTGCACACATCAAACAGTCAACGCTTGGGTAGAACAGGTTTTAATCCCTGAACTCACAGAGCCAAGCCTGATTATTATGGATAACGCGCCGTTTCATAACAAAAATAATATCCGCGACCTGCTTGAGAAAAAAGGACATACCCTCTTGCCTCTCCCAAAATACAGCCCTGACCTCAACCCCATTGAGCAATCTTTTGCTATCCTTAAAAAAAGACGCCAGTTCTCGGGGCTCAATATCCAACAACTATTGGGCAGTTAATTTTGGGAATGACTATATAGTCGCGTGGTCTTCTTTAGCAATTTTTTGTAAAGCTTCCCACTTTTCTAGATTAACAGTGTTGTCCCAGCCACGAAATGTTATTTCTTGGGTTTTTTCATCGACATCAAAAAACAAATCAAGAATAGGGTTGTTTTTTATCATAAACTTTCTCACTGCAGGGTGCTCAGGCGCACGCAAGAATTCTATTCTGCAATCAAAGTATTAAAAACATCTTAAAAAGACACCTCACAAAAAACTATACGGATCAATATCCACCTGCACCTTAACTGTTCTCGGCAAGCCTGCTTTCTCCAGCCACTCGCGCAACGTTTTTTGTAGCGGAAACACCCGTGGCGTTTTCACCAAAAAGCGCATACGATGATAGCCTTTGAGGAGTGCTAATGGCGCAGGGGCAGGGCCTAGAATAGTAAGCCCCTCCATGATCGGCACAGCGTGCGCCAAGAGTTGCGCGGATTTTTGCACGTCCGTTAAAGTATCCGCCGCAATAATCACCGAGGCGAGTTTGCCGAATGGCGGCAGTTGCGCGAAATGCCGCTCATGGATTTGCTGCTGCACGAACGCATCGCGCTGATGCTGCTGTAAGGTTTGCATCACGGGGTGTTCAGGCAGAAATGTTTGCAAATAGACCGTGCCTTTTTTGGCTTCCCGCCCTGCACGTCCTGCCACCTGATGCAGCAACTGCCACGTTTTTTCCGCCGCCCGTAAATCCCCGCCGCTTAAGCCAATGTCCGCATCAATCACGCCTACTAACGTCAGATTAGGAAAATGATAGCCCTTGGCGATAATCTGTGTCCCGATGAGTAGATTCACCTCATCCCGCATTACCTGACCAATTAGGTTCTCTGCCGCTTCATGGGATGCCATGCTATCGCTTGAGAGTAACGCGGTGTGCGCTTCGGGAAAAGTGGTGGCGGCTTCTTCGGCGAGTCGTTCAATCCCCGGCCCACAGGGCGTTATGCTATCTTCAGCTTGGCATTTTGGACAATGTTCGGGTTCAGGCTCGTGATAGCCACAATGATGACACACCAATTTGTGCGCACTTTTATGCACCACCAAACATGCGCTGCATTGCGGGCATTGCCAGCGATGCCCACAGGCTTGACACAGCGTGAGTGGGGCATACCCCCGCTTATTCAGGAACAATAACGCCTGTTCGCCGCGGCCTAAGGTTTCTAACACGGCTTTTTTGAGTGGCTCTGCAATCCATTGTCCTTTGGGGGGCTTGTGTTTGCGCATGTCAATGAGTTGCACATCGCAAAATACGGCTTCGCCGTGGCGTTCAGGCAAGGTGAGGGCTGTATATTTTTTCGCCTCAAGATTACAAACGGTTTCTAAAGAAGGTGTTGCAGACACTAGCACTACAGGGATTGATTCAAATTTCGCCCGCATCACCGCCATATCGCGGGCATTATAGATCACGCCTTCTTCTTGTTTGTAGGATGCATCGTGCTCCTCATCGACAATCAGCAAGCCTAAATTTTGATAGGGCAAGAATAAGGCAGACCGTGCCCCCACGACGACCTTTGCCGTGCCATCGACAATCGCTTTCCATGTTTCGCGCCGCACGGCAGGGGTAAGCCCCGAATGCCACAAACACGGCGCACAGCCAAAGCGTTTGGCAAAGCGCGTCATCATTTGTGCGGAAAGAGCAATTTCTGGCAGTAAAATAAGCACCTGTTTGCCTTGTGACAGCGCGTGCGCCACGGCTTCAAAATACACTTCCGTTTTACCCGAACCCGTTACGCCGTCTAACACCAGAGGGGCAAAACTATGGGTATCTAGCGCGGTGTTAATGGTATTGCACGCGGTGTGTTGTGCAGGGGAGAGTGTGGCAGGCGCGTGCGCTATATCAGGACTCGGCAGTGTTAGCACTTTACCTTTAATGGGGAGAAACACTTGCGGCACGCTTAAGGTAAGCTTGAGAATAGACCCCATTGGCGTGAGACTATAATTCGCTGCCCACGCGATAAATTCTCTCGTTGTGTGAGATAGCGGCGCGAACGGATGCACCTTTGTTATCTGCTTCAACACGCCTTTGAAGGTGGGTGGCTGTGTTGGTATTTCCCACACTACGCCATGCAGTTCCTTATTGCGAAACGGCACGGTCACATACCGCCCCACTTCCACCGCCTGCATGTCGTCAGGCACCGCGTAGCTAAACGGGGTGTCAAATGGCGTGGGGAGTAAAACATTGACGATGCGGAGCATGAGAAGTAAGAGAAGATGACAGGTTTAGGGAGTTGACACCCGAAACCCTACACCCGAAACCCGAACGAGTCATGTATGAAATTTTTTGTTGATACCGCCGATATAATCGAAATTAAAGATCTTGCTGCAACAGGCTTGTTGGATGGGGTGACAACCAATCCGTCCATCATTGCGAAATCAGGACGGCAGTTTTTGGACGTGATTGCGGAGATTTGCAGTATTGTGGCAGGATCTGTGAGTGCCGAGGTTGCCGCAACGGATTATGCAACCATGATCAAAGAAGCAAAAAAATTAGCAACGATTGCCAAAAACGTGACCGTGAAAGTGCCTCTCACCCCTGCAGGGTTAAAGGTGTGCAAAGAAATGCGCAGCATGGGTACAACTGTGAATGTGACGTTGTGTTTCTCTCCCGCTCAAGCAATTCTGGCGGCAAAAGCAGGTGCAACCTACGTTTCCCCGTTTGTGGGTAGACTCGATGACATTGGGCATGACGGCATGGAGCTGATTGCTGATATTATGAACATTTACCGCCAGTATCCGCTGTTTGATACAGAAGTGCTGGTTGCCTCCGTCCGTCATCCGAATCATATCATCCAAGCAGCCCGCATGGGCGCGGATGTTGTCACCTGCCCCCCTAAAACCTTGTGGCAGTTGTTTGATCATCCGCTTACCGACAAAGGTCTCAAAGCGTTTACGGAAGATTGGGCGAAAACAGGGCAGACGATTTTGTAATAATCGTTTAGGGAATGTTCCATGCAAACAGACCCCGCCGCCCTTTCCCCTGAAGTTGCTGGCTGGATTACAGCGTGGACGGTGCGTCTTCGTTCTCTTAAAAATTATTCAGCACACACGATTATCGCCTATCAAAACGACCTGCAGCTTTTCGCCCAATTTATGCGGGGCTATCAAGGGGGGGCAGTGAGTCGGCATACCTTGGAAAATCTAACGGCGCGAGAAGTGCGGGCATTTTTAAGCGAAATGCAGCGGCAGGAGAAAAAGCGCACCTCTATTGCGCGTGCCATGTCGTGCCTGCGGAGTTTTTATCGCTATCTGCACCAGCAAAAACTGGTGACAAATGATAAAATTCTTTCCATGCCTAGTCCCAAATTACAGCAGCCCTTGCCGAAAGCAATGCTTTTAGAGGATGTTGAATCTCTGATTGCCGCGATTGCTGCCTTGCCTGTGGAAAATTGGGTGGCACAGCGCGATAAAGCCTTGGCATTGCTGCTCTATGGGTGTGGTTTACGGATTAGTGAGGGATTGCAGCTCACTGTTGCACAAAAACCAACGGCGGCAGGCTTGAAAGTCATGGGTAAGGGGCAAAAAGAGCGGCTTGTGCCTGTGTTATCTGTGGTTGTTCAGGAAATAGAAGCATATTTAAAGATGCGACCCTTTGCCGCAACACCAGAAAGTGTCTTGTTTCTAGGGGAAAAAGGCGGGAAACCGCTTACGGCAGGGGTATTTCAAAAGCGTATTCAAGCGGTGCGGCGGCAGTTAGGCTTGGCTGAAACGGTTACGCCTCATGCGTTGCGTCACAGTTTTGCAACACATATTCTCGAAAGTGGGGGTGATTTGCGTGCAATTCAAGAGCTGTTGGGGCATGAAACGCTCACAACCACGAGTCGTTATACTAAAGTCAATACGGCGCATTTAACAGCCGTTTATAACAAATCGCACCCAAGAGCTATCCCGCAGTAGCCATCTGATATGGTGCACTTGTGGGTTTAGGTGTAATTAAACGACTTATAATATACACGCGCACTGCCGATGTAAAACTGCAGGTTGTTGGCGCAGAATCCGCTATTTGTGAGCAAATTTGATTGATGGTTTTGCCTTCCTTTTGGGCGATTGTTGCTAGAACGTCCCAAAGTGTTGGCTCCAGTCGTATGCTTGTTCTTTTTCCTTTGACAATAATGTTGCGGTTAACCAATCCTGCCGTAGGGATGTCAAGAATCATTTGATTGCTCCATGTACTAGAATGCCTATCAATAGGTGTAGTACACGCTATAGTATTAGAGCAAGAAAAAAACACGCAAAAGATGGTATTTTTTTTCATAATAAACTCATAGAGTGTATTTTAGCTAGGCTCGTCTAAATGTAAAACCAGCGCATGAACCTGCGCCTTGAGTTCTTCCGCTAAAACATTATGCACTGCTTGATGCCGTTTTATGCGGGATAAGCCCCTAAATTGAGCACTGATTAATTTAACTGTGTAGTGTGTGCCGCCGCCTGCTTTTGCACCGCTGTGTCCCGCATGATGATGTGAATCATCCGTAATTTCAAGGTGAAGGGGGATAAAATATGCGGTCAATTTATCGCGCATAACGGCTTCTATGGGGTGGGGCATGTGTTTTACTCTTCTAAAGGAGTGCTGTGCTGTTCGAAATAGGCAGCAACTTCTGCGCGGGAAAGTTGATGGTTGGCAAGGGTCACCATCATATCTTCGTGGTTTGTGTCTGTTTGTGCCGCAACATCCCATCCGTTTTCATTCAAAAACATGATGGCAGCTAGAAAAGCAGTACGTTTGTTTCCGTCTATAAATGGATGGTTATGGGCAATAGCTTCTGCATAACAAGCGGCGAGTTCAGCAAGGGAAGGGTTTTCGTAGGCAAATAAATTTTGCGGGCGTGAAATTGCTGAATCTAATAATCCTTGGTCGCGTATACCTGTGCCGCCACCTGATGCGTCAATAACAGCATCATGGATGAGTAAAACTTGTGACACACTGAGCCAGAATGGTTCGATGGTCATCGATTTGCTAAGCCTTCAAGGGTTTTTTGGTGTTTTTGGATGTTTCTGTCGAGTCGGTCTGCAAAAGTTTTTTCAGATTTCGGTGAAGCCACCCGCGCCTCAAATGGCAATCCTTGATGGAGCGTAATTTGTTTAAAAAACATCCGCATGGCATCGGTTGTGGAAAGCCCTAATTTTTTCAGCACAGCTTCGGCTGCTGCTTTGCTTTCCGCATCAATTCGAAAACTTACCTGTTCTGTTAGCATACTATATCTCCTGTAATGCAATAGATAGCATAAGACATACAAATAATCAAGTTTCTTGCAAAAACGAACAAACAGGTTTCCACATTTCAAGTGTGCTTTTTCTGCCTGCAACCATGCCTATATGCCCTGTATTGGGCTGAATTACTGCTGCGTAGGGCAGGGTATTGCGTAAGCCAAGCGCTGCTGCAGGCGGCACTATTTTATCGTGCTTGGGGGTTACAATCAGGGTGGGAAGTGAGATGTTTTGCGGGGCGATAAAGTCATCTTCAACCTGCCATGCATTGTTATGCGGGGTGTTATGTTGATACCACCCCAATAAACATTCCTCTGCAACGGCAGCACTTAAGGCAACGCCATCGTTCAGCCAATCTTCTACAATAACAAATTGCGCGTTTCGTGTTACATCAGCTTCTTTGGCAAAAGAAATATAGCGTTCAGGCACAGCAAAAAGGTCGATACTAGTAAAAAGGGTTTGCAGCATATCAACGGGAAAAGGCAGGTTCTTTTGCCGTAACATGCGTAAAAAAGGCTGAAGTAAGGGGATGCTGGTGCGTTGGTCGGGGCGGATTGCGTGTGTAAAATCCCATGGCGTTGCTAATAAGACAAGTTTGCTGATGCTTTGGGGGGCGCGTTGAGCGGCGGCAAGTGCAAGGAGTCCCCCCATACAATATCCTATCACAGGCAAAGCATTTTGCGTGAGGGTAGCGGCATGTTGTAACAACGGTTCAAGCCGTTTTGTAATATAGTCAGTGAGGGTAAAAGCCTGTTCAGAAGCCTGTAATTCTCCCCAATCAATTAACAGCGGGCGAAACCCTTGCGCGGCAAGATAGCGCAAAAAGCTCCGTTCCTCAGACAAATCAAGAATATTGGCGCGATTAACAAGCGACGGAATAATCAGCAACGGCTGTGGATGAGGCGCATCAGAAAATACCCCATAATCTAGTAATTTTGTGCCGCCAATTTGCAACAGGCAGGGTGCTGCTACAAGGGGTTGTTGCCGTGGGGCATTCTGGTATTTTGCAATGCCTTGAAGGAAATAGTTAAATTGTGTTACGCTGAATTGGACGGCATCAGGTACTAGATTTTGGTGTGGTGTGTAGGGCGTGTTCAAGGGCAGCAAGCCTTCCCTCCACAAGGCTAAGCCGACTGGCAAGCTCAAATAGCTGCTGGCTGCTAGCATAAGATGCAGCGGCAGCGGGCGGGGCGCTATAGGGCGATGGGGGGGAGGCGAAGGGAGCGGCAGCATGAGGGGCAGCATACCCGCTTATGCCGCCTGCGGCAAGTGTTGTCCAATATTGCATCAAGGATTGCAGGTTTTGCTGGGCTACAGGGTCACTAGCCGTTTTTGCAAGATAGTCCTGCCACACAGTATTGAGGTTTTTTAAGGTATCTTCAGGGGTGGGGTTGGGAGTAGTCATTTTTTTAAGTGCAACTCCCGTAATTTCAACACAGATAATAACGGAAATAACCCCGCACACAGCGCAATAGTGAAGCCGTAAAATCCTTCTTTATAGCCGTTTCTGCTCCAATAACATTTGATAAAGCGTGAAAAAAGCCGCCGCACGTTGGGCAGGAGTCGTGCGGGTTGCCCCGCATCAAACATATCAAGAGCGCGTAATGTGCTATAGCGATTAAGACGATGGATCATATCGGCAAGATTATCATCCACATAATGGTCAATGCCATGCGTTAGGCGATGTCCTTTTGTGCCTTTAAGCGTTAAGGAGGGATGAACCCGCTGCGTGCCCCAGCGTTTCGCAAACTTCTTGAATAATGCCAAGTCAGAAGCGGTGCCGAACGAGCCGCCCCACCCATGCCGCACCAATGTTCCACCCACATAATTTTCAATGGGGACGAGGTGATAGTCTGCTGTAGTAGAACTAATAACCTCCCGAATTTCAACGGCAAGTTGTGGCTGCACGCGCTCATCCGCATCCACTTCTAAAACCCAATCGCCTGTGCAAAATTCAATGCCTGCATTGCGGCGATGTCCTTCTAATTCCCAACAGCCTTCTAAAATTTTATCGGTGTACTCTAAGGCAATCGCTTTGGAATTATCGGTGCATTTATCAATCACTACGACAACTTCATCCCCGAATTTGAGTCTATCGAGACAGTCCCGCAGTTGGTGGGCTTCATTGTGGGCGACAACAAGAATGGACAATTTATTGCTCATAATACCCCTTATAGAGTGTTGCCGCTGCTGCCGCAACTGCTTCAACAGAGAGCGTATTCATTAAGCTGCCCACCGTTTTATGGTCATACCCTGCAAAATTGGTGAGTTCTTCTAAGCTTTCAGGGGTACGCACAAAGGCAGTGTGTGCGCCCCACGGCGCATAAAGACTTGTTTTGCTGGGGCCAAACAGCCCCAACGTCGGTGTGCTAATGGCGGCAGCAAGATGCATCAATCCTGAATCATTGCCGATATAAAGGGTGCAACGTTCCACACAAGCCGCGAGTGTTGGTAGGTCAACTTTGCCAATGAGATCAATACGCTGTGCTTCAGGAATGCCATTAATCAGCGGAATAATACTCTCTCGTTCGTTTGGGGCGGCAAATAGCGCGATTTTGGCGTGGGGTAATAAGCCATCGGGTGCGGTTAGCTTTAGCATCAGTTCGAGAAAGCGCTCCCACGCCCATTGTTTTCCAACCCAATTTGCCGTTGCACCGAGGGCGATGACAAGTTCATCAGGGATAAGGGTGGATGCCGTGATGCGATGCTCTTCCTTAAGCCACAAAGTTGGGGCAGGGGGCGGTGAAAGGCGCAATAGCTCTCCAAATTGCTGCACTTTATGAATTTCTTCGCGGTGTGCTTTGAAAACAAAGCGATGCTTAGCCCAGAGCATATACGCAATAGTTGAGCTTCTCAGGTCAACAACCGTGTGCCACTTTATGCCTACAACAGCGCGCCACAACTCCCACCAATGGCGCGAATAGGACTTTTTTTCAATGATGAGCAGGCGTTCTAAACGCGGGAAAGGGCGGAATAAATCAGCGGGGGGCTTGCCGCACGCAATGGTAAAGAGCGCGTCAGGATGTTGCGTTAAAAGCGCATTCAGAATGCCTGTGGTGAGCACCGCATCGCCAAGGCGGGTGCTCGTGATAAATAAAATACGCTTTTGCTGTTGCATGATGGCACGTTATGCCCATATTTTAAAAGCGAGGCAAGAGGTAGTCAGTGCAGTATGTAAAAATCCCTAATCGGTCTGTTCTTCGTATTCAGGGTGAGGATAGAGTTGCGTTTTTGCAAGGCTTAGTCAGCAATGATGTGCGAAAAACAGCATCAGGCACAGCGATTTACGCATGCTTGCTTACCCCGCAAGGTAAGTTTTTGCATGATTTTTACATCATTCCAGATGGTGAGAGCCTGTTGCTTACGCCTGAAGCAGCACGAGCGGAAGACCTGCGGACACGCCTGCAAAAATACAAACTACGGAGCAAGATCACTTTAGAGGATTGCCCGCAATTATCTCTCTATGCCGTGTTTGGCGAGGGAGATTTACCTCAAGAAGCGTTGCCCAACCCAAAACATCCACAATTTGGGGGGCTACTGATTACAGAGGAGGGAAAGGTTACTGAGAAGGGGGATTTTGCTCTGTATGACCGTTTGCGTATCACGCTTGGTATTCCTGATGGCACCCGAGATATGCACCCAGAACAGGCATTATTGCTCGAACATAATATCGACGCGCTGAATGGGATTGATTGGCAAAAAGGCTGTTACATGGGGCAAGAACTCACGGCACGCACGAAATATCGCGCGTTGCTGAAGAAACGCCTTGTGCCGTTGTGGTTGACGACGGAGAAAATGCCTGATGTAGATACACCATTATTTGCGGGAGATGTTGAGGCAGGTATTCTGTGCTCATCAGCGGTGGATGTTGCATTAGCACTAGTGCGGCTGGAATTTTTAACAGAAGGCTCACTGTTTGCGGCGGGCGCGGCGCGGCTGACGTTCCGTCAGCAAACAAGCCAACTATAGAGTGTATGCCGCTTGAAACAAGGAGTGGACGGCTTGTTTTCAACATCAAAGATGTTGCGCCGCGCCGTCACGCACCCTTAAACTTTATCGCAATGACATTCTTGTCCGCAAGGCACAGTGCTATAAATGCCACAGCTAGCGCATTGATACATTTTTTGAATGGGAGGCTCTTCAACAACTACAGGCATTTGCACGCGAAAACCGCTATTTTGAGCATAACGAAACGGGCGCAACCACAGCAATAGCAATGTTGTTGCCATGACAAGAAACGGAAATAAAGCAGAGATTTTAAGGAGCAGAGCAATCATAAACTTTTTTTAAATGAAATTTTTAAAACCAGTATCACATTGTTGCTCTTGTGCAAAAATGAACAAATCGTTAAAGAATACGGTTGTTCTAGTGATGTTGTTTTTATGCAACAATCAAGTGTGACGTGCTTGCGTTACACACAAGCAATAAGAAAATAAATCGTCTACAGGATAAGGATTTTTATGAGCGAACCAAAACGTGTCGACCCTAAGTTATTAGAGATTTTGGTGTGTCCGCTTACCAAGCAAACGCTTGAGTATGATAGTGATAGCCAAGAACTTATTAGTCGTGCTGCAAAACTCGCCTATCCGATACGCGATGGGATTCCGATTATGTTGGTGGATGAAGCTAGGCTCTGTTGAGATTTGTTATCTTTTGGTCTGCAAATACCAGTTTTCTGCGCTTCCGCTCCGCATGTACCAAGCAGTACATTTGCGTTACGGTTCTCGAAATACTGGCATTTTCGCCTCAAAATATTTAAAATCTCAACAGAGCCTAGGCAGCTTGTGTAAACTGCATGGCTGCAATTTGTTGATAGAGCGTCGAAGATTGTAACAATGCATTATGCGTGCCCTCTGCTGCAAGCGTGCCATTTTCAAGCACAATAAGCCTGTCAGCGTGCTGCACGGTTGAGAGGCGATGGGCGATGGTCAGCACCGTGCAGTCTTTCCCGAGCAGCGTTAAGGCTTGCTGCACGTTGTTTTCTGCCAAAGAATCAAGGGCGGAGGTTGCTTCATCCAGCAGTAAAATTTTCGGGCGGCGCAATAATGCACGCGCAATAGCAATGCGCTGTTTTTGCCCGCCAGACAAGCGCACACCCCGCTCGCCTAAATAGGTGTGATAGCCTTGGGGGAGGTCTGCCACAAATTCATCGGCAAATGCGGCTTTACTGGCGGCAATAATTTCTGCCTCACTCGCATCAACATTGCCGTACCGAATGTTTTCCATCACAGACGTTGCAAAAATAGCAGGTTCTTGAGAAACAAGTGCGAATAGCTTGCGATAGGCAACAGGATCCATGTCACGAATATCAATGCCATCCAGCAGCACCGCGCCCTGTTGCGGATCATAAAAACGCAACGCCAGATGAAACAGCGTTGATTTTCCCGCGCCTGAACGCCCTACTAAGGCAACTTTCTCGCCTGCTTGTATAGAGAGTGTGAAATCTTTTATCACAGGATCTTTGCCAACAGGATATTGAAAACTAACGTCTTGAAAGGTAATCTGTCCGCTGTTTGGCACGGGTTTTGGCGTAACGGGTTGAAGTATAGCAGACGGCATGTTTTTAAGTTCCATCAGGCGTTCTGTTGCGCCTGCCGCCTTTTGCAAATCGCTATAAATTTCTGAAATCGCACCAATGGAGCTGGCGACAATCACCGCATAAAACACAAACGCGGTGAGGTTGCCCGCGCTTAAATTGCCCGCAATAACATCTTGTCCGCCAATCCATAAAATGAGTGTTACAGCACCAAAAACAAGGCTAATCACCGTTGCCGCCAACAGGGCGCGATGAAAATTGCGACTCGCTGCCGCTGAAAATGACTCTTCTATTTTGCCGCAAAATTGTGTGTGGTCGTTTGCTTCGTGGCTGAACGCTTGTACCGTGCGGATATTCGATAGGCTTTCTTCTAATTGTGCGCTGGCTTCCGCAATTTTTTCCTGCACAATTTTTGATTTTGCCCGCACGTTGCGCCCGAACAGCATAATCGGTAACAGCACCAAGGGAACGCCACAAAACACAAGGGCGGTTAATTTAAAGCTGGTATATGCCAGCATTCCCGCACCGCCCGTGAACATCACGATGTTGCGTAACGCAGTGGGCACAGAACTGCTCACCACCGTTTGCACAAGGGTTGCATCCGCCGTCAGGCGCGAGACAATTTCCCCACTGCGATTCTCGTCATAAAAACGGGGGCTTAGCGTCAGCAAATGGGCGAAAATATCGCGTCGTAAGTCCGTAATAAGGCGTTCGCCCAGCCAACTTACTGTATAAGAACGGGTAAAGCTCGCCCCCGCCATCAACAAAATAAGCGCGAAAATCCACCAAATTGCTTGTTGCAATAATACTTGGTCATGTGCTGCAAAACCCTTGTCTACCAGCATTTTCATGCCCTGCCCAAGGGCAAGCACCGTAAACGCGGCGGTAAGCATCCCAAGGCAAGCAAGAGCCATTTTGCCTTTATGGGGGCTTAAATACCGAAACAACAGGGGCAGCGTTTTCAGGTTGCCCTTCGGGGCATCGCGGGGAATTTCAGGGCGTGGGGGCATAAACAAGGCTATAGGCTGTCGCCACAAAAAAGTAAAGCGGGGATAGTAGGGCTTTGTTGCACAAATAAACAGGAGCGTTAAAAGCCGCCGAAGGCAAGGGATAAGGAGGCAGTCAGGCAGCGATTTTATAGGTGTCTGGCATGCCCAATCTGGTCATGGTGTTGAGAGCCTTGATAATGAGCGCTGATTCTTGTTGC
>CANGXP010000040.1 GCA_947457935.1 Alphaproteobacteria bacterium | reverse complement strand
CGCTTGGGTTATCCTTAAACGCGCCGCATATGCCCTCAAAACTACCGTCTATCAACTAAAAGAAAAATTACTCTATGACTATGTATATTCAGCGTTGAATAATCCACTCAGACTTGTGATGTGAATCACTCAGCTGCGTAAGTCCTGAGTTTGTAAGAAACTTAAATTTTCAGCTTTTACGGATGAAATGGGGACCGAAGACCCTTCGGCATGGTACTTTATTGATGATACTGGTTCTATTTTTGCTGCTTATTGTGATCCAGAGGAGGATGAAACCTTTAGAGTGTATGCTCAAGTGCATTGTTGATGTTTAGTATTCGAAAAACATACCTTCTCCGTTTACAAGCCGCTTAACACTGAGTAGAAATAGACACCATGATAGACAAAACCAAACTCCCCAGCCGCCACGTCTCTGTCGGGCCTGAGCGCGCGCCCCACCGTTCTTACTATTATGCCATGGGCATGACGGACGCAGAAATTCAGCAACCTTTTGTGGGGGTTGTGACAACGTGGAATGAAGCAGCCCCCTGCAATATTGCTCTGATGCGCCAAGCACAAGCGGCTAAGAAGGGCGTGAAAGCCGCAAACGGCACGCCACGTGAATTCACCACCATCACGGTGACAGACGGCATCGCCATGGGGCACGAGGGGATGAAATCGTCGCTTGTGTCACGCGATGTGATTGCCGATTCCGTGGAACTCACCGTGCGGGGGCATTGTTATGATGCGCTGGTGGGCTTTGCGGGCTGTGATAAGTCACTTCCAGGGCTGATGATGGTAATGTTGCGCCTCAATATTCCCTCCGTGTTTATGTATGGCGGCTCTATTCTCCCCGGAAAACACAAAGGGCAAGATGTCACGGTACAAAACGTATTTGAAGCGGTGGGTGCGTATTCGGCGGGTAAAATTTCGGAAGAAGAATTGATAGAATTAGAATGCATTGCCTGTCCGTCAGCAGGGTCGTGCGGGGGACAATTCACCGCAAATACAATGGCATGTGTGTCAGAAGCGATTGGGCTTGCCTTGCCAGGGTCGGCAGGTGCACCAGCCCCTTACGATTCACGCGATAAATACGCAGAAGCCTCAGGCGAAGCGGTGATGATGTTGCTGGGAAAAAATATTCGCCCGCGCGATATTGTAACCAGAAAATCGCTTGAGAATGCCGCAACCATTGTGGCAGCCAGTGGCGGGTCAACCAATGCGGCGTTGCACCTGCCTGCCATGGCGAATGAGGCAGGGATTGACTTTGATCTCCATGATGTTGCAGAAATTTTCCGCCGCACGCCGTATATTGCGGATTTAAAACCCGCAGGACGCTTCGTGATGAAAGATTTATTCGAGGTGGGCGGCGTACCTGTGTTGATGAAGGCGCTCTATGAAGGCGGCTATATCCACGGCGATTGTATGACGGTGACGGGCAAAACAATTGCCGAAAACCTTGAAAGTGTGACGTTCCCGACTGATCAAGAGGTTATTCGCCCCACTAGCAATCCACTCTCAACCACAGGTGGCGTTGTGGGATTGCGTGGCAATCTTGCCCCTGAAGGTGCGATTGTGAAAATTGCAGGACTCAAGAACCTGACGTTTACAGGTGTGGCACGGTGTTTTGATTGTGAAGAGGATGCCTTCAAGGCTGTTGAGAACCGCTATTATAAAGAAGGTGATGTGCTTGTTATCCGCTATGAAGGGCCTCGTGGTGGGCCAGGAATGCGCGAGATGCTTGCCACCACAGCGGCGATTTATGGGCAGGACATGGGCGATAAAGTCGCGCTCATCACCGATGGACGGTTTAGCGGCGCAACCCGTGGCTTTTGTGTCGGGCACGTCGGGCCAGAAGCCGCTGTCGGCGGCACTATTGGCTTGCTTAAAGACGGCGATGTGATCACGTTGGATGCAACCAAAGGCACGATAGATGTGGCGCTATCAGACGAAGAACTGGCAGCGCGCCGTGTGGCATGGAAGCCTAAGCCCCAAAACTTTGGCAGCGGTGTGCTGTGGCGGTATGCCCAAGTGGTCGGCAGTGCTGAAAAAGGCGCACTCACGCACCCAGGGGCTAGAGCAGAAATTCGGTGTTATGCGGATATTTAGCATGTTAGGCGCGAGGGTTGAGGCGCGAGGCGAGAGGAAAAAGAGGGGGGCATTTTCTTTCCCTCGTGCCTCGTGCCTCGCCTCTCGTGCCTTAATGCTGTATTTTTTGCTGCTGTCTACATCAGTACTTGCCCAAGACCTACCCCACAATCCGCAGCCCTTTGCGACATGGCTAACAGACTTTAAAAAGGAAGCAGCAACAAAGGGGTTTGACGTGGCATTCTTGGAAAAAACCTTCCAAGGGGTTGCACCGAAAGAGCGTATTATCGAGCTTGATCGCAATCAGCCTGAGGGGAAATTGACTCTTAATCAATATCAAACTCGCACGGTAACACCGCAACGCATAAAAACAGCCCGAAAACTTTTGCAAGAAAACAAGATGTTGCTGGGTAAAATCTCGCAAAAATATGGGGTGCAACCTGCCTATATTATTGCGCTTTGGGGTATGGAGACAGATTTTGGACGACTCACAGGCGGTTTTCCGCTTGTTGAAGCCCTCACCACCCTTGCATATGATGGACGGCGTAGTGAATATTTTCGCAAAGAGCTGTATAATGCCCTGCAAATCCTCAAAGAAGGACATATTAGCCCTGAAAAATTCACAGGCTCATGGGCAGGGGCAATGGGGCAATGCCAGTTTATGCCGTCTAGCTTCCTGAAATTCGCTGTTGATGAAACAGGCGATGGGCATAAGGATATTTGGCAAACCAAAGCCGATGTGTTCGCCTCCATTGCCAACTATTTGCGCCAGAATGCTTGGAATGGTGCGGAAGAGTGGGGTATGGAGATAATCATGCCGACGTTCAAAAGCCAACAACAACGCGAGGCTTTTTACGCCCTACATAAACAGGAAAAGCCTCTTAAAGTGTGGCGTACTATGCATTTGAAGACGTTGGATACAAAGCCGTTGCCCGCGCTTGAGGCATCTGCAACACTGATTATTCCAGAACAGAATGGCAGCCGTGCGTTTCTTGTTTACAAAAATCATCAGGTGTTGTTGAACTGGAATCGGTCAAACTTATTTGCCTTGTCTGTAAGCAAATTGGCAGATGCAATGCGGGAGCAACCCCAATGAGAAATCTTTTCGTTTTATGTGCGCTGTTAAGCCTTGCCGCGTGTTCTTCAACAAACAACAGCACCAGCACGGTTGCAACAGGCAACATTCCTAAATCTAAAGGCTATTATAAGGTTGGCTCTCCCTATAAAATTGATGGTATTTGGTATACACCACAAGTGTATGAAACCTTTACAGAAGAAGGTATTGCATCATGGTATGGGCCGGGGTTTCATGGTAAAATGGCGGCTAATGGGGAAACATTTGATACACACGCCCTCACAGGCGCACATAAAACCCTGCCATTACCGAGTATTGTGCGGGTGACGAACCTTGAAAACGGACGCAGTGCTGTCGTGCGGGTGAATGATAGAGGGCCTTTTAGCGACAATCGTATTTTTGATGCCTCACGCTATACCGCAGAAACCTTGGGCTTTTTGAATAAAGGAACAGCGCGTGTGCGCCTAGAACTGCTGCCTGAGGAGAGCAAAATCGCAGCGGCAGAGGCGATGGAAGGGCGTATTTCAAGCCAATATGCCTCTAACACACAGCAACCAATACAAACAGCACAGCCTGTGAACACCATAGCCGCAAAGCCGCTTGCGCCGATTGCAGGCTATGCGCCCTTGCCGCCAAGGGAACAAGATATTGAGACAGCAGTAACACAGAATGCCCAACCAAGCGTATCACAAGGTGTTTATGTGCAAGCGGCCGCGTTTAGTATACCCATGAACGCAGAAAAATTAGCAGCGCAACTCAAAGCAATCGATGCAACAATCATCCAGCCTACAACGGTTAGTGGTAAAACCCTGTATCGTGTTCGCTTGGGGCCTTACCCAAGTCTTGAAGTTGCCGACAAATCGCTTAATAAAGTAATCGCGGCTGGTCAGCAGCAGGCACAAATTATCATCGAATAAAAAGAAGAAAAAATATGACGTTTCGTTTTTACGTTGCTTTTTTAACTGTAGCTTTAATATTTTCAACGCCCGTTTTTGCGATGTCTGCCGTTGATACAACAGCAGCACATGCGATTTTGATGGATGCAGACACAGGTACGGTTTTATTTGAAAAAGCGTCGGATGAGCGGATGTATCCTGCCTCCACCACCAAAATAATGACCGCATATCTGGTGTTTGAAAAACTTCGTTCTGGGGAAATCGCGCTAGAGCAAGAATTTATCACCAGCCAGAATGCGTGGAAAACAGAAGGGTCTCGCACCTTTCTTGAGGCGAATAAGCCCGTAAGCGTAAGCAATCTTATTCAAGGGATGATTGTGCAATCGGGCAACGATGCGTCTGTCGCTTTAGCAGAAGCAATAGCGGGTTCTGTGACGTCTTTTGCTGATATGATGACAGCAAAAGCGCATGAATTAGGCATGAAAAATAGTTTTTTCCGTAATCCTGATGGGTTACCTGATCCCGACCATATGACATCCGTCCATGACTTAGCTATTTTAGCGCAGCACCTGATTAATGATTTTCCTGAGTATTATCATTATTTTGGACAACGCGAGTTTGAATACAACAAAATCAATCAACACGCGCGTAACCCGCTGTTGCGCACCACCGCAGGGGCAGATGGACTCAAAACTGGCTACACCGCCGATGCTGGTTATACTTTAGTGGGATCTGTTAAGCGTGGAGATCAACGCCTTATTTTGGTGATCGCTGGCTGCAAATCTCCGAGTGAGCGCGAAAAAGAAGCCATTAAATTGGTGGAGTGGGGCTTTCGTGAATTTCGTACCTATAAACTGTTTAAAAAGGGACAAACGGTTGCGGATGCAAATGTCTGGCTAGGGACGCAGCAACATGCATCGCTGGTAACAGATCAAGATATTGTTGCAACACTGCCTGTGTTGCGTCGTGTTACTGACTTTACGGCAAAAGTAACCTACACAGGGCCGTTGCACGCGCCTGTTAAGGCGGGAACGCCTGTGGGAGAGCTGACTATCGGACATCCCATGCTGTTAAAGCCCTTTTCCGTTAAGTTAAAAGTCGGTGAAGACGTAGAGAAAATAAGCCTTGCGCAACAGGCACAGAAAAAATTCCGTTATATGTTTTTTGGTGATCTTTATTAGCGGCATCTTCATTACGTTTGAGGGGGGCGAAGGCGCAGGGAAGACCACACAGATTGCCCGCGTTGCTGCAGTGTTGCGAGAACAAGGACGTGATGTCCTCACCACCCGCGAACCAGGGGGCAATGAAAGTGCTGAAAAAATCCGTGCCCTGTTGCTGAATAACGAAGGCGCACATTGGCTGCCCCTCACGGAATTACTTCTGATTAATGCCGCTCGCCATGAGCATGTCACAAAAACCATTTTGCCCGCTCTTCAGGCAGGTAACGTGGTGTTGTGTGATAGATTTACGGATTCGACGCTTACCTATCAGGGCTATGCAGGCGGTTTACCCCATCATATCATTGAACAGATGAATACCCTTGCAACTGAAGGGTTACAGCCAGATATTACGTTGTTTTTTGCTGTGCCGCCCAGCATGGGGCTACAACGCTCAAAAAATCGCGGCGGGGCAAGCGATCATTTTGAAGATAAAGACCGCCTATTCCACGAAAAACTCTATGCGGGATTCAAAGAAATGGTGCAGCATAACCCGAAACGCTTTACAGTGATTGACGCAACGCAACCTTTGGAAAACGTGACAGAACAATGTTTAGCGGCGGTTGAGAGAATATTAATCACTGATTAAAATAATGATCTTAGGACACAACGCGCAACAAAACTTGCTGCTAAAAACGCTGGAAAGCGGTAATATCCCTCATGCATGGCTGTTTGCGGGGATGCAAGGGATAGGCAAAGCAACGCTTGCATGGCAGTTTGCCGCCGCCCTGTTGGATAATGCCCCAGAAGAAGAGGGGGGCGGACTGTTCGGCGATGCCCTGCCCAAACCCGCGCCAACCTTGGCTTACGGGGAAGATACTTCCCCCTTGCGTCTCATGCGGCAGAATGCCCATCCTGATTTTCGCCTGATAACCCCCAATGTGGCGGAAAACAAGCAAGACATCCCCATTGAGGCGGTGCGCGACCTGCAACAATTTTTGCGCAACACGCCCGCCATGGCGCAGCGTAAAGTGGTGCTGCTCGATAGCGTTGATAACCTTGCGTTTCAGGGTGCAAATGCTTTGCTCAAAGTGTTGGAAGAGCCGAACGGTAACACGATCCTGATTCTCATCAGCCATAATCCTGCAAAGTTGTTGCCGACCATTCGCTCGCGCTGTCGCCTGTTGCGCTTCCAACCGCTTAGTTTACAAGAGTTTCAGGGCATTTTTCCTGATGAGAATAGCGCAGGATTATATGCCGCAACGGGCGGCTCTGTCGGCAAAGCGCGGCAACTCGCCTCTGAAAACTTGCTGCCCTTACTAAACGCCTGCCAAGATGTTTTGAAAAACATGCCCAACGCCCCGCTTTCCCTGTGTTACAGCGTGATAAATGCCTTGGAAAAACAAAAAGACCAGATGCCTGCGGCAACACAGCTTTTAAAAAATCAGCTAGAAGGCTGGATTGACGCGCGTTTGAAGGCGAAAATGAGCGAAAATAATCCACACACTATTCAACACTATTTTACCCTGCAAACCAAGATAAACAGCCTATTTGCGGATATGCAGCAGCTAAAACTTGAACCAAAACATGTTTTCTTGCATATCTTTTTAACACTTAAAACCGTATCATAATGCCATGCAAAAAAATTATTACATCACCACGCCGATTTACTATGTCAACGATGTGCCGCACATTGGACACGCATATACAACTCTAGCGTGTGATGTGCTGGCGCGGTATAAACGGCTGACAGGATATACCGTCAAATTCCTGACAGGCACCGATGAACACGGGCAAAAGGTGGAGCAGTCCGCACAAAAAGCAGGGGTTACGCCACTGGAGTATGCTACAAAATATTCCGCGCATTTCCAACGGCTTGCAAAAACACTCAACATCAGCAACGATGATTTTATCCGCACCACGGAGACCCGCCACAAGCAAGCAGCACAAGCCTTGTGGCACAAGCTGGAAGCCAACGGTTTTATTTATCTTGGCAGCTATGCGGGTTGGTATTCGGTGCGCGATGAGGCGTTTTACCAAGAAAGCGAACTCGTGAACGGTAAAGCCCCCAGCGGTGCGCCTGTTGAGTGGGTGGAAGAACCGAGCTATTTTTTCAAGCTCTCTGCCTTTGAACAGCCGTTACTCGACTATTACGCTGAGCACCCCGAGACAATAGCTCCCAAAAGCCGCTATAATGAGGTATTGAGCTTTATTAAGGGCGGACTCAAGGATTTGTCTATCTCCCGTACCAGTTTTGCGTGGGGCATTCCCGTGCCGAATAATGAAAAACATATCATGTATGTGTGGCTGGATGCCCTCGCCAATTATCTGACGGCGATTGGCTATCCTGATGAACAATCCCCCGACTTTAAAAATTTTTGGGAGAATGTGACGCATGTTGTGGGCAAGGATATTGTGCGCTTTCACGCTGTTTATTGGCCAGCGTTCTTGATGGCAGCGGGATTAAACCTGCCAAAACGCATATACGCCCACGGCTGGTGGACGAACGAGGGGCAGAAAATCTCAAAATCTGTCGGCAACGTGATTGACCCGTATGCGCTGATTGACACCTACGGGCTGAATGCCGTGCGCTATTTCTTGCTGCGGGAAGTGCCGTTCGGGCAAGACGGCGATTTTTCCCACACCGCCATGATTCGCCGTATCAACACCGATTTATCCAATGATCTTGGTAACCTCTGCCAGCGCGTGTTTTCTCAAGTATTTAAGAATTGCAATGGCTTAACCCGCCCTGAGACGTTGACCGCAGAGGACACCGCGCTGCTGGAAAAAGCCTACGCGCTGCCTGAAGTGGTAGGTAAAGAGTTGGAAGTCCAAGCCTTTCATAAAGCGTTAGAAGAAATTTGGAACGTAATCGGTGATGCGAACCGTTATGTGGATGCGCAAGCACCATGGGCACTCAAGAAAACCGATGTAGAACGCATGAAAACGGTGCTCTATACCTTGGTGGAGACCATCCGCTGTGCGGGGCTGATTTTGCAACCCTTTATGCCTGATGCGATGGCGGAATTATTGGATTTCCTGCATATTCCCCATGACCAACGCGATTGGACATTTGTTGTGGCAGGACATGCCTTGCAAACAGTACCCCTTGACGAGCCAAAGCCTTTGTTTCCAAGGTTTGTGGAAGAAGCCTAATGCTCATTGACTCCCACTGCCACCTTGATTTTCCTGATTTTGCTGCTGATCGCGTGGCAACGATTCAGCGTGCAAATGCCTTGGGTGTCGAGACGTTGCTCACTATCAGCACCAGCCTTAAGGAATTCCCCCGCGTGTTGGCGGTGGCAGAGGAAAACCCGCAGATTTACTGCACTGTCGGGGTGCATCCCCATACCGCCGATCAAGAATTGGTGACGGCGGAAGATTTAATCACCCGTGCAACACACGCAAAAGTTGTAGGTATTGGTGAGACGGGTTTAGATTATTATTACGAGACTAGCAATCGTGCCAATCAGCAGGCGGATTTCAGGGCGCATATTTGTGCTGCACGGGAAACGGGCTTACCGCTTATTGTGCATACACGGGATGCGGACGAGGATACCGCGTTGATTTTACAAGAAGAGTATGCAAAAGGTGCGTTTAAGGGACTTATTCATTGCTTTACGGCATCTCATGCCTTTGCCGAGGCAGCCCTCAGCCTTGGGTTTTATATTTCGCTTTCAGGGATCATCACCTTTAAAACGGCGGATGCTTTGCGGGAGACGGTTGCTAAACTGCCTCTCGAAAGACTGTTGGTAGAGACAGACTCGCCCTATCTTGCGCCGCTGCCCCATCGCGGCAAGCGTAACGAGCCAAGTTTTGTGGTGCATATGGCGGAGAAATTGGCAGAAATCAAGGGCGTTTCCTTGCAACAGGTGGCAACGCAGACCACGACAAATTTTTACACGCTGTTTGACAAAGTGCCGCGTCCTTTGAAGAGTGCTGTATGAAGTGCATTCTCTTAGGAACAGGCGGCTCTGGTGGCGTGCCTTTATTAGGCGGCGCGGATGGCGCGGGCGAGTGGGGCAACTGTGACCCGAAAAATCCGAAAAACCGCCGTACGCGTGTATCGCTCTATGTCGAACATCAGGGCGCAAAGCTGCTGATTGATACGTCTCCTGATTTGCGTGCGCAGTTTTTACGCAATCACCTGAAACACATTGATGCGATTTTATACACGCATAATCATGCGGATCACCTCCATGGCGTGGATGATGTCCGCTCGATTAATTTTATGACGCAAAAACCGCTCCATGCCTATACAAGTGCGTATTATGCCAAGGAAATAGCCGAACGCTTTCCCTATATTTTCAGAGACAAACCGCCTGTGATGACCGAGGCATTTTACAGACCTGTGATTATCATGCACACCATTGAGGTGATGCAACCGTTTACGGTGGAGGGGTTTACATTCCCCATTCAGTCTTTCTATCAAGACCATGGCTTTTTGCAGTCGATTGGTTTTCGGATTGGTAACATGGCGTATTCGGTGGATACCAAAGGGTTTCCGCCAGAATCTGAGCCATTTTTGGAAAATTTGGACGTGTGGATTGTCGATTGCGCTGCGTATGACCCGAGCCCCGGTCATGCGTATTTGGACTTAACGCTGGCATGGATAGAAAAATTTAAGCCAAAACGGACTATTTTAACCCATTTAGGCCCACAAATGGACTATGAACAGCTTAAAGCGAAACTCCCTAGAGGGGTTGAGGTGGGGTATGATGGGATGGTGGTGGAGTGTTAGTCAAATAAATCAGCGTGGGTTCCTGTTCTCACAAGCATCACTTCTTCTGCCGTAACCTCGTAAATCAACAGCCAGTCAGGCTCAATATGACATTCCCAGTTGGGTTTCCATTTGCCTTTTAAGGGATGTGGGTGGTGTTTACGCTCTAAAGGCTTTCCGTTACTGAGTTCATCCACAATTTTGTGTAGTTTGTCGATTTTTAGTCCTCTTTTATGGGCAAGTTTTAAGTCTCGTAAGAAATTTCTCGTTTGCGTAACCTTCAGCATTTTATAAATCCGCATCTTTCAAAAGATCAGCAAAACTATTAAAGGTTTTCAAGTTACGCCGCTCTTTCGCATCTTGTAACGCTTCAAGCGTTTCTGCATTAGGTGTTCTCAATTCCACAGGAAAGCCTTTTGTTGATTTGACACGGCGCAATAACACAGTAATAGCATCACTCAGCGTCAAACCAATTTCTTTCAAAATAGCTTCAGCCTCGGCTTTTAATTCGGGTTCCACGCGGGCGCGGACGATAGCGGTTTTAGCCATAACAATATCTCCTCTATTGGAGCTACAATGGTACTACAATTTCTCTAACAATGCAACGATTATTTGATTGCGGGCGGCGAGCGGAATTGCTACCGTGATTCCATATGTTCACAGGTATTATTTCCCATCAAGCAACAGTTTCTGCGGTGCACCCGCAAGAGGGAGGGGCAGTGCTCACGCTCCATGCCCCTGTCATAGCAGCCGATGCTAAATTGGGTGATTCAATTGCGTGTGGGGGTGTGTGTCTTACGGTCACGGCGAAGACCGACACGCACTTTACGGTCTATGCTGCACCTGAAACCCTTAATCGCTCAACTTTCGCGTATGTTCAGGTAGGCGATGTGCTGAACGTGGAAGATTCGCTGAAAGTGGGAGACAAAGTGGGCGGGCACTTTGTGTTTGGGCATGTTGATGCGCTCGGTGTGGTTGAAAGCATTATTGCGGAAGGCGATACGTTCCGCCTTACCGTTGCTTTGCCAAGAAATCTCATGCGCTTTGTGGCAGAAAAGGGGAGCATTACGCTGAATGGCGTGTCGCTGACAGTGACAAACGTGACAAATACAAGTTTTACCGTGATGATTATTCCGCATACGTGGGAAAATACAACACTGCATGTTCTGAAGCCTCAAGCGCAAATAAACGTTGAGATTGACATGTTAGCGCGGTATGTGGCGCGATTGCAGGAAGTAGCGTAAATGCCTAATACTCTGGTAACCATCGAAGAAGCACTAGCAGATTTTGCAGCGGGCAAGATGGTCATCGTGGTGGATGACGAAAATCGCGAAAATGAAGGTGATTTGGTGATCGCTGCCGAAAAAGCGGATGCAGCCGCCATCAATTTTATGGCAAAATATGGGCGCGGGCTTATTTGCTTGACATTACCCAAACAGCGTGTGGAAGAGCTAGGTCTACCGCTCATGGCAGCGCATAATTTATCGCGGCATCAAACGGCGTTTACGGTGTCGATTGAGGCGCGAGAAGGCGTGACAACAGGCATTTCTGCGGCAGACAGAGCGCGCACCATTGCGGTGGCGATTGACCCTGCCAAAGGACGCACAGACATTGCCAGCCCCGGACATGTGTTTCCGCTGATGGCAAAAGAGGGCGGTGTGTTGGTGCGGGCAGGGCACACCGAGGCAAGTGTTGATATGGCACGGCTTTCGGGGCTAAATCCGTCCGCTGTTATTTGCGAGATTATGAACGATGATGGCACCATGGCGCGGTTGCCTGATTTGCAGATTTTTGCGCGTCACCACGGCTTGAAGATTGCCAGCATTGCGGATCTCATCGCCTATCGGCGGCGGCGGGAAACCTTGGTGAAATGCATTTATACCGCACCCTTTACGAGTGTGTATGGGGGCGAGTTCACGCTAAAACTTTATGTGAATACCGTGACCTACGCGGAGCATATCGTGCTCACCAAGGGCAAAATTGATAAAAACACGCCGTGTTTGGTGCGGATGCACGCGTTCAGCGTGCTGGATGATGCTTTAGGTGATGTGGCGTTAGGCAAACAAACCGATTTGCAAAAATCCTTGCAGGCGATCAGCGCAGCAGGGCAGGGGGTGGTGGTTTTATTACGCGAGCCGTTGCCGCACAGTGTGTCACAGGCGTTAGAGGCACGGAGTGGCACAGAAAAATCAGCAAGTTTGCTGCGCGATTATGGCGTGGGCGCGCAAATTCTGCTGGATGTGGGCGTGCGGAAAATGATTTTGCTCAGCAATAGCAAGCGGCAGTTGGTGGGGTTAGAGGGTTATCAGCTTGAAATTGAAGGCTATCAAGGGTTGTAGGTATGTCGTTGTTGTTAGTTAGTGCGAATTTTTATCCAGACTTGTCAGCCTTTTTGCTGGAAGGGGCGCGGAAAAAAGCGTCAGCAGCGGGCGTGGAAACGGTTGTTGTTGAGGTGATGGGGGCGTTGGAAATTCCCGCCGTGATCGCGTTCGCCGCCAAGCAATTTCAAGGTTTCGTGGCGTTAGGTTGTGTTATTCGCGGGGAGACCAGCCATTATGATACGGTGGCAGAGCAAAGCGCGGCGGGGTTGCAAAAATTGGCGATTGAGCAGCAACTCGCCATTGGTAACGGGATATTAACCGTTGAGAACTATGCCCAAGCGGCAACGCGTGCCAATCCTTTAGAGGGTGACAAGGGCGGTTTTGCGGTTGAGGCATGTTTGGGATTGATTGCGCTGAAACAGCGATTTGAAATTATTTAGATCTCCCCCCCCTCCTTAATCTGAAGGAGGGGGGAAGACCAAAAACGTGTTACTATTTATTTGCCGAAGATGCGGACAAATTACCATTTGCAGCAATATCTTTTATAGTATTTTGAAGATCCTTAATGCCAGTCAATGTCTCTTTCATGGCATCTAGACCTGGACTTTTCGAATCCTTCAAAGCTTTATTAAGTTCAGCAAAACCGCTTGTGACAGTACATGCCTCATGGTATTTTATTGCATCGTTGATAGCATCATAAACGGGGTATTGATTCAAAGAAACAATGCGTAACTCACGCGGTTTATCTGTCGAGAACACAAGTTTAGTCTTTATAAAGTCAACCCTAGCTTGTGCTAACTCAAAATTTTTCTCTGCAGTTTCGAAAGCAGCAGTTTTGTCTGTAATATCTTTCGCATCTGTTTTTTTCTTAGCATCTGCAAGTTCCTTTTGTGCAACGCCTTTATCGTCAGTTGCTTTGTTCAGTTCCAGCTTTGCCAGTGCCAATCCGTCGATGGTTTCGCGTAAAACCTTTTGAGAGCGACCGCTATTTGCGTAAATTTCTTCCAAAAGTCGTTGACGGCGTTGTTTTATAGCGTCAGCAATAGTGTAGGTGGCTTGATTAATGAAATATTGGTTTTCAAATTCGGCACGCCATCCCGAGAAAATGGAAGATGCGCCTGCTAATGGTCTTGTCACGGCTGCTTCTGTGAAGACAGCCCCTAGTCCCCCTGTAATAATACTGCCTAGTCCCAAGGCATATTTGCCGTCAGACTGTTGTGTTTGCAGAAAATTTAAATACACATTACAGCGTTGATCGGATGCCACCAAAAGCCTGCCTTGAATTTCGTTGCGGCGTCGCGCACCAGCGTCTTGTTTATTCTTGTCGGAATAAACAGTATTAAATAGTAATAGTGCCTTTGCCAATTTTTGCTGTCTATAGTCGTTGCACCGTTGCGCCGAAATGTTGCCAAATCCTATATAACTAAAAATTCTCCAATAGGGTTCGCAAACATTCTCTAAAGTAAAAGCATCTTTTACATTTTCTGGTCTTTGAGGCATGAGAGGTATGTTACTGTTTAGCGGCGATCCAACTGGATCTTTTGTAAATTGATTGCAATCTAAGGTCTTGACGATTTCTTGATCTGATGATTTACGAAGTTTCTCTTGTTGTATAGAACAAATATAGTCCTTCCAAAACAAAATTACTCATGTTATAATGGTTTCATGAGCTACAGCATAGATCTGCGGGAACGAGCAGTAAAATACGTTCAAGATGGTGGGTTGCAGTCTAAGGCATGCGAGATATTTAGCATT
>CANGXP010000039.1 GCA_947457935.1 Alphaproteobacteria bacterium | reverse complement strand
TTCAATTCGGCAACTGAAATTTGCGGGTTGTCTTGTATCGTTCGCGATAAACTACTGATGTTCCCTGCTGCCGAACCGCGATTGCTCAACATCAAGCCATAATCTATTGTTGCAAATGTTAGTCCTAGAAAAATTGGCATTGTTAGTGCCGCTTCAACAACACCAAATCCACCACGCCCCTTGCAGAAATTGCGAAGTCCGCTCTTAAAATGAGTGATAATTCCTTGGGTCATATATATTTTCCTTCGTCACATACTGAATTAGTATACAACAACGATCTTAAAAAGTATTGAGGTCTAATCAAAAACTATCTCAACCCGATTAAACAAATGCGTGCTGCTGGTGGGAATTTCTGCAGGATTAAACAACGCAGCAGGTTTGGTCACGCGGCTTTCTGTTTTAATAAAATTCTTGTTGATACCTGCTTGGATAAGCGTTCCTGAAACGAGGGACGCTTGTTGCGCGATAAGTTCTTTGTCACTCATATCATTCCCCACGCCCATCACCCGCACCGTGCCGCCGCCTTCATTAGTATATGCCGCAACAACTTGCGTCAGAATACGCTGATCATCTAATGTTAGCGCGGTTGAACGCGGCGCAAAATAGAGTGTTGCAACATTAAGCTCTTTAAGCCGTTTTATCGGGGCAACTGCCACCGATGATACAGGCGCGGCGCGCACCACAGGCACTTGCTCAGGCGTTAATTTAGCGTTGCGTGGCGGGCTTTTGTACGATTGATTTGTTGGTTTTTGGGGAGATTTCGGGGAAATAAACGGTTTGGGGGCTGTTTCCACAAATTCTTCTGCTAACGGGGCGGCAGGCTGCATGGCAACAGGGCTCATAATCGTTGGCTTTTCAAAGATTTGTTGCAAGCGTTGCTTTTGTTGATACTGCACTAATCCCTTTTTTTGCTGATATTCCTGCCCTGCTCGCACACGCAACGTGCTGTAAATTTCATTCGGTTCAAGGGGAGCATTCGCAAGCTGCTCAGGCGAAGGAGCCATCACAGGGCGTTGCGGCACAACGGGTGTGCGCTGTTCAGCTATGCGGGGTTTGGTGATTGTTTTCTCTGGAGTTTTCTTTGGCGCAGGAGGCGCGGGCTTTTTCAAAACCCCTGCCTCTTCAAGCATCGACTCCAGCCCCCCACCCAACGGCATCGCCACGGGCGGCAGTGCTTTGGGCTTTTCAACAACAGGCTGCTCTATCACAGATTTTTGTGGTATGGTCGTCACTTTTTGCACCACAGGGGCGGGTTTTCCACTCTCCTCCTGCACGGGCGCAACACGCCGCGGCGCAGGCTGTTGGGGAATATTTTTTTGTACTAGAGGAATTTTTTGTTCTGCCTGTATTTTTTGTATGACGGGGACAGCCTGTTTTACTGCCTCTTGAGATTTCTCAGGCGCAAGCAATGATTCAAGGTCAACGCTCACTTGCGCCCTCCCTCCCTGTGCTGATGCAAAACAGAGTGCAAAACTAAGCAAAACAAGGCGAGATATTCTAACCATAGTCGTCCTTTTTTATAAGACTCTCATCAAACATATACCTCTTGCAGTTGAAAAGTTGTGGTAGGCGAGAACCGCCGCAGGGGAGTCGACGTGTACCTTTCCGTACACGAGCGAGCCTAAGGCGGAATCGCAGCCAGCACAACTCTTCAAATGTGAGGGGTATAGCAGTCTCTTTTTTATACACCATTATTGCTGACATTTCCTTAAGAACTTGTTAAGTGTCCCTCCATGAAAACAACCATTTTGTTAAATAATTTTGTGCTGTATTGCCGTATTGGCATTGGGGAACAAGAACACCACATCCGCCAACCCGTACGTTTTACGGTTGAAATAACACTCAAAAACAACACTGCCCCCGAAAAGCTCGAGCAATCCGTATGCTATTATGCTTTAAGTGAATACATCCGCACCTTAAGCACAACGCACATTCCCCTTGTGGAAACGATGGCGGCAAAGATTTTAGACTATTGCTTGTCACAACCAAACGCACAAGCCGCTGTTGTTACAGTGGAAAAACTTACTATTGTGGCACAGGCGGGTAGCGTGGGGTGTCGCGTTGAGGGAGAGAACTAATATCCCCCTTGCAGTTGAATATTAGACCTCTTGCAAAAGTCGCTAGGACGCTAGCGACCACGAAGTGGCGGCGAAGCCAATATGCGTGTTGTCGAGAACCAGCGCGCAGTGTATTCTTCATACATGAGCACTGGAGCGAGGAGACAAAAAACATTGCTTTTTGACCCGCAAGCCAATAAGCCTCGCCAAACACAAGCCCCAAAGGGCGATGTGATTGGTTTAGGCGGAATTGCAGACAACATGTATTTGCAGCAAGTCATAGTAGACTTTGGCAAGAGGTCTATCATGGGCATTGTGAACGTAACGCCTGACTCGTTCTCAGGGGACGGTCGCACCTCAACAGAACACGCCATTGCGCATGGCTTGCAACACATCAAAGAAGGGGCAGACATACTGGACATTGGTGGTGAAAGCACGCGTCCTGATGCAACGCCTTTAACAGCAGCGGCAGAAATCGCACGGGTTATCCCTGTTATTACAGGGCTACGCGCACAAACCACCCTGCCCCTTTCTATTGATACCAGCAAAGCTGTCGTTGCAGAAGCAGCTCTTCAAGCAGGAGCAACAATAATTAATGATGTGTGGGGCGGGCTGTTAGAGCCAGAAATTTTACGCATCGCGGCTAAGCATCAATGCCCTATTATTTTAACGCACAACAGGAGAGATGGCGGATTCCCCGCACAACCCGATGCAACCCCGCCGCTCCTGTTTCTAGAAACCCTCAAAACAGAATTACAGCAGCTTGTTGATACTGCCCTGAAACAAGGAATCTCCCGTGATAAGATTATCCTTGATGTCGGCATCGGCTTTGGCAAAACATTCCAGCAAAATCTATTGCTCGCCAGCAACCACGATTTTTTCTGCTCTTTAGGTGCCCCGCTATTATTGGGCACATCGCGTAAATCGTTTATCGGTCAGGTGTTGGATGCTCCCGTTACAGAACGGCTAGAAGGCTCTCTCGCCACCGCGATGATGGGCTGTTTGCAGGGGTGTGAGATATTTCGTGTCCATGATGTCCTTGCAACAAAGCGCGCACTTCAAATGACGCAGGCAATGCAGGCGGTGCGAATTAGCCCCCCGCAATAGCTTTCACAATTTCTATTCTATCCCCCGCCTGAAGCTCTAACTCTCCCCAGCGGCTACGCGGCACAACGCGCTCATTCACCGCCACCGCAATGCCGCCCTGCCCTGCCTGAATGCCTCGCGCTTCCAACAATGCAACTAGCATCGTGCCGCTAAAATCAAACGAAGAGCCGTTAAGAATGAGGTTCATCCTCAAATCTTACCCCACCTTAAGACTTTTTCAATCTTTTTTCTGCTATTGTTCTTGCATGACAATAAGCCAGAGCCTCAATCTTAAACAGTCACAATCCCTTGTGATGACGCCGCAGTTGCAGCAAGCCATTAAATTGCTGCAATATTCCAGTGCTGAACTGAACGAATTTATCGAAGACCAGTTGCTGCAAAATCCTTTACTTGATGGCGACACCAAAAATCCTGATGACACGCCGTTTGGTGAGAGCGATGCGCCGTCCTCCGCTGATTCGCTAGACACCCAAAGCGCAACCACGCTCAATGATGCCCTTGATACCTTCCCCAACGCCAGTGAATCGCCGCTTGATACGGATAATGAAGCCCTATTCAACGGCAGTAATGACACGCCGTTTGCCGATCGTGAGCCGTGGAAAGAGTCGTCTCGCAACAGCTTTGACGGGGATGAGACAGATTTCACCGAACGTTATAGTCGCACCGAGACCCTGAGCGAGCATCTTGAGCAGCAGATTTGCTTGTTGTTTGCCGATGCCCAAGAGCGTCTCATTGCGCTGTATCTCTCAGATTCCCTTGATGAGGCGGGCTATTTCCGTGCACCACTTGCCCCGATTGCCGAACAACTTGGCTGCACCGAAGCAACATTAGAAAAAACCCTGCAACGCCTTAAAAGTTGCGACCCTGCGGGGGTTTTTGCCAAAGACCTGAAAGAGTGCCTCGCGCTGCAACTGATTGACAAAAATCGGCTCGATCCCGCCATGGAAACACTGCTCAACAACATGGAAATGCTGGCATATGGCGATTCAAGCAAGCTCCGCAAGCTGTGTGGTGTAACAGAGGAAGACTTCCGCGATATGATTCGCGAAATTAAAGCCCTCAACCCCAAGCCTGCTGTGGGTTTCAACAATACCGAAGCCGAAACGCTGATTGCCGATGTGCTGATGCATCCCAGTAAAGAGGGGGGCAAAGACGGGGGGTGGGTATTAGAGTTAAGCGCGGATAATCTGCCGCGTGTGCTGGTGAATACCCACTATTTCACCACCGTGCAGGCACAAAGTGGCAAGAAAGATAAAGAATACCTCGCGCAGTGCTATCAGTCTGCCAACTGGTTGGTCAAAGCCCTGCACCAACGGGCTACCACCATTCTGAAAGTCTCGGCGGAAATTGTGGAACAGCAACAGTTGTTTTTCCGTCATGGCATCCATTATTTAAAGCCGATGGTGTTACGCGAAATCGCGGCTGCCACGGGCTTGCATGAAAGTACCATCAGCCGCGTTACCAGCAATAAATATATCAACACCCCGCGCGGGATTTTTGAACTGAAATATTTTTTCAGCGCGGGGCTTGGCTCTGACACGGGCGATATGTCTGCCCTTGCCGTCAAACACCGCCTCAAAGCCCTTATTGATAATGAGGACGTGAAAAACATCCTGTCTGATGATGAATTGATGGTGCACTTAGAAAAAGAGGGCATCCGCGTTGCCCGCCGCACACTAGCAAAATATCGCGAGGCGATGGGCATTCCGTCGTCTGTGGAGAGACGACGGTTGAAGCGGCGGGGGTAATATCGAACTTCCCGCTTGCATCCGTGCTTGTCTTGGTGTGTAAAAACATCTTGCAAGAGGATGTAGCCATGCACGACATTAAATTTATCCGTGAAAACCCCACACAATTTGACGCGCAACTGGCGCGGCGCGGAGTTGCAGCACAATCGACCAGCATTCTCGCGCTAGATGCACAACGTCGTGCCCTACAAACAGAGGCACAGCAACTCCTTGAGCAACGCAATGCCGCCTCAAAAGAAATTGGTGCTGCTAAAGCCGCCAAAGATGAAGCAAAAGCCGCATCTCTCATGGCAACCGTTAATGCACTCAAAGAAAAACTCCCTGCAATCGAGGCAGAGGAGCGCGTTGTTGCCACAGAATTAGAGACTATCCTCTCAAGCCTCCCCAACCTTCCCGCCGCCGACACGCCCGATGGCAAGGACGAACACGACAACGTGGAAATCTTGAAGCATGGCACGCCACGGGTGTTTGATTTTACGCCCCAACCCCACGAAACATTGGGGGAGAAACTGGGGCTATTATCTGCAGAAACAGCGGCGAAACTGTCGGGGAGTCGGTTTGTAGTGCTGCGCGGGGCATTGGCGAAACTAGAGCGGGTGCTTGCGCAATTCATGCTTAACACGTTGACGGAACAATTCGGCTATGAGGAAGTCTCCCCGCCGTTGTTGGTGCGGGATCACGCGCTTTATGGCACAGGGCAACTGCCAAAATTCGGCGAGGATTTGTTCAAAACCACCACCGATTTATGGCTGATTCCCACCGCAGAAGTGAGCCTCACCAATTTGGTACGGGAGGAAATTCTCCCCTCCCCTACCCTCCCCCTGCGCTTTACCGCCCACACACCCTGTTTTCGTTCAGAGGCAGGCTCAGCAGGGCGCGACACAACGGGCATCTTGCGCCAGCACCAGTTTTATAAGGTGGAGATGGTGAGCATCACCACGCCAGAGCAATCCGTGGCAGAACACGAGCGGATGACCACCTGTGCAGAAACAATCCTGCAACGCCTAGGCTTGCCCTATCGCAAGGTGCTGTTGTGCACGGGCGACATGGGCTTCTGTGCCGTAAAAACCTATGATTTAGAGGTGTGGGTGCCGTCGCAAAACACCTATCGCGAAATTTCCAGTTGCTCAAACTGTGGCGATTTCCAAGCACGCCGCATGAACACGCGGTTTAAGGATGAGAACGGGAAAAACCAATTTGTGCATACGCTGAATGGTTCTGCCTTGGCGGTGGGGCGCACGCTACTTGCGATTATGGAGAATTACCAACAGGCGGATGGCAGCATTACGATCCCTGCTGTATTGCAGGGGGCGATGGGGTGTGATAGTATAAAACCATGAAAATCAATTACTACACCGAAACGGACTCTCTTTACATAGACTTGAAAAACACGCCCAGTGTGCGAAGTGTTGTTGTGTCTGATGGGGTGGTACTTGATTATGATGAGACAGATACCCTTGTGGGGATAGACATCGACCAAGCACGAAAAAACCTTGATTTCAAAGAATTTATTGTAACATCCCTGCCCAAAGATATGGTGGTTCGGGCAGGATAGCGTATAGCAAAACGCCCCCATTTTTACCATTGCGATAATGGCAAAAATAGCGTATATTTAGGTGTAATTTGTATTATGCTATTTAAGGTATAGAGTATTATGGATGCTGCATTATCTCCTGAACAAAATGGTTTGGATCGTTTTGTTGCCTTGGTTGGCAATCTCGCTGTTTTCTTTCTTAAAAAAATACCGTTTATGGACGGTATAGCAAAAAATGTAGAAGATGATTTGAAAAAACATGGTATGTGGTTTTTAAATCAAGAAGAAGAACAAAAGCTTGCACCCCGCAATAGAACTGAAGCGATGCAATATGAAGGTAACGACACACAGCCCGAGTTAAGAAATCCTCTTCAACAAGAGCCCAATCAAGGATGGGAAGCAGAACAAGATAGTAATGGTGGTGTAACCCTTACTAATCATGGCTTTAAGAATGATTTAATGACCATGGGGAATGGGCATACTTCTGAAGAAGCGGATTCTATGATGACAATGCTGCGAAAAATAGAAGAAGCACAACGCATTGGCTACTCTTCTTAAACAAAAATGCCCACCGCCTCTCTCCTCATTATCGGCAATGAAATTCTCTCTGGGCGCACGGCGGATAAAAACCTGCAATACCTTGCGTTAAAGCTGGAAGAAAAGGGCGTGCGCCTCCAAGAAGTGCGGGTGGTGCGGGATGTGGAAGCGGATATTATCACCGCCGTAAATACCCTTAGAACGCAATACGACACCGTGTTTACCAGCGGCGGCATTGGTCCTACCCATGATGACATTACCACCGCCGCGATTGCCAAGGCTTTTGGCGTTGCGCTGCATCAACACCCTGACGCCTTGGCGGCTTTACAGGCGTATTACAAACCTGCAGACTTGAACGCCGCCCGCCTGAAGATGGTTTTATTACCTGTGGGTGCAACCCTCATTCCCAACCCACTTAGCAATGCTCCGGGATTCCAGCTTGAGAATGTGGCGGTCATGGCGGGCGTGCCGCGCATTTTCCAAGCAATGGTTGATTTCCTTGTGCCCACGCTAATCACAGGGGACGTTATCCACAGCAAAACAATCACCACACAGCATCCCGAGGGCACAATTGCGGCATTTCTGGAAGAATTAGAGCTGGCAACAACAGGCTTAAGCATCGGCAGCTATCCGTTTTTCACCGAGACGGGCAGGGGCACAAATGTTGTACTCAGAAGCACTGTTTTATCGGATGTGGAGGCGGCAGGCGGCGCGTTGGAAGCATATTTAGAAGGGCTAGGGGGTAAGGGTTAAGAAAGAAGAGGATGGAGGAAATGAAACTTCTGTCGCTTAAACCTTCCCCCTCACTCTACGCCGCTTTCGGATCAACCCAACCAATGTTCCCATCAGGACGACGATACACCACATTCACATTGCTGCTCTTGCTATTACGGAACATAAACATCGGCGCATTAGACAAATCAAGGCGCATCACCGCATCTTTCACGGTCATTGCCTCAATCGCGCTACTCATTTCGGCAATAATAATAGGGTTATCTTCGGTGGTTTCTTCTTCCAAATGTTCGTTGTGCTCCACAACATATTCCATCGCTGCAAGCATCTCAATCGCGTCTGCAGTGCGGGTGTTATGATGGTTACGCAAGCGTTTCTTATAACGACGCAGTTGCTTTGCAAGGCGCACAGACGCGCCATTAAAGGCGGCGTAGGCTTCATCCGCCTCAAACTCGCTTTTGATTTTAATGCCATGCCCCGTGCCCACAAGTAAGGAAATATCAACGTGGAAAAACGCGCCATCTTTTTGAAGCACCACTTGGCAAGTAATGATTTTTTCAAAATATTTTTCAATAACCGTCTGCAATTCTGTTTGCATATGACCGCGAAACGCAGCCCCCACATCAACATTTTTGCCTGAAATGGTTATGTTCATAAAGACTCTCTTTCGTTATTGATTTTATAGACTGTAATAAAAGTATAACAAAAAAAACGCCCGCTTTCAAGTGGCACTCGTCATTTTTTATACAAGGACTTGCGCGAAACGATTACTCCGCGTGTCATCCCCGCCACCACTGGAGTTTATCCTCGCGACTCGCCGCGCAAGCGCTTGCGCAGTGGGAGGCGGAGCTGGGGATTCGTCCTGAGTGACCACGCTCTCTGAGCGAATCCCCAGCGACTCGCCGCGCAGGCGCTTGCGCAGCGGGAGGCTGGGGTCCTGATTTTTTTAGAAACTTAAGCGGATTGGTATAATTCAATGACTCTGCCAAAAACCCACACCCACCCCACGCATTACATAAAATCCAAATTATATTCTTGACAAAGATATATATATATATTAATGTGAATGCAACTATTTCTCTACTGCACTTCTCTAACGCCCAAAGCGTTGAGAATACAGTATTGTATAGTCATTTTCGATGTCCGCTCATGTCCGTGTTCAATTTAAAACATACCCTGAGGATTTTCATCATGACTTCTATCAACGTTGCAACCGCTTGCTCTCTACTGGAAACTACCGATATTTTGACCACTGAAATCTTGGCGCTTTTAACTGAACCAACTGATGGTGAAGTTGAAGGATTGGCAACTCTCCGCGCAACTGATGCCGTTGAGATTGCCAAAAAAACCAAAGCTGCCTTTGCGTTAGAACTTCGTCCGCTTTTACCAGAAGGTTTGCGTCCGCGTGTTGCATCTATTGCAGGTGCTATTCTCGATGGTTTCCGTGCTTTGGAAATCACGCCTGAAGTTGCACCTGTTGCTCAACCCACAGCACAACCCACTCAACCTATCGAAGTGAAGGTTCAACTTCCAAAATCGATTGGTGAAATGGGACTGTCTGATTTGTTGACCCATCTGTCTGATAACCCCGCACAGTACGAGGAAATTGCACCTTACATTGAGGCGAATCCTGTCATCAAAAAGGTGCTTCCCAAAACCCTCAGCTATGCCATCCTTGTTGCTGGTAAACTGAATGTGGAATTGACACTGGCTTACATCACCTTGCTATCCAAGGTTCACAGCAAGCCTCAACGTCAGTTCCAAGGGCATCGTCCTGTTACTCTTGAAGCCGCACTTGGTCTTCGATCTCGTCCCGTTGTGCATCCGCTCACTGGCGAACCCGTCGAAGGTCCAGACGAAGCAGGGTTTGATTACAGTGCTATTTCAGAAGAGTTGCATCTCGCACTCCTCTGGGCGAAGCAAACGAAGCATGCCTTCTGGCCAACTGGAATGGACATCTTCACCTTCGGGTCTGAAGTCACCTCTGAAACCCTACCACGTCGTTGGCAGGGGATTTTGGAAGACTATCAGCAAGCGCGTACCGCAGGAGATCCTTCTACGGAGGGCTTGACTCGGTATTGGACTCAAAAGCAGGAAGTTAATGCTTTAGCAGGAGAGATTCGGGATCTTTTGAACAATATCGGGGTAGTTCGCGCTCCCTCTGGTGTTCGTTCAGAAGCTGACTGGAAAGCCTTGGTGCGAAACTATGCGAATTCAAATATCCGCGCTGTTTCGGCATCGAGTGGCTCTAGTAAAACCCTTAGCGGGATTGTGAATGGAGGCAATATTGGAAGCGGCTCAAGTGTACGCTTTCAAAATGCAATCATCATTGCAGACCTTCAGATCCGTTCTGGCAGCAGTGTTTACGGAACGGCTCGACTACCAATGGATGTCGAAATTTCTATTGGTTCGGGAAGCTCTGACAATGGATTCCAACAGAACACTATTACTTGGGCAGCTATTGCTCAAGAATTGGGGCTTTCCTAATTCTCATTCTTGAATTCTAACATTACCTAAACGAAAAACCCTCTTCGGAGGGTTTTTCTATTTGTGCAGTATTATTCCCCAAAACCCAACCCAAACGGTGTCCTTTACTTCCCCAACGCAACAGTGCTATAGCTACCCTCTATCCACAGGAAAATACAGAAATGCTATCAGCCATGAGCAAACGCAAAAAAATCTATGACGGCAAGGCAAAAACCCTGTTTGAGGGCACACAACCGGGCACGCTCGTGCAATATTTCAAGGATGATACCACCGCATTTAACAACAAAAAGCATGAAATTATTGAAGGCAAAGGCATTCTGAACAATTTTATTTCGGAATACATCATGCAGCGGCTGGGCGATATTGGCATCCCCACGCACTTCATCAAACGCCTGAACATGCGCGAGCAACTCATTAAACAGGTTGAAATTATTCCCATTGAGTTGGTGGTGCGCAACGTGGTTGCGGGCAGCATGGCAAAACGGTTGGGGCTGGAAGAAGGCAAGGTTATTGGCCGCCCCATCGTTGAATTTTACTATAAAAATGATGACTTGGGCGATCCTTTGGTAACCGACGAGCACATTTTCGCGTTCGATTGGGCTTCCCCGTTTGAAATCAGCGGCATGGTGAGCTTATCGTTGCGTATCAATGACTTCTTGTGTGGTTTATTCGCAGGGGCAGGCTTGCGGCTGATTGATTTTAAACTGGAATATGGTCGTCTGCAAAATGAAGATGAAGATACGTTGCTGGTATTAGCTGATGAAATTAGCCCCGATTCCTGCCGCTTGTGGGACATGCGCACCAACGAAATTTTCGATAAAGACCGCTTCCGCAAGGACTTAGGCGGGATGAAGGAAGCCTACCAAGAAGTGGCGCGTCGTTTGGGCGTGCTCCCCGGTGGGGTAAATCAAAACGCGGAAACCCGTAACCAAGCAATAGAGCCAGAGGTAGAGTGATTATGCTAGCAAAAGTGTATGTTAATTTGAAAAAGGGTGTGCTTGATCCGCAAGCAAAAGCGATTCACAAAGCCCTTGAGAACCTTGGTATTCAAGGCATTGCAGACGTTCAGCAAGGGAAAGTGATCACGCTTAAAATTGACACGACTGATGCCCTGAAAGCCAAGGAAATAGCCGAACACGCGGCAAAACAACTCCTCGCAAATGCCGTGATGGAAGATTTCACCGTAATTGTGGAAAAAAGTGCCTGAAAGCCTTATAAACCGCCGCGTTCAGCGTATTAAGTCCTTATGATCGTCCTCAATGCCTTGCTGCCTGTGGTTTTCGTCATTGTTTTGGGATATTTTTTCAAGCAAAAAAATTTTCTCAACAAAGATTTTTGGACAGCAGCAGAAAAACTCAGTTATTTTGTGTTGCTGCCGCTATTATTGTTCAAAAGCATGGCAGAAAGTCCGTCTGCGCCACTCCTTGAAACCATCCCTCTCGCGCTATCCCTTTGTTTTGTTTATGTTTTAATGACCGCTGCGGTGTTTTTATCATGGAAAATTTTTCCGCAAAATGCCCCTCTATCGCCCGCTGGCTTTGCCTCTTACGCGCAAGGCGCACTGCGCTTTAATAATTTCGTAGGGATTCCAATTGTCGTTTCCCTCTTTGGCACGCAAGGGTTATCGCTCTATGCTATAGTTTTAGCGGTGTGTATCCCCGTTTCTAATATTATCACGGTAGTGATTATGGTGCATTATTGTGGTGATGGGCGGATTAACTGGGGAAAAATACTAAAAAACATTGCCTTACACCCACTTATTATTGCAACGCTTGCAGGACTGCTGGTGCAGCAAAGCGGTGTCTCGTTAGGTATTGTGATGAAAACGGTTGCTCTGCTTGCCCCTGCCTCGCTGCCTATTGGGCTGCTGTGTGTGGGGGCGGCGATTGATTTAAGACACATACGCAGCTCGTCAAAAGCAATCGCCTTGGCATCAAGCCTGAAACTCGCCATTTTCCCGCTGCTGATGGCGTTGAGCTGTTGGCTATTAAAAGTCCCGCCGCTGCCCACCAACGTTGCGTTGATTTTTGCAGGGTTGCCGTGCGCCACCTCGTCTTATGTTGTGGCGAAACAAATGGGGGCAGATGCTGACCTGATGGCCTCCATCACGGGCGTTGCAACCGTGGCGGCGTTGTTGACGCTGCCTGTGATTCTTTTTATTATCACGGGATGACTGCGCTGGTGCCTCCCTCCCCATATTTTTTGGAAATTCCGTTTGTGCCCCCTGCCGCATATGCCGCGCGGGTTGCCCATCTCCCCTATTGCTTACTGTTGGATAGCCCTGCAGCACACGGCGGCCGCTATGCCTATCTAGCGTTTAGCCCCCGCCATGTTTTAATGGAACGCGAGGGGGATATCTATGCTGATAATACAATAGTTTCAGAGGATATATTCACGTATCTGAAGAACATTCAGGCAAGTCATGCGATTACCCCCCTGCCCTTTCTGCCGCCGTTTCAAACGGGTTGGGCGGGGTATATAGGGTATGATTACAATGTTTTGCAGGTTAGTCTTAATACGAATATTAATGACCAACCACATCCTACTGTTACTTTGTGCTTTTACGATATTATCACCGCGTTTGACATGCAGGAACAACGGGCGTGGGTGGTAGCACATCCGTCGGTGGAAAATGCGCCCGTAAAACTAGAAGAGACTGCGCGTCGTTTTGCAGAGGAGCATCCTCTGGATTCCTGCGGAGTTTACCCTCGCGAAGGCGGGGGCGGGAATGGCACGCGGTTAGAGGGTTTGGTACTCCAACCCGACTTGCCGCCAGTTGACTACCACACCGCTGTTGAAAAAACGCTCGCCTACATTCGCGCAGGCGATATGTATCAAGCGAATATCGCGCAACGCTTTAGTGGCACATTACCTGAAGAACTCCACCAAGACGGCGCGGCATTATTTGAACTGTACGAACAGATTATCCCGCTCAACCCCGCGCCCTATAGCGCGTTTTTCCATACCCCTGATGTGAGCTTACTGTCCTATTCGCCTGAGCAATTCTTGCAGGTGCGAGGAAACACCCTTACCACCCGTCCGATTAAGGGCACTGTACCGCGCCTTGCCGATGCTTCACTGGATAAAAAACAACAAGATGCCTTACTCTCCTCATCTAAAAATAGAGCTGAAAATTTAATGATTGTGGACTTGCTCCGCAACGATCTCAGCCGCGTATGCGTGGCGGGCAGTGTTAAAGTTGAAAAGCTCTACGCGCTTGAAACATTTAGCAGTGTGCACCATCTTGTTTCCACGGTTTTAGGTAGACTTTCTGAGGGAAACACCGCTGTTGATGCGTTGCGCCATGCTTTTCCGGGAGGCTCTATAACGGGGGCACCCAAAATTCGCGCTATGGAAATTATTGATGAATTAGAAACGTATAAACGCAATAGCTATTGCGGCACATTATTCTATCTGGGGTGCGATGGCAGCATGGATAGCAGCATTCTCATCCGCACGTTGGTGATCACAGCAGGCAAAATGACGCTGCATGCAGGGTGTGGTATTGTGGCAGATTCAGATCCCGCAGCGGAATATGCGGAGAGCCTTGCAAAGGCACGCGTTTTCTTGGATTTTTTCAAGAATTAATCGGTGATTAATTTAAAGAATAATAGACTAATTTTTTAAACAGGCATAGTAATATACCTCGCCAACCGGGACACCATAGGCATGTGCGTATAGTTTACAGTTTCCGACAGTACAAATACCAGTAGACACTAGAGTCCATCCTGCTTCGCATGCACAACTATCATTAACTTCAACTGCTGGAGCTATTGGGGTATTATAGTGACCTGCCCCACTCCCACCCCAATAATTTGTACAACTGCCTGCAAGTGTACCTTTGGTAGGAACTGATGCCTCACAACTCCAATTCGTCCCATCAAACTGCAAGGCTTGCCCTGCACCATTACACACAGGCACAGCGGCTGAACACGTCCCACTGCCAGTGAGGAATTGCCCCGCGCCACATGTCACTGTTGAGGCAGCACACACCCCCGCACTGGTCAACGCCTGTCCTGCTGGACAAACCGTGATCCCCACAGGCACAACCTGACCAAACTTCAGCACTTTGGTGTTATCGCCGACAAAAATCT
>CANGXP010000038.1 GCA_947457935.1 Alphaproteobacteria bacterium | reverse complement strand
TATTATAGTTTTATATTATATAAATATAATTTAATGCATCATTGAAAGGCGACTGCAAATATCATGGAAAATGATTCTGAAAATATTATAGCAATGCAAAGAAACAAAGCAAAGAAGACTAGCGTTTTGCCTGTTGTTGATGAGGCGCTTGATCAGCTTAATCTTTCCATTGAAGGCTACAAAGAATATATCAAGTGCATGCCAGACGATCCAGATGGATATTTTGGTCTTGCAGTTAGTTATAAGTTATTGTCTGAAGAACATTCTGAGTCAGGCAATCTACTTGGAGAGATTGAATGTTTGCGCAACGCTGTTGAGTATATGCAAAAATCCCAAGAATTCGAAAAAGAAGGCTCGCAAGGTTTGCACGGCGCAATGTATAATACCGCTTTTTATCGGAGATTGCTATATCAGGCTATGAAGCGGCAGTAATGCTAAAGGATAGCGAGCGGAATATCTAGTAAGTAGAATTTCTATTTTTTTATTTTTTAAATTAACCTGCTGTTAACTTTTTACAAGCTATAGTGTCTTTGTGATGTCGCTCCATCTATTAATTTTAAACCCGCCCTTAAAACGGCGGGTTTTTTTTGGGTTTATCAAAACCTACCTTTGTTTGAGCGATTCCCCCCTTGCCTTGCCTCGTGTTTCGCGCTATAGCTGCCTTAAAATAAGTAATAATAAGGTCGCTTTATGCTCCGTCTCCTCAAAATTTTCACATTCCTGTTCGCTGTCACTTTTTCTCTTGGAAAAACCGCCGCTGCCGCTGACAGCCCCTATGAACTCCTGAAAAATTCTCAAGCAGTATTAGAGTCATTTCTTAAAGACCCCAGCTATTCAGGCACACGGAAACGCCTTGATAACTCCCGTGCGGTTATTATTGTCCCGAACTTCTACCGTGCTGGATTGTTGTTCGGGGGTGCTGGCGGTGCGGGTGTGATGCTGGCGCGTAATCCCGATGGAACGTGGACAAGTCCTGCCTTTATTAACGTGGGCGCGGCAAGCATTGGCTTGCAGGTTGGGTTTTCCGCCGCTGAAATGATTATTTTCGTGACGAATGACCGCGCCCTTGTCAACATCGCCAACAGCAACTTACGCGTGGGCGGTAATGCCAGCCTTGCTGTGGCTACTGTTGGTGGAGAATATGCGGGGAGCACAGGCATTGGCGCTGAAAATGACTATATTGCGTACTCCCGTGCGGTAGGGCTATACGGTAGCCTTTCTCTTGAGGGCGCGTCTTTAGAAGTGCGTGGTGACTTAACGGAAAAATTCTATGGTCGCCCTGCGGGACTGGAAAGCATTTTGGTAGAAAATAAACTCTCCAACCCCGCCTCGCTCCCCATTCAACAGACATTGCAAGGCTCAACACAGGGTATTACCTACGGTTCTTTCAGCAATCCCGATACCAATCCGATTGCAGCCCCCGTACGACAAGCGCCCCTTAGCAACGCAGCCCCTCTCGATGTTCCCAGCAATAATGGGAATTTCTCTAGCGAGCCAACACCGCTGGTGCAAGAGCCAAGTATGGCGCGATAGTTGTTTAGTTTATCCTAACGAATAGCTTACGCGAAACGTCTAAAGCTTTCTCTGTGTGTCATCCCCCTGAAAAGGGGGAACCACTCTTATTTAAGAAATGTGGATTCCCTTTTACAAGGGAATGACACGTGCATCGTTCCGCATAAGCCCCAAAGAAAATTTTTTCTTGATTTTGCAAGAATGATTCTTATTATCACTTCTTCGCAAACAGAGAAGGTTTATCATGAAAAAAACTGCCCTCCCCCTTTTTCTAGGCGCAGCATTTACTGCAACAGTCGCCTTGTCCCCTGCTGCACACGCTATCAGCAAAAAAGTGCACTCTCCCTACGTTACAGAAGGCGAATGGGAAATTGAGCACTACGGTGATTACAATTTCAACACCGAAGGCAAAAGTGGCACAGGATTAAACACAAAAACCGCTATTGGGTACGCCCCCACAGACTTCTGGAAAATTGAGCTTGAAGGTATTGCCAATAAATCGAATGGTGGCAACCTGAAATACAAAGGCACCGAAATTGTCAACAAATTCCAGCTCACCGACAAAGGCGAGTATGCCGTTGATGTGGGTTTGTATACTGCCTACAAATTTGTTGCTAGCCCCGCTGAAGCAGATGAAATTGAAGCAATCCTTTTACTCGCCAAGCAATATGGGCAGTGGAGCCACTACGCAAACATTAAGTTTGAAACCGAAGTGGGCGAGAACAACAGCGATGATATTGGCGCGGCATTCTCTTGGCAATCTGCCGTGAAAGTAACCGATTCGGCGGCTGTGGGCTTTGAGTACTACGGTGATTTAGGCGCGATTGACAACACAGGCAGCTTTGACGAACAAGAGCACCAAGTTGGGCCTATCGTAAAATTTGACATTCCCCGCACCCCGCTTGAAATGCGCGTGGGCTATTTGTTTGGCTTAAGCGATGCGTCTCCTGATGGAGCGGTAACGTGGAAAGTAGAATACGAATTTTAAGAACTTGCTCACAATCTCGTGATCCCTTGCTGCAAATGTCGTTTTTCTGCGCTTCCGTTGCTCATGTATGAAGAATACACTGCGCTACGGTTCTCAAAAATCCACCATTTTCGCTAGCGGGCTGACGAGATTACAAGACAGGTTCTATGAATTTTTGAAATGCATAATAATAATAAAAAGGGGCGGCGAAACATTACTGCCCCCTTTTTTATTGTCTGACTGTTCTATAAAAACACCTAGCCGTAGTACTGATTTTGCGCTATAAGCCGCATTATTATGTCAACACATTCTGATACGCAAACCCTTGCCCAACAACACCTACTCCGCTTTGCCGAAAGCAAAACAGCGGCGGACTACCGCGACTATGTATCATTGCTCAAGCCGTCGGTTATTTCACTGGTAGTATTCACGGGATTGATTGGGATGCTGATTGCGCCCAACAGCCTACATCCCCTCCTCGCCTTCACAACAGTATTATGCATCGCTGTGGGGGCGGGTGCCGCAGGCGCGATTAATATGTGGTATGACCGCGATATTGACGCGATTATGACGCGCACCCAAAAACGCCCCATTCCCAGCGGTCGCGTTACCCCTGATGATGCCTTGTTTTTTGGCGTAAGCCTGTCCGTGTTTTCGGTGATGATTCTCGGCATGGCGGTTAATTGGCTAGCGGGCGGGATGCTTGCCGTATCCATTTTGTTTTATGTATTCGTATACACAATGTGGCTGAAACGCCGTACGCCGCAAAACATTGTGATTGGCGGTGCAGCGGGCGCATTTCCGCCTGTTATTGGCTGGCTGGCGGCAACAGGAGAAATGACATTAACACCGTGGCTACTATTTCTGATTATCTTCTTATGGACACCCCCACACTTTTGGGCACTCTCTCTCTATCGCAATGAGGACTACCGCCGCGCCAACGTCCCCATGTTGCCTGTGGTGAAGGGACTACCCCACACACGGATGCAGATTGTTATCTACAGTATTTTGTTGGTGATGAGTAGCCTTGCCTTGTTTTTCACTAACGCGGCAGGGTATTTTTATTTAGGATCTGCCTTGCTTTTAGGCGGAAAATTCCTACATCTTGTTAACAAGGTGTTTATTGAGAAAACAGACGTAACCGCAAAACGCTTGTTTGGTTTTTCAATTTTGTATTTGTTCGCGCTGTTTAGTGCGCTGGGTGTGGACAGAGCATTAGACGCGCTTCTGTAAGAAAGTCTTATCTATATGACAGCAAAAACCATCACCCCCCTGCAACGCCTCAAACGTAAAAATTACGCTGTACTTTTTATTCTGGTAGCGTTTATTGCGTTAATGTATGCAATTAGCATCGTGAAGTTGATGGGATAAGTATGTCAACTACAACTTTTCAGCCTACCAATCGAAATTTCAAAGAAATTATGGGGAATGGTGTTTGCTACACCGTTCCAAAATTCCAAAGAAATTATAGCTGGGAGGCTGAACAATGGGAAGACTTGTGGCAAGACTTAGAAAGCAGTCTTAGTGAGAATGAAGCTCACTACATGGGTTATTTGGTGTTTGAAAAAACAGCAACCTCCACACACGATACTGAAGTCCTCTCCATTATTGACGGACAGCAACGCTTAACAACTATTACAATATTGATACTTGCTGTATTGACAGCCCTTGAAGAACTTGTAACCAACAATAACGATGCAGAGAAAAACAAGCAACGCCTTGAGACACTTCGTACACAGTACATTGGTTTTATAGACCCTATCTCTTTAAAAACAAAAAATAAACTTACTCTGAATAGGCACAACGACCTGTGCTTCAGGGATTTGTGTACCCTTGCGCTCCCCACAAAACGTAAAAAAAATATTTCTGAACGCTTGCTTATTGCTGCTCAAACATTTTTTAATGCAAAAATTGCAGAAAAAACCCTTGGAACGGGAGAGGCTCTTGCTGAATACATCAGCAGAGTGACGAGCACTCTGGTGTTTACCACCATCACCGTTACGGAAGAAGGATCCGCATACACCGTTTTTGAAACACTGAATGCGCGTGGCGTAAAACTTTCAACGCCCGATCTACTGAAAAACTACCTATTTTCTATTATTGATAAGCAACAAGCCCTTAATAATGACGATATAGAAATGTTAGAAAGTTGCTGGACGGAGATTACCGAGCAACTCGGCAAAGTAGATTTTACAAAATTTGTGCGTGCCGTGTGGAATAGCAGCCATAAACCCTTTGTTACAGAACGGCGTCTTTTTAAGGAAATCAAAGCAAGCATAAAAGATAGGAATACAGTGTTTGACTTTCTCCAACAAAAATTAAGAAAGCTGTCCCCTATCTATGCCGCATTAAATGATGAATACGATGAAATGTGGCAAGAAAATGAGTATAAAGGGGCAGCAAAACACCTCCGTACACTAAAAATTTTTAATATTTCTCAACCTTTTGGACTGCTTCTTGCGGCACACGAAAAATTTTCAAAAAAAGAATTTGTTAAAATTCTAGGCTACATCGCAACTGTTTCTATACGCTACAACGTAATAGGAAAACACTCTCCCAATGTTCAGGAGCGTGCTTACAATGACATAGCCTGCGATATTGACAATGGCACCTTGTCCTCTCTTGCGAAAATAAAACAACGGCTAGCCCCTCTATACCCCAATGATGCTGATTTCAAACAAGATTTTCGCAAAAAACAAATGCCCATAGAACAATCAACGAAGAAAGTGCGCTTTTTATTAGCTTGTCTTGAAGATTATATTAGCGGCTCTGACATTACAGGGGATGACAAAATTAGCTTAGAACACATCTTGCCCCAAAATCCCACGCCTGAATGGACGAACCATTTTGGAGACGACACAGAAGAGGCAGTAGGGTTACTTGGTAATATGGCATTGCTATCACAGGTAACAAACAAGAAAGTTGGAACTTTATCTTTTGCAGCAAAAAAACAAGAGTTTTCACAAAGCGGGTATACCACTACAAAACAATGTTGCGAGTATGATGCTTGGGATAGAGCCGCCATCGAGGATCGCCAACAGTGGCTCGCTGAAAAAGCGGCGTTGTGCTGGCGTATAGAGTTTGATAATTAATTCTATGCCCTCCCCCAATAATCGTCGCACTGCCCTCCTCCTCTCCCTCTTAGTCGTGGGCATGGTGGGGATGAGTTTTGCCTCTGTGCCGTTGTATCGCTTGTTTTGTCAAGTAACGGGTTTCGGCGGTACAACACAGAAAGCCCTTGCCGCACCTGCCGCCAGTGAAGAAATAAACCGCACCATTACGATTGCCTTTAATGCGGACACCAACCCTGCCCTGCCGTGGCATTTCAAACCGCTGCAACATGAAGTCTCCATGCCCATCGGCAAAGCATTCCTAGCACACTATGAAGCACGGAATGACAGCAACACCCCCACCACGGGGACGGCCACCTTTAATGTTATCCCTCTTAAAGCAGGGAAATACTTCAAGAAAATAGAATGCTTCTGCTTTACCGAGCAGACACTCCAAGCAGGGCAACGAGTTGATATGCCCGTAAGTTTTTTCATTGACCCCGCCCTTGCCACCGACCCTGAAATGGCGGATGTGAAAAATGTTGTGCTCTCCTATACATTTTTCAAAACGTATCAGAAAAAATAGTTTTTTGAGCTGTTGTACAAAAAATATATATTGACTTATTAGTAAAATATTGTATATTTTTTTATGTTTTAATAATGCCTATTTCGATTGAGACACATATTTATTCAATAATATTATTTTCTCCCTTAAGGAGATAACGCGTAAAGTAATCAATCGGTATATGCTTTAAATTTAAAAGAGTATTTTTTATGACATATTCACTAACAACTTCACTAACAACCCTACCCAGCACGGCGGAAGAAGCAAAAAAATTTGTTGAAGAGAATCCAGCTACGTGGGCAATGCAATATGAACGATGGATAGCATCCTCCAAAACAAACGAAGCAAAAGCAGTAGACAGTGTTCGCGCATTTTTTAAAGACGCAAATAATCGTAGAGATGCACTAACATTAGATTTACTTGCAAAAAAATACTTACAAGATGCTTTTAAGAATGAACTCAGTAGCGATCCCCTAAAAGAAATTTTTGCCAGAAACTCGAAAGAGCAGCCGTGGTTTGAATTTAAGGAAACTGTAAATTCTAACGCATCTCTGAAGATACTTTTTAACGTCAATGTAAAACAAAGGCAGTCTCTCTCAACGCTTATTGAGACTGGTCGAGCAATTATTGATGACCAAGAAAAATATCCAAATGCGTCTAATGCCTTAAAATCTCCAACAAACAAACTCGCTTTTCTTGCTGCGATTACGGATGCTCGATACATTCAAGACTCTGCATTTTTAAAACGTGTGCTTGAAAGCGGCATAGACATTAACGCTGTATTTGGTGAGAACACCAAAGAAGCAGCCTTTGTGCGAGCTGCAGAACAGGAACCCAAACCCGCTGCCGTAGCCCATCTCAAAGCATCGCCAGCAATCGTGGCAACACAAACACTATCAGCAACACCTCTCCGAACGCCAACGCAGCAAAAAAACCGAATACAATTTAGCTGGCGCACAATAGGAGTAACTGCTTTAACAGCTATAACTACTAGTGTTTTGGCTATTGCTAGTTTTTCAAACCCGTTCGCCAACACACGGACAACGAATATTGTCCCGTCACCTAGTCAAGCCCCCACAACACATGTTGCTAAGTCAAAAACGCCAGCTAAGGCTTCTCCCCCTATGGTGACAAAAGCGACAAACGCACAAACAGCACCTAAGAAAATCACGCCTGTTTTTGTGAGTGCTAGGGGCTTAGATGACGCAATCATGCGCCTGTTCACCCAAAATGAAATGGGTGTCAAAATAACAGACGGTTCAGCAGCGCGACAAAGGATGCAACTAGAGAAGAAATACTCTCAGGTTGACTGGAACATCCTTCAAGCAGGAACTTCTGTATCTTTGCAAGAAAAAAATAGCACACACCATTTTCTTATCATTGGGGTAGACAGGGAAATTTACTCCGTTCCTGTCAATGAAGAAATCGCAGCGCAACTTAAAAAAACTGAAGCTAAACAAATTTCTAGCCCAACACCAGAGTTAACAGACCCAGAAACAACTGGTATTGCGTTCCAGTTTAAAGCACATCAGGCGCGCGGCTAAGATTGTTTCTGGAACGCACTAAAAACTTAAAAAATTATCTGCCTATTTAAGATTACCTATCTGCTTGTGCTAGCTGTAGTTTTTCTATCACCGTTCTAAGGCTAGTGGCGGATTGTGGTCTTGCAATCGCATAACTCTGCCCAGCTGCATTTGGAATACCCATTGTTTCTACGCATCCCTCAACAGCTGGCGAAGACAGTGCGCATCCCTCAAACACAAACAGACTATTGGTCGCTACATTAAAAAATTGCTTTAGAAGCTCTAAGGCTGAAGTATTCCCTTCTTCAAGAGGTTGAACCACTGCTTCCCTGTCAAGTTTTATAGTGGGTGAATTTTGTTCAGTTCTGCACAACTTATGCATTGTTAAAAGTGAACTTATCTTCTCAGTCGTTGCATGACTTCCCACACCACAATCATCAATAGCAATTGAAAACCCCAGTTCATAAAGTTTTGCCAATAAGGCTACTTCATATCTAATTGGCAAACTTGCTGTCTCCACCAACTCAAAACGTAAAAATTTAGGAAGATCAGTGAAAGTATGTTTTGCGTCAGCAAGCTTATTAAAAAATGCTTGATTATCCCAGCTATGTGCAGAAACATTAATTGCTAAATAAAACCCAGACTCTAGTAAGTCTTGTGCTGAAAAACCTTCCACAGACGAGGGTCTTTCTTTTATCAATCCAAGATCCTGCAGACACTGATCTAAAACAATTAGATCAATATGTTGCAAAAGGGATTTATCCCCACATTTCTCAGCTTCTTGTATCAAACTAAAAATTGAAATTAGCCCTCCTCCTTGCGTTAATCTCCCCAGTGCTTCGAACCCAATAACGGAGATTTCTGGTGTGCCATCTGTTGCAGATTTTTCTAAGGGGATTTTTATAATAGGCTGATACACAAGAGATAGACCTTGAGTAGTCCTTGATAAATTTCCATTCATACTATGTCCTTACACTGCTATATTTTACCGAAGGTACAATAATTCTCTACTTATGAAAAAGAAGCTTTAGTTCACACAAAGAGTTATTCAATCATATTGCTCAATATCCCCGATGATACGGATGCCCCTTTAAAATACTTTCTGCCCGATATAATTGCTCTAGCAGCATCACCCGCACCAACATATGCGGCCATGTTGCCTTACCAAACGCCATCAGATGCGTTGCTTTAGACCGTATTTCTTCAGGTAGTCCATCCGCTTCCCCAATCACAAAACCACACTCTCGCCCCTCATTTGCATAGCGTTGCAATAATCCTGCCAAAGCGGGGCTACTCAACTGCTCTCCTCGCTCGTCCAAGATAAACAGCACGGGGCTTTTCTCCACTGCTTGGAGCAACAATTTATTCACCACATCTGTTTTCTTGCCGCGCGTTTCAATTTCAATAATTTCCAAGGGGGCGGTGATGCGTTTTTGATAGTCCTTTACCAACGCCAACAACGGGCTTTCTTTTAACTTGCCGCAGGTGTACAGTTTTAAACGCATACTGATGCTATACACTGAAAGAAATCCTCATGTCCACCGCCACCGCCCTTGCCACAACAACAAACTGGTCACAAGATTTCACCCCCACGCCAGATTTTGCCCAAGCCCTGCATTGCTTGGAAAACACCACGCGCAATGTGTTGCTGACGGGGAAAGCAGGCACGGGAAAATCCACTTTTCTGGATTATTTCCGCAAAAACACGAAAAAGAAAATCGCCATTCTTGCGCCCACAGGCGTTGCAGCACTTAACGTACAGGGGCAAACCATCCACTCGTTTTTTGGGCTGAAACCCACGTTTCTTGACCCCACCAAAAAACATACCCCCCGTTCCAAAGCGATGATAAAAGCACTCGATATTTTGGTGATCGATGAAATCTCCATGGTTCGCGCCGATGTGTTCGATGCCATCGCCGCGATGCTCAAAGAATATGGCAAAAAACCGCGTGAACCGTTTGGTGGCGTGCAACTCTGCCTTATTGGGGATTTATTCCAACTCCCCCCGATTGTCTCGCGCAATGACCAAGAATTTTTCCCGCATTTTTATGAAGGCGCGTTTTTCTTTCATGGGAAGCACTACCAAGATGCACTGTTTGAGAAAATCCATTTCAACACCGTTTTCCGCCAGCAAGAGACGGAATTCCTCAACATCCTGAATGATATTCGCAGTGGCGATGTGGGGCGCACGGCTCTTGATGCCCTCAACAAGCGGTGCGTGAGCAATCTTAATAAAACAGAAGAAGGCACGATTACGCTCACCACCCGCGCTGCTCAAGCCGATGACATTAATCAACGGTGTTTAAGCGCGTTAGGCGGTGTTTCAAAAACATATGAAGGCAAGGCAAAGGGCGTTTTTTCGGGCGAAAATGCCACTGTCCCTGCCCCGCTGAACCTCACGTTGAAAATTGGCGCACAGGTGATGTTCACCAAGAACGACGGCACGACGCGCCGCTGGGTCAACGGCACGCTGGGCATTGTGCGGGGCATGGGCAAAGATTTTGTCTCGGTGGAAGTGCAAGAAGGCGGCAAAGCACGCGTCTATGACGTGGAAGCTGAAACATGGAAGACCGAGAAATACACCTTAAGCAATGGCGCACTAGAAAAAGAAGAAACGGGCAGCTTTACGCAACTCCCCTTGCTGCTCGCATGGGCAATTACCATCCACAAAAGCCAAGGCAAAACCCTTGAAAAAGTGGTGATTGACCTAGGCTCTGGCGCGTTCGCCGCAGGGCAACTCTATGTTGCGTTAAGCCGTTGCAAAACGCTGGATGGGATTAAACTCACCAAACCCGTGCAGTTGCGCGATGTTTCGGTGGATAGAAGTGTGGTGCGTTTTTTGGCGGGGGACTTAAACAGTCCGCAAAAACTGCTACCCTAGATTTTAAAATACGCTTTAATAGCGTTTAAATTGATTTCTGATGGGGTCTGGAGATTTTTAGCTAGTATGGTAGCCGAAAAATATTAGATGGCATCTGGTGGTCATTCTACGAGTTTTTTTGTTTTCACTGCAGTTTTTTAAACTGGAGCGGGTGAAGGGAATCGAACCCTCACTTTCAGCATGGGAAGCTGACGTTCTACCACTGAACCACACCCGCGTTGCATCAGCTTTTAGAGGCTTGCGCTTCTTCTGTCAACGCTAGGGGGGAAATTATTGCGTGTGTGTAATAACGGTATAGGCAACACCCTGTTAATTGCCCTGAGACTGCTGCTTGGCGATCAAAATTTTATCAATACGATGACCATCTTTATCCACTACTTCAAGGGTGAATCCATTATGAGTAAACACAGTGCCTACTTGCGGCAAAGCACGTAAATGTGCCAACACAAAGCCTGCCATGGTGTGGTAATCGCCCTCTGGGGCTTCTTCAGTGGGAATGCCGATAATATCAAAGGCTTTATCTACCATAACATGACCGTCTACCAACCACGAACCATCCTCGCGCTGGGTCATTTCAGAGGCTTCTCCCTCTGTTTGGAACAACTCACCCGCGATTGCCTCAATCAAATCCGCAAGTGTTATAATCCCCTCCAAATCGCCATGCTCATCTATTACAATGCCGATGTGCGAGGGAGAAATACGCAGGGTTTCCATCACTCCCATAGCAGCGCTTGTTTCTGAAAAAACAGGCACTTTTTTTACCATCTGACGAATATTTAGATCCTCCTTATCAAGGAGCATTGTCAACACATCACGGGTATGGATAATACCCAAAATGTTACTGGTATCATCTTCATACACCAAAAACCGAGAGTAGCAGGTGGTTTTGAGTAACTCTAACAGATCATCCAACCCTGCATCAACTGAAAGCATTTCCACATCCACTCGCGGCACCATGAAAGCACGCACGGGCTTATCTGCTAGCCGCATCACGCCTACAATCATGTTTTTTCATTAATTTCAAACACACCCGATTCGCTACCCTCTTCAATAAGGGCTTTCATTTCTTCTTGCGTCACGGTGGGCTTATGTTGTTCCGCAGCACCCAACAAAAACAATACGGCGTTACACGATTTACGCATCCCCCAAACTAGGGGAGATGTCCATTTTGCGAGCCACGTAATAGGCAGAGCAATCAGCATGGCAAACTTTTCAGGCTTCCGCAAAGCCAACTCTTTAGGGACTAATTCGCCGATAATCAGCGTTGCATATGTCACCACCATTACCACCAAGGTGACTGCAGCAAATTCCGCACTGTCCTTATCCCCGATAAAGGGTTCTAAATACACAGTGAGGTGCTCTGCCATAGTAGCACCGCTGAAGGCTCCTGCTAGAATCCCGATGAGGGTAATACCAATTTGCACCGTGGGCAAAAAACGCCCCGTGTCATCCGCCAAGGCAAGAGCCGCTTTGGCGGCAGCGCTCCCCTGTTCCGCTTTTTTACGGAGCAATACTTTTTTGGAAGAAACAATCGCCAGTTCTGACATGGCAAACACGCCATTGAGCACGATCAAAATGGCAACAATCGAAATTTCTAAAATTGGCATACTACTACAGCAACAAACCCCATTTTATCTTTGTTAACCTAGCAATCTTTCTTCTATGCGTCCATCTAAACAATGGAATTACAAAATATGCATCATATTTCAATGCTTTATTTGGGATACCTATAAATTTCAGGCCTTATCTTTTAGGCTTCCGCAACACCCCATCCGCGCATCTCCACCAACCGCGAGACAGTGCGCTGAAACTCAAACGCCAGATGCCCCATACGATAAAGATGCTCAGGGCTGGCGGCAGCCGTGCAATAGAGAGGGATGTGATTGTCATACAGCACATCCACCAACGTCATGAAACGCTTGGCAGCATTTTGGTTATCGTTAGTGAATTGGGGGATACCAGTCAGAAAAATTGTCTTGTAATGCGCCACAATTGTCAGATAATCCGCTGCTCCCAGCGGTTGGTCACACACACCCTGAAACGTGAACCAGGCTGTGTCTCCTGCCGTCTTGGGAATCTCCAACATCCGTCCTTTAATCTCCAACGCACCTTGTTGCGGAAACTCAACGCCGCTAATACGTTGAAATGCCATCTCTAACTTGGCTATCGCAGCTTTCTCATCGGGATAAAAATACGTTTCTTCCTCGCTGCCCTGTTGCTGCAAACGGTAATCTTTCACGCTGCCTAGCTCAAAAATCTCTACGCGTTCTTTCAATAGCGTAATAAACGGCACGAAAGAATCGCGCTGCAAGCCATCTTTATACAGGTCATCGGGTCGCCAGTTGCTGGTTGAAACCATCACCACCCCTTCCGCAAACAAGGCGGTGAAGAGGTTTTTTAAGATCATTGCATCAGTGATGTTGGTAACATGGAACTCATCGAAACACAGGACGTGGGTTCTTTTCGCAATCATCCGCGCAATCACTTTAAGGGGATCTTGCCGCTTTTCTCCCTTAGATTGCCGTAATTTATGGAGTGTGTCGTGCACCTCCAGCATAAACGCATGAAAATGCACACGGCGTTTGTGCGGGGTTTGCAGCGCGTCGTAAAATAGCTGCATCAGCATGGATTTCCCACGCCCCACATCGCCAAAAATGTAAAGCCCCCGAGGGATATGCTGTTTATTGCCAATAAAGGAAAAGAGTTTTTTTAAATCAAAGCGGGTGTTTGGCTGGTAATCCGTCAATAGTTGATACAGCGCATCTAACCGCTTCACCGCCGCTTGTTGGAATACATCAACCGCAAGCTCCCCCGCAGCAACCTTTGCTTTATACGCTGCTAAAGGGCTGGAGGGAACAAAAGACATATCTTGCTGTTGGGCAGTGGCTATTTTACTCATAAAAACGAGTATGTAGTCAATAATTTAATGTTTTGTGAATACAAGAAAAATCCCAACAATAAAAGAATTTGGCAAAATCAGGAACGGGCATGGCACACAGGAGAGTTACAAAGACGAGGTATTGCCTTTCAAAAAATTAGGCTCTGTTGCGGTCGTATTGGATGCACCGCCCCTTCGTGGTCGTCAGGGGGTAATTTCCCCTATGTATCAGGGAGCTCCGATAGCCATCCAGCCGATTTTGATATTTGATGCCCAGCCGCCGTAAGGAGAGCAACTACCATCAAAAGGGGATGTACTTCCTACCACTGTAAATCCTGTGCTTGTTATGTTCGTTAGATATGCAGTAAAATGATCCATTGCTCCCCCTACACATCCTCCTTGAGGAGATCCTACTTCTGGCGTAACAATAACCTGCGGGGGCGAAGAAAAGGGAGTTGCAAAAACAATGTTCCTTTGCCATGAGGTATCACACAGCCCTCCCAGATATGTACCTGGGCAGTCACTTTGTAAACTTAACAGGACACCGTGTTCTGACAAGACTTTGGTTGAAGTTACACAACTCCAATTCGTCCCATCAAACTGCAAGGCTTGCCCTGCACCATTACACACAGGCACAGCGGCTGAACACGTCCCACTGCCAGTGAGGAATTGCCCCGCGCCACACGTCACTGTTGAAGCAGCACACACCCCCGCGCTGGTCAACGCCTGCCCTGCAGGGCAAACCGTTATCCCCACAGGCACAACCTGCCCAAACTTCAGCACCTTGGTGTTATCGCCGACAAAAATCTTATTCACAGGCGTGATAAATTTATAGGTCACCTGCCCTCTAACCCCGATGTATCGCGGCGTACCTGTGCCTGTGTTGCGCGTAGCGGTGTTACAGCCCGCACCACAACCAGACTCATTCACAAATGCTTGCGCTGCGGCTTGTGTGGTAAACGACTGCGCACAAAAGCAATTTCCCGCTGCTGTAAAATTAACCGTCCCACTGCCTGCACTCGCAACCAATGCATTCAATTCGGCAACTGAAATTTGCGGGTTGTCTTGTATCGTTCGCGATAAACTACTGATGTTCCCTGCTGCCGAACCGCGATTGCTCAACATCAAGCCATAATCAATAACCGCAAATGTTAGTCCTAGAAAAATTGGCATTGT